>CAIWAD010000258.1 GCA_903910645.1 uncultured bacterium | reverse complement strand
GCACCGGGGCCTGCACCGCATGGCGGTGGAGGCCGACGAGCGCTACGAGGCTGCGCGGGAGAGTGTGCGGCGCTTTGTGAACGCGGAATCCAGCCAGGCCGTGATTTTCACCGGGGGCACCACCGCCTCCGTGAATCTGGCCGCCTGGTCCCTGGGTGAGGCCTTTGTGCAGCCCGGTGACGAGATCCTGGTGACGGATCTGGAACACCACAGCAATCTGGTGCCCTGGCATTTCCTCTGCCAGCGCAAGGGAGCGAAGCTGGTGGTGGCCCAGGTGGATGAGCGGGGCGAGGTGCCCCTGGCGGAGTGGAAGGCGCGGCTCTCGCAGCGCACGCGCATCGCCGCCCTCACCCATGTCTCCAACGCGCTGGGCACGGTGAATCCCGTGGCGGAGATGGTGGCGCTGGCCCACGATGCAGGTGCCCGCGTCCTGGTGGATGGCGCCCAGGCGGTGGCGCATCTGCCGGTGGATCTGCAAGCCCTGGGTGCGGATCTTTACGCCTTCTCCGGCCACAAGGTCTACGGCCCCACGGGCATTGGCGTACTGGCGGGAAAGCTGGAACTGCTGGAGCAATTGCCTCCCTGGCAGGGAGGTGGCGACATGATTGCCCGCGTCACCCACCAGGAAGTCACCTTCAATGAGCTGCCCTGGAGGTTGGAGGCGGGCACGCCGCACATCGCCGGGGCCATCGGCATGGGCGCCGCGCTGGACTTCCTTGCCGCCATGGACCAGAGGGCGCTTGCGGCCCACGAGGATCAAATCATGACGGAGGCCATCCGTCGGCTGGAGCTTCTGCCCGGGCTGCGGATCATTGGCCGGCCCAGGAAGCGTTGCGCCTCCCTTTCCTTTGTGGTGGAGGGCGCCCACGCCTCCGATGTGGCCACCCTGCTGGATCTGGAGGGTGTGGCCGTGCGCAGCGGCCACCACTGCGCACAGCCCTTGATGGACCGTCTGGGGCTGAAGGGCACCGTGCGCGCCTCGTTCGCCTGCACCAGCACGATGGAGGAGGTGGAGCAATTGGAGCAGGCCCTGCGCAAGGCCCTGCGCATGTTGGGATTAAGCTGAACCGTCGTGGAGAAACCGTAGATGCTGGACAAGAGTGAGCTGGAAGGGCGCATCGTCGCCGCGCTGAAGACCGTGTTCGACCCGGAGATCCCGGTGGACATCCACAGCCTGGGTCTGATCTACGGCGTGGACATCAGCGATGACGCCTTCGTGCTGGTGAAGATGACCCTCACCACTCCCAATTGCCCGGAGGCCGAGGCCCTGCCCGGCCGGGTCACCGCCAAGGTGCTGGATGTGGAGGGTGTGCAGGGCGTGCATGTGGACCTGGTGTGGGAGCCCACCTGGACCAAGGACATGATGAGCGACGCCGCGCGCCTGCAGCTGGGATTCTTTTGATCACCTCACCAACAGAAGCTTGCGCGTGGCGCTGACACCTTCGCCCTCCACGCGCACCAGATAGAGCCCCGAAGGCAGCCCTTCGCTATCCACGTCCAATTGATGCACTCCGCCCGGCAGCTCGCCCTGGAAGAGCTCCCGCACGCGGCGTCCCGCCACATCCACGAGATCGCAGCGCAGACGCTGGGCCTGGGAAAGCTTCAGCTCCAGGCTGGTGCGCGGGTTGAAGGGATTGGGCCACGCCGCTGACAGGCTGAAGGCCCTTGGCGTGGCAGCGGGTCCCACGCCCGTGGCGTCCCAGCTCCATTGGCAGAGACCGCCCTGGCTGTTCCAGCTGTCGTAGACATCCCATTGCGGCGGATAGCCCACCTCCCGGCCCATCTCCACCTCCAGGCTCACCGTGCCCGGTTCCGTCAGCCACGGCGCCAGATCCAGCGTGGGCGTCCACCAGACGAAGGCATCCTCTCCCTCCTCTGGAAGGGCCTGGTCCACCACCTGGCCATTCACGCGGGTCAGGATGCGCAGCTGGCCGTTGTTCAGGTCCGCGCTGCGCAGGCGCAGGCGCACCTGTCCCTGGTTCCAATCCTCGGCGAAAAGAGCGCCATTCACCAGTCCACAGGCAGAGGCGCTGCCGTGCTCCAGCTGCACATCCACCTGCAAGGCGCTCAGCCAGTCCGACTCCGGCCACCAGGGCGGCGGCGCATCCAGCAGATTCAGGTCGTAGCGCCGCACCTTGTAGGGGTAGCCAATGAACACGCTGCCCCAAGGGTTCACCGGCGTGCGCCATGTGTAGCCCGCGTGATTGGTGGTGAGCGAGCCGTGCAGGAAGAGCGTGCCTCTTCGATCATTCTGTGAGTTGGCGCCCAGACAATCCGGCCAGACACCTCCAGGCGTCACATCCCACACACAGGCCTCGGTGTTCGCATAGCCGCTACAGGCTCCGTACTGGAGCTCGGGCTCGGGCACGGTGGCGGAAAAGGCCGTGGTCTTCCAGTATTCCACCTCGAAGGCGCAGCCAAGGGCCATGAGCGCGGCGGTGATCACCACATCGCGCCGTCCCTGCTGGCACAGCTCGATCACCGGGTGATTGGGCCATCCGCAGTCCACGGTGGGAGACCAGACCCCATTGGCGAAACCGTTCTCCAGCGTGGCCGCCACGATGATGTCCTTCTCGCCAATGAGACCGATGCGGTGGGGCGATCCGGCCGGCACGGTGCCGAAAGGGCTGTCCCACGCGGGAGGGTCGCTGGGGCAGGGTTCCAGGATTGTGTCTGAGGTGATGAGGTCCCCCATGATGAAGAGGCTGTCGGCGGCCAGCAGCGTCACCTGGCCGCTCACCACGCCCTTCACGCGGGCCACACCTTCCACCACGATGGCTACCGGCGCGGGCGGCCAGGGAAGCGGGATGGTCACCCAGGGCACCTGCCACAGGGTGTCCTGTCCGCTGATCTGGGACTGGGCGAATTGGGCGGCGTGATACAGTGGCCCGTCGAAACGGATGAGGGTGGTCAGCGCCAGGCTGTCCTGCCGCGCCGGCCAGTGGTTGTGGGCCAGGCAGTGGGCGCGCAGGTTCTCCAGATCCTCCTGGACATCCAGGGACAAGGCGAAGTAGGAACCGGCATATCCGCCTTGAAACCCTAATTCCGATGGATCGAACATGGGTGCGGTCTGGCTGTAGAAGCCAAGAAAGACCGGAGGAGAAGCAAGATTGAAGTTGCCCGCGCCATTCACATGCACACGGCCATCGTAGTAGCCCATGAAGGAAATCGAGTTCCCCTCGGGTGATACCATGCCGTTGGTCAGATAGCCGAAATTGGAGAGGGGAATGGCGGCGCAGGGCAGAGCCAATCCAAGCAGGGATAGCCAGCGCAGACGCATACGATCCTCCGCACATTGAAGGTGCAGGAACATGGCATCCCTTGGTGGCACAGGAAAGCTGATTTGCCTTGGAGCTATAGCAGTCGCCTGATCCCCGGCCGTTTCGCCCAATCCAGCAGGAGTTCTTGCTTATGGAGATGCACACACCCTTCACCCTGCACGCCACCCTGATGGGACAAGTGCGCGCCGCCGTTCTGGAGCTGCCCGATGCAAGGGTGGAAGCAACACCCCTTCCCCAGCGCCAGGCCATGGCCGCACTGGAAATGGAGCTGGCCACCCTCCACGCCGGATGCCAGCCGGGCGAGATCCCCGGCTTGAAAGCGGCGCGTCGCCTGTACCACGCTGCCGGAGTGGATCCCACCCGCACGCGGCCTTCTTCCGAGGCCCTGTTGCGACGCGTGCTGAAAGGTCAGGGCCTGCCCCTGGTGAACAGCGCCGTGGACGCGGGGAATGAACTCAGTCTGCGCATCCTGCTGCCCCTGGGACTTTACGATGCCATGCGCGTGGAAGGACCGGTCACCCTGCGCAAGGGGCTGGCCGGGGAAGGTTATCCCGGCATCCGCAAGGAGGATGTCCACCTGGAAGGTCGCCTGGCGCTCTTCGACCAGGCCGGCCCTTTCGGCAGCCCCACCAGCGACAGCCCACGCACCTGTGTGGGCCTTTCCACCACCCGCCTGCTGCTGGTGATCTTTGCCCCCGGGGATTGTCCCGGGACGGAGCTGGAGGCCGCGCTGGACCTGGGCGCCCGGCTCTTCACCCGGTGGTGCGGGGCTTCCACCGGCGGGCGGCGCATCCTGTCCTGAAGCCGCCAGGGCATGGCCCGCCAACGCCGTGGCTTCGCTACCTTCCACCAAGGTTCAATAGCAGGAAGAAGCCCATGGCTCTCATCTTCTTCATGGAATCCGAGGCCTGCCAGCCCCACAGCGGATCCGCCCTTCGTCTCTATGTGGACAGCACCAGTGGCAGCCTGCGCGAGGGGCTGGACATCGAGCTCAGCCACTGGAATCCCAACATCACCGAGGATCGTTACAAGGCGGACAGCTCCACGGAGATCGCCTTGAACTTCATCGTCTTCGGCAACTTGCCGGAGGACGGGCTGGTGGTGAACAACCACCTGGATGTGGACGGCGTGCTGGCCGCCTGGGTGCTGCTCAATCCGCAGCTGGCCCTGTGTCACCGGGAGACCCTGGTGGGTGCCGCCGAGATTGGCGACTTCTGGGCCTGGGCCCCGGAGGCTTCCCAGGCGCTCTATCAGGCCCTGGTGCGGATCATCCACACCGGTGAGTCCGCTGGACAGGATCCTGCCCTGATCCACGAGGCCTGCTTCGCAGCCCTTCCCACGCTGCTTGAGCAGGGCGCTTCAACCCTGAATCTGACGCAGATTCCTGCTGCCCGGGCCTTGCTGGACTCCGGCGCCGTGCAGCGCACCCTGCACCACCACCGCTTCGCATCCTGGCGCATCCTGCGCGCCGCCCACAGAGGGGATCTGAGCCGCGCCCTGCAGATAAGCGCCTTCAACGCCTCGCTGGAGGACGGCAGCCTGCTGCATCCGGTGCTGCGCAACCAGTGGGACGGCCGACGCGTGCAACTGGTGTCCGTGGAGGCGGAAGGCGGCTGGCACCACGACCTGCACTACCCTGGCTACATGTGGGCCCTTACGGTGGATCGCTGGCGGGCTCCCGGCATGTGGGAAGGGGATTCCAGCAATGCCTGGTACTTCCGCTACGCCCCGCTGGAGGAAGCCCTTGCCCGCCTGAACGCCCTGGAGCAGGGCAAGGGCATCTGGCAATCGGCAGAGGAGCTTACGCCCTTCGCCAGCGTGCTGGGGCGCGCCTTCCCCGTGGTGGCCTCCTTCATGGGTGAGGATGATGCCCCCACCCTGTCCAGCCTGGATCCGGACACCGTGGCGCGGGAACTGCGCCAGGCTTTCACGTTTGATCTGGCCGGCCTGACACGATGAACCCGGTGGTCGAAGCGACGCTCTGCTATGTGGAGCGCGACGGCCGCATCCTGATGCTGCACCGGGACACGCGCCCGGAGGATCTGCACTTCGGCAAATCCAATGGACTGGGGGGCAAGCTGGAAGCCGGCGAGTCTCCCATGGACTGCGCCCGCCGGGAGATCATGGAAGAGAGCGGACTGGTGGCGGGGCGTCTGCGCTTTGCCGGCCACATCACCTTTCCACTCTTCGATGGCCGGCGCGACTGGTCCGTTTTCCTCTTCCACGCGCCGGATCCCAGAGGTGAAGTGGGCCCCCATCCCGCAGAAGGCCACCTGGAGTGGATTCCCCGTGAAAGCCTGTTGGACTTGAACCTCTGGGAAGGGGATCGCCACTTCCTTCCCTGGCTGCTGGCGGGAAGGCGCTTCCTGGCGCGCTTCGAATACCAGGACGGCCGCTACCGGGGCCACGAGGTCTCTTTCCTGGAGGAGGAGGCGTGAGGGCGCCCGTGGTGGGCGTGATGGGTGGCGTGCAGTGCAGCGCGCGGATCGCCGACCTGGCGGAAAGGCTGGGACAGGCGCTGGCCCGCCAGGGATGGACCACCCTCTCAGGCGGAAGGCCCGTGGGTGTAATGGAAGCTGTTTCAAAGGGTGCGGCCCAGGCCGGCGGCATGGTGGTGGCCCTGCTTCCCGGCGAGGATCCCCACGAAGCCACACGCTGGGCAACCGTGGCGGTGGCCTCGGGCATCGGCTACGCACGCAACAGCATGAATGTGCTCAGCTCAGATGCCGTGGTGGCCTTGCCCGGCAGCACGGGCACGGTGTCGGAAATCGCTTACGCCATCACATATGGAAAGCCCCTGGCCCTGCTGGGCTGGGACGCGCAGCCGCTGACCGCTGTGCATCCACCCTTCTTTCAGCAAGTGGAGGAAGTGGTGGAGTGGTTGAAGGGCGTCCTGCCCCGGGCAGAGGCGCAAAGCGCATTCACCCGCATCCACAGGGATGCCGCAGCCGGACAGGACTCATGAGCCACGACCGACCTTTCCTGCGCATCGCCAATGGCCAGGGTTTCTGGGGAGACAGCATTGACGCCCCCGTGCACCTGGTGGAGCGCGGCGGCATCGACTTCCTCACCCTGGACTACCTGGCGGAAGTGACCCTGAGCATCATGCAGCGCCAGCGCCTGAAGAACCCGGAAAGCGGTTTCGCACGGGATTTCGTGGAACTCTTCGGACGCATTCTGCCCGCCTGCCAGGCCCAGGGCATCCGCGTGGTGACCAATGCCGGCGGCGTGAACCCCCGCGCCTGCCGGGAGGCCCTTGGAAAGGCCGCCGCCAAGCTGGGACGCACGGTGCGCGTGGGCGTCATCGAGGGCGACGACATCCTGGGTCGCATTGCGGAGCTGGAGGCCGCCGGCGCGGACTTCCGCAACCTGGAAACAGGCGAGAGCTTCGACGCCGTGCGCGGACGCATCAGCAGCGCCAATGTCTACATCGATTCCTTCTGCATCGCCGAGGCGCTGGACAAGGGCGCGGAAGTGGTGCTGGCGGGCCGCGTGAGCGATCCCGGCCTGGCCCTGGGTCCGCTGGTGCATGCCTTTGGTTGGGGCCGCGCTGAGTGGGATCTGCTGGCCGCCGGAACCCTGGCGGGCCATGTGACGGAGTGCGGCGCCCAATGTTCTGGCGGCAATCACAGCCGCTGGTGGGAAGTGCCGCAGCTGGCGGAAATCGGCTATCCCGTGGTGGAGGTGGCATCCGACGGTTCCTTCGTGGTCACCAAGCAGCCGGGCACCGGCGGCATGGTCACGCGCGAGACGGTGGCGGAACAAATCCTTTACGAGATGGGCGATCCGCGCAACTACATCAGCCCGGACACGCGTGTGGACTTCACCTCTTTCACCCTGGCGGAGGAAAGCCGCGACCGCGTGCGCATCAGCGGTGTGAAGGGCCTGCCCGCCACGGACACCTACAAGGTGAGCTTCTCCTACCATGCCGGGTGGAAGGCCCATGGCCAGCTCACCATCAGCGGGCCACGGGCGCTGCGCAAGGCGCGCCTGACGGCGGAGATCATCTGGAAGCGTCTGGAGCAAGCGGGTTGCCGCTTCGAGCACAGCAGCACCGAGTACCTGGGCGTGAGCACCTGCCACCCAGGCGTGCAGGCGGAGCCGGAACAGGTGAACGAGGTGGTGCTGCGGTTGGGCGTGCGTGATGCCAGCACCGCCATGGTGGAGCGCTTCGGCAAGGAGCTGGCGCCGGTGATCACCAACGGGCCCAGCGGCATCACCGGTTTCGCCGGCGGCCGCCCCAAGCCCCAGGAGATCATCGCCTACTGGCCGGCCCTGGTGCCCAAGCGTCTTATCCAGACGCAGGTGAGTGTGGAAGAAGCAGGAGCCTGAGATGCGCATCCGCCTGGAACAGATCGCCTGGGCCCGCAGCGGCGACAAAGGCCCCAACAGCAACGCCGG
>CAIWAD010000257.1 GCA_903910645.1 uncultured bacterium | reverse complement strand
TCATTGCGCTCCTGGGTACTCAACTGGGCGAACATGGCCTTCAAATCCTTCAGGCCGCCCACGGTGAAGATGACCAGCACCACCACCGCCACCACCACATAGAGCCACACATAGAAGCGCCAGAACTTCATCCAGCCCGGGTCCGTGGTGCCATGGAGAAAATGCCAGAGCGTGCCCAGGCCGAACACCGCGCCCCAGAAGAAGGTCCAGGCGTAGGTGGAGATGTAGAGCACCTTGTCCCGGCGGGTGAACTCCGCCCCCATGGCGAAGATGCGCCAACCCACTCCCGTTTTGCCCTTGGGATGTTGGGGGACACTTTCGCTGTCCGCCCACTGACCTCTGTGCAGCAGGCGGTCAAGATCCACCTGGCGTTTGCCCGCCAGGCTGACCAGCACATAGAGAACGCTGCTGGCCGCCATGGCCAGGGCCCAGAACTGCTGTCCGTTGATGGGGAAGTGCGGATCGAACTGGCGGATGACAATGCCGCCCACGGCGATGCCCGATCCCGTGAGCATGCTGGTCCAGGCCGCCGCCGTGGTGCCGCGCTTCCAGTACAGGCCGCCGATGATCACCGCGCCGCTGCCGCCGGCGAAAATGGCGCCGGTGATGGCGAAGAACATGGCGATGTACTCATAGGTGGGCGGGAACCACATGCTGAAGCAAAAGATGAAAATGGCCACGAAGAGCATGCTCAGGCGCAGGGCGAAAAGATGCTGCCTGGGCGAGAATGGGCGGCCGCGCATGGGCAGCACAACATCCTGCACCAGCATGCTGCCCCAGCTGTGCAGGTAGGTTTCATCGGTGGAGATCTGCGCCGCCAGCATGAGGGCGGCGAAGGCGCCCAGCAGACCGTGGGGAAGCAGATGGGAAAGCACCAGGGGCACGCGCATCTGGTTGCGCACCGTGTCCGTGTCCAGACCGCCCAGGACCCCGTCCACGGAGGCGCGCAAGCCGGCGTAGGCCTCGTGGTGCATCACCGTGTAGGCCACAATGGGCAGCAGCAGCAGAGCCACCGCCTGTCCATGTCCGCGCCAGGTGCTGAGCACGCCGCCCATCTTGGCCTCATGGGCGCTCTTGGCGCTGCTGTTGTAGGCCGCCGTGCCCTGCCAGGACATGGCCGAATAGATGACACCGAAGACCCCGATGATGAAGTACCAGAAGTTGAAGTCCTCCAGGTGGGAGGTGTTGAAGGGATTGATCTTCGAGGCGTCGGTGGGGGCCATGGCCATGGCTTCGCTGATATGCGTCCAGCTGATCTGGGTCATGACGAAGAGAATGAGCATGACGAAGACCATATTCACGAAGAGGCCCTGGAAGAAGTCGCTGACCATCACCGAAACCTGTCCGCCCATGTACACGAAGGAAAGGGCGCTGAGGAGCAGCACGGCCATCACCGCTGGGTAGGTGGAGATCTCCAGGCCGCCCAGGTTGAAGTGGGGCGGCAAGCCGCAGAAGTGGATGAAGAAGCGGGCCCCCACGCTGGGGAAGATGCCGAAGTTGATGAGGCCGGAGATGTAGGCCACGCCACCGGCGAAAACGCGGAAGTTGCGACTGTAGCGCATTTCGAAGAACTGGGGCAGAGTCAGGGCCCGGGTCTGGCGGAAGCGGTAGTTCACCCAGCCTGTGACGGTGAGCGCCAGCACCACCAGTCCCATGGTGAAGCCCCACCAGGTTTGGGTGAATCCCGCCTGGTAGTTCATCTCCAGCATGTTCACCACGGTGATGGCCCCCAGACCCGCCGCGCCGGCGCTGACGGTGATGAGATAGCGCCCTCCCGAGCGTCCAGCCGCCAGGAAATCCGCCACGCTGCGCATGTGCCCGCGGCTCATGAGCACGCTCACCAGGATGACCAGGAAAATGAAGAGCACGATGCTCCAGTCGTACCACAGCAGATTCATGCGGGCTCCTTAAGGCTGGACGCGCAGGAGGCGCCCCGTTTCATCCACACTCATGAGGCGACCATCCTGGTGCCTTGTACGCGCCAGGAAACGCGCCCCCAACGCCTCCACCTCCAGCGGTCCCCAGCCAAATCCCACCGGCGGGGCCTCCTCCGGGGCAATCCAGGCGTTGCCCTCCTCCAGGCGAGCGCGCTGGCGGTAGTAGAAGTCCATCAACACGTCAGCGGCTTTCTGCTCGCCCTTGCCCCACTCCAGATGCGGTGCCTGCACACCCTCCTTCACGAAGCGCAGAAAGCCCCAGCGCTCCGGATAGTGCATGGCGATCAGGCCCTGGGGCGCCCACACCCAGTTCTCCTCCGGCAACTTGTGTCCCTGGGCGTCCCTGCGCACGACATAGCTCCCATCCTTCACATCCAGGTGCCATTCCACGCGGCTGAAGTTCAGGCGCCAGGCATCACCAGGATTGGGAGGCGTGACGCGGCGCGCAGCCTCTTTCAGCGCGGTCCAGGGCAGGGCCATCTCCACTGTCCAGCCCCTGTCCATATCGGCGGGTTGGTTGAGGGTGCCGTTCAGGGCCACGGCCGTTTCCAGCCCGGTGATCTCCCAGGCATTCACGGCCAGGCCATCATCCCGGTACGGCCTGGTGAGCAGCAGGTCCCAGGTGGTGTTCAGGGCGTTCAACTCCAACTCGTAGTAGTCGTGATTGTCCCCGTCCGGATCCAGGAAGATTTCGAAGTCGTGCTCGTGGTAAATGACGGCATCGTGGTCCCGGAAGGTGGCCCACAGCCCCGGCTCCGCCAGCTCCGCCGCCACATAAAGGGCGTGGTCGTCCCACAACAGGCGGGCCCTGGTGCGGTGCGTGGGCGCGGGCCAGGCGCCACCCCGGATGTCCACGAAATCCCTTGTCCACGGCGCTGCCTGCCAGCATGCCTCGTCCGGCCTGCCATCGATGATGGGCGCGGCGGCCGTCCACAGGCAGAAGTAGTCGGGTGGGTTGAAGGGGATCTCGGGTTGGGGGAAGGCCACGGCGGCCAGGGGAAGGGCCAGGCAAAGGGCCCACCGGCAGTTCAAAAGCAAAGGATCAGGCACGAACATCCTCCTGATGGCTTAGACCGCGGAAGGCCCAGGCGGCGGCGCCCAGCACCCCGGCGGCGTCGGCGTCCAATTGGCTGGCCTCCACCTGCACCGTGTCCCGGAAGGGTTCCATGAGCAGGGCTGGCAGGGCGCGACGCACCGGCTCCAGAATCCAGCCTCCGGCGCGCATCACGCCGCCGCCCAGCACCACGCGTGCCGGGCTGACCAGATGAATGGCCGTGGCCAGTCCTTGGGCCAGCACCTCACCGGTGCGCTGGAAAACGCGGGCGGCCTGTTCGTCCCCGGCCTCCGCCGCGCGGTACAAATGAAGGGGGGCGGGCTCCTCACCGGCGCGCAGCCAGGGCCCAAGATCCAACCCCGATTCGCGAGCCGTGCGCAGCAGGCCGCCGGCGCTCACCCAGGTCTCCAAACAGCCCAGGAGGCCGCAATTGCAGCGACGGCCACCGGGGTCCACACAAATGTGCCCCAATTCCCCGGCGTGGCCGCTGGCGCCGTGCAGCAACTCGCCCTGGACAATGAAGCCGCTGCCCAAGCCGGTTCCCAGCGTGACCATGAGGAAGTCGTCCACCTCCCGGCCGGCTCCCCAGCGCCATTCTCCCAGGGCGGCGGCATTGGCGTCGTTGGTGATGAAGGCGGGCAATCCCAGGCGCTTGGCCAGTTCCCCGGCCAGATCGCAGCGCCCCCAACTGACATTGGGAGGCGATTCCACCCAGCCCGTACGGGCATTGGCGTTGGGTGCCCCAGCCCCAACCGCCAACACGCGGCGGCCAGGCTCCAGTTCCGCCATCAGGTCTTCCAGGCCCTCAACCAGCCGCTGCAGAAGTTGCTCCAGGGGCTCTCGTCCCCGGGTGGGAACCAGACCGCGACTCAATAGGCGGCCTTCGCCATCCACCAGCGCGAAAGGCGTGTTGGTCCCGCCAATGTCAATGCCCACCACCACATGGCCCAGGCTCATGGCGCACTCCTCTTTCCCAAGCCCACCGCATTCACTCTTCATGGCCCATCACAGGGCGCGCAGGCGTCCAGCAGATCCTGCAGGCGACCTTCCAGCAGACCCACACAAGTGTCCGCCGCGCCGTAGTAGAGGCGGAAGGGCGCATCCAGCTCCGCCACGCCTCCTGCGTCGACATCCACGCAGAGGCCGCTGGGGAAGGTGACATTGGGCACCTGGCCCGTCAGTTCCCAGGCTTCCCGCGGCTCCAGGATGTTCATGGGCGAACGCCCGCGCACTCTCCAGGG
>CAIWAD010000256.1 GCA_903910645.1 uncultured bacterium | reverse complement strand
GGGCCTGGACGCCATGATCGGCATCGCCACCATGTCCAAGGACAGCTACACGGGCTATCCCTTCAACGGCTATGTGGATGTGGATCTGGAAGGCCAGGGCACGGGCTTCGGCTGGAACCTGGGCCTGCAGCACGACCTGAGTGATGAAGTGACCGTGGGCATTTCCTACCGCAGCGGCATGGTGCTGGCTGCCAAGGGCGACGCCTCCTTCACCACCCAGGATGTGGAGAATCCCACCCATCAGGCTTTGCTGGGCTCCATGTTCCCCACCACCGATGTGGAGCTGGACCTGGACATTCCGCCCATGTTGATGGCAGGCTGGCAGATCCATCCCGGCACCTTGCTGGACGGCAAGCTCACCTGGCGCGGAGACCTGGTGTGGACGGAGTGGAACAACTACGAGAGCCTGGACATTGATTTCGTGACGGAGACCAGCGCCCTGAAGGACAGCCACTCGCCCAAGTTCTACAAGAACACCCTGGCTTTCCGCACGGGCGTGGAGTACGCCGCCAGTGAGCAGCTGACCCTGCGTGGCGGCTGGTACTACGAGCAGAACGCCGTGGACGACCAGCGCCTGGAGCCCAGCCTGCCCGATGCCGAGCGCAACGGCATCAGCCTGGGTGCTTCCTACCAGTTGAACGAGAGCCTGGCCCTGGACGCCTACTTCATCCAGATCATGCTGCAGGATCGCGTCAGCACCTTCGCCGAGTTCCCGGGCGCCTACGAGAGCAGCATTCCGGCCTTCGGCTTCAGCGTTCGAAAGGGGTTCTAAATGAAGACCAACCTGAGCACGAAGCAGCTGCTGATGGGCTTGGCTCTTGCCGGCGCCGCCATGATGATTGGCTGTGGCACGGCGGACGACATGCCCACCAGCCCCAGTTACAGCAGTCCGGCCGATCTGGCGGACCTGCAGGCATACACGGCCATTGGCAACAGCCTTACCGCCGGCTACCAGAGCGGCGCCTGGGGCAATCCCGAGCATGTGGCGGCCAGTTATCCCAACCTCATCGCCCGCCAGTTGGGCATTGCCAACTTCAAGCAGGTGAGCATGGTGGGCACGGGTCTTGGCTTTGTCAGTGGCAGCCCGGTGGGCAACATGGTGGTCAACTTCAGCACCACGGGCGCGGCCCAGCTGAGTTACTCCACTGTTGACATGACCAATGTGGCCGCCTTGCAGGCGGGTGCCCCCACGGACTTCGACTTCAGCGCCCCGCGCAATTTCGGCATCCCGGGCATCACCCTGATGCACGCCGCCGGCGCCCCGCTGAATGTTTACGCCACGGGCAATCCCTACGCGGCCTTCTATCTGAACGCCAACAGCTTCGGCAAGACCCAGGTGCAGTTGGCCGCCGAATCCGGCGCCTCCTTCGTTACCTGCTGGCTGGGCAACAATGATGTGCTGGGCTTCGTCACCAGCGGCGGCACGGGCAGCATCACGCCGGAAGCCACCTTCCAGGCCAGTTTGGCGGGCACGCTGGGCGCATTGGGCACGGCGCCCTATGTGGCGGTGATGAACATCCCCAATGTGACGGACATTCCGTTCGTCACCTACTTCAACCCGGTGCTCAACGCCACCCTGGATGCCATGGGCGCTCCCATGCATGCCGTGTGGGTGATGGACGATGCCCTGGGTCACGCCGTGCCGGTGTACACGGATCCCGGCACCAACAACTATGTCCTGCTGCCGGCCGCCAGCGCCATGGCGGCGGATCCCACGCGCGGCGCCAGCTCCTCCAATCCCCTGCCCGACGCCTATGTGCTGGACGCCGCGGAGCTGGAACTGGCCCAGGCGGCGGTGGAATCCTTCAATGGCATGATCGCCGATGGAGTGGCGGGCCTGAACAGTGGTCGCGATCATGATGCCCTGCTGGTGGACATGAACGCCTTCTTCAGCAATGTGGTGGCTGAAGGCTACCACGCCTATGGCGCCCATTTCAGCACGGCATTCGTGTCGGGTGGTCTGTTCAGCCTGGACGGCGTGCACCCCACCAGCCTGGGCTATGCTGTCATCGCCAATGTGATCCTGGATGCCATGAATGAAGGCTGGGGCTTGAACATCGAGCCCGTGGATGTGTCCGAGTTCATTGGTGTGAACAATGGCCTGGGCAGCATCACCGGCCCGGTGCAGCTGCCGGACTTCCGTCCCGTGGTGGAGCTTTTCCAGCACTAGGACGGCATTTCGCCTTTGTGCAGCCCCGTGGTGCCCCTGGCATCGCGGGGCTGCTTGCTCTCGGGCATGTACAGATCCCTCCCTGCACAGCACTCATTCTCGAGCCTCGCATTCCTTCTGCGAGCCGTGTCGTCCCAGCGAACGCCGGGATATCGTGTCAGCATGGATTCCCGTTTCGCGGGAGTGACAGGCCTGTGACCAGCCCCAGGCCCCAGCGGCTCGCATGCTCGAGCAAGTCGGATGTGCGGAAGGGAATGGGCGTGCTGTGGCTGATTCAACTGCGCAATCCTATGCTCTTTTGCGGGCTGCGATGGGTTTCGAATCCTCGCGCGGCCTGCTTCGATTCCTGCAAGCCTTCACAGCAATGGAGCCCACATGAGCGCCCTGGTGCAATTGGATGTGAATGACGGCGTGGCCGTCCTGACTTTGAACCGCCCTGCCAGTTTGAACGCCTTGAACGGCGCCCTGCTGACCGAACTGGACGCTGCCATTGGTCGCCTGGAAAGGGAGGAGGAGATCCGTGCCGTTGTGCTCATCGGCGCCGGAGCCAAGGCCTTTGCTGCCGGTGCGGATATCACGGAACTTGCGGAGCTGGGTCCCCGGGAGGCGGCTGCGGTGGCAGCGGAGGGTCAGCGCATTCTGCGACGGCTGGAGCGTCTGCCCAAGCCGGTCATTGCCGCCGTTAACGGCTTTGCCCTGGGAGGTGGTTGCGAACTGGCCATGGCCTGCCACATGCGGCTGGCCGCCCCCCATGCCCGCTTTGGCCAGCCGGAGGTGAACCTGGGGCTGATTCCCGGTTATGGTGGCACTCAGCGCCTGGCCAGGCTTGTGGGTCGGGGACGCGCCACAGAACTCTGCCTGACGGGCGGCATGGTGGGCGCCGACGAGGCCTTGCGGTTGGGTTTGGCCAATCGCGTGGTGTCGGCCTTTGCCAAGGATGCCCAGGGAGAACTGACACGGGACGAGAAGGGTCAGCCGGTTTTTGACCGCGAGGCCTTCCTGATGGCGGCCATCGGGCTGGCCAAGGAGATTCTGGGGAAGGCGCCCCTGGCCGTGGCCGCCTGCCTGGATGCCATTGATCGCGGCCTGGACCTTCCGCTGGATGCGGGCCTTGCGCTGGAGCGGGATCTATTCGCCGCCTGCTTTGGCACCCAGGACATGCGCGAAGGGACGAAGGCCTTCGTGGAGAAGCGCCCGGCCCAGTTCAAGGGCTGCTAAGGCCCTGTTCTTTCAACAATTGCTGAAGAGCCACAAGGCCGCGTCCGCGATAGGGCGTGGCCTTGATGGCATTCAGGGAGGCGCGGGCGGAATCCCAATGGCCCAATCGGACTTCTTCAAGGCCGCGGGTGGCCAGGGCCAGACCCAGGTTCCAGGCGGCGTCGGGCAGATCCGGCCGCAGGCGCAGGGCTTCGCCAAAGGCCTCCACCGCCCGCTGGGCTTGCCCCTGGTGCAGCCACAAGGATCCCAGATTGTTCCAGGCTTTGGCGCTGCGCCCATCCACCTGGATTTCCGCCAGAAAAAGGCTCTCAGCCCGCGCCGGGTGGCTGGGCATGTCCAGCAGGCCCAGATTCAGGCGCAGCTCCCGCAGGCCGGGGGCAAGGGTGAGCGCCTCCTGGAAGCGCGCCCGGGCGGAATCTCCTTCATCCAGCCGAAGCCAGGCATTGCCCAACTGAAAGGCTTGCCACCCTTCCTGGCGCCTTTGGTGGTCGCCATCCAGGCGTGACGCCACCCAGATCCCCGCTGCCAGAGGCAGCATCAGAAGTAGTCCCAGCGCCACCTTCCTTCCACGCCCGGGAGTGGCGCCGTTTTCCATGCGCAAGCGGCGACTCTGCCACAGATCCCCCAACCATGTGGCGGCGGGCAAGGCCAGCAGGCCCAGCAATGGAATGCGAAAACGCCCCGCCATGAAAAAGGGCAGAAAGGAAGCGGCGTACAGCAGCAGGGCTCCCAGGATCCAGCGTCGCAGCAGGGTGGGCTTGGGAAAACCCAGCATGAGACCCGTCAATCCAGGCAGGAGCAAGAGCCACCAGGACCAGGGCAGAAGCAGATGCATCCATCCGCGCTGCTTCGACAAACTGAGAGGATTGGTGTTGTTGCCGCTCTCCTGCGGAGCCAGGAGCAAGGCGGCCTTCCAGACCAGTTGGCCTGCCAGTTGGCCGGGATGGGAAAAAGCCCAGTCCAGCGCCCGCCGGGTGTAGAAGGCGCTTTCCTCCCCGGGATCCGGGTGATGCCCCAACTCACGCGCTGCCAGACCGGTGGCATCCGCGCGCTCCCAGGCGGGGCCAACCTCAGGCAGAGTGGCGGACCAGCCATCGGCACCGCCATGTGTGCCAATCCACAAGTTCACGCCACCTTGGCTGGCCACCAGCACGCCGCTGCCGGGCCAGCCATTCAGGGTGGCCACCAGGGCCAGGGGGGGCAGCCATCCCGCCACCCACCACAAGGCCCGCTTGCCCCAGCCGCGCCAGCCTTCCGCTTGACGCCACAACAGCAGAAGGGCCAGTGGCGCCAGCACAAGGGCATTGGGCCGGGTAATGGCCGCCAGACCCAGGCTTAGGCCGAAAAGGCCCTCCCTCCACCCCGCCTTCTTGTGCACGCTTCCCCACAGGGCCACCGATGCCACCACCAGCCATAGCAGCACGGTGTGTTCCAGCAGGAGCTGTGCTTCATAGTGGATCCAGGTGGCGCAACCACCTCCGAGCAAAAGGGCCGCCAGCGCCGCCTTGCGTCCATGGCTGCGGTGAATGAGCGCCACCAGCAGGGCAAGGGTTGCCAGGCTGGACAAGGTTCCGGCCCACCGCAAACCGGCCAGTCCCAGCCCTTCCCGATGGAGCATGCCCAGCCACCAGGGATAGAGTGGTGCGCGGAAATAGGGCAGCTCCGGTGAACCCAACCCGGAAGCCAGATCCTGGGCCCATTGCCAGTGCAGGGCCTCGTCCACCGCAGGTGAGGAGTACAGTGGCAGCGCGGACATGGCCAAATGCCAGTCCACATGCAGGACCAACACCAGCAGTGCGGACAAAATCCAAGCCAGGCGTTCCGTGCTCTTTACAGCTTTCACCGCGGATCTTGACTCCAATGGGGCCGCTTGGCCGGTGGATGGACAGTGGCTGAGTCGATCAGATTGATAATCAACAACTTGAATGGGTTGAAACATCCTTTGCCGGGTCCATGCGGGCATGGCACACAAATTGCGCCATATTGTCACGGCCTGAAGTGCCTCCTGCCGCCGGCCTGTACCGGGGAGGGCAACGCGCACCGGGCCGCAACTTATCAAAGGGGAGCCTCCTCTTGCGCATTCACGCCTCCCTTGTCGCCCTGCTGGCTGGTGCTCCGGCCCTGTTGGCCGCTTTTGGCGACGCCTATGTGCCCGGTCGCCTCAGCGTCCGTTTTCTGCAGCAGCCGGACATTGTCCGTGAGGCCGGCGCCCTGCATCTGGGTCCCGCCTTTGACAGCATCCTGGCCGATTTCCCTGCCGCGCGCATGGAGCCGCTTTATCCCCAGCTGCGCCGCGCCACCGTGCCAGATCTGTCGCTGAACTATGTGCTCAGCTTCGACCACACCCTGGACATGGAAGCCATTGCCGCCATGTTCGAGGCCACCGGCCAGGTGGAATACGCCGAGCCCGACTACATCATGCCCGTCTATCGCTCGCCCAACGATCCTTACCTGGGCCAGCAGTACACCATGACCCGGGTGGACGCCATCGAGGCCTGGGACCTCATCCCGGAGAACCCCAGCAACCCGGACATGATCATTGCCATCATTGACAGTGGCGTGGATTGGAACCATCCCGACCTCATCAACCGCATCTGGTGCAACCCTGAGGAGGATCTGGACGGAGATCATGTGGTGCCGTCCACGGGCACCACGCCTGGCGAAGACACGGAGCGGGACAATGTGGACCAGGACGGCAACGGTCTGGTGGACGACTTTTACGGCTGGGACTGGGTGAGCACCACGGGGTGCGCTGGTGGCGAGGACTGCACCACACCGGACAACAACCCCATGGATTTCGACGGCCACGGCACGCATTGCTCGGGCATTGCCGCCGCCCAGACGAACAATGGCACGGGCGTGGCCTCCATTGCCTGGGATGCGCGCATCATGTGCCTGCGCGCGGGCTACCACGCCTCCGACGGCAACGGCTATGTCATCCAGACGGCGGCCGCCAGCGCCATCTACTACGCCATCGAGGAAGGCGCCAAGATCATCAGCATGAGCTTTGGCGGCTCCGGCACCATCCGCACACCCGCCACCGCCGCTTACAACAGTGGCCTGTTGTGCTTCCATGCCGCAGGCAACGACAATGTGAACACCCAGGACCAGCTGGACCGCGCCAGCGGCATGATCAGCGTGGCGTCCACGGAGTCCAACGACTGCAAGGCCGACTACAGCAATTACGGCGACTGGATTGATGTGTCGGCGCCGGGTTCGGCCATCCAGTCCACCTATTTCAACAACACCTATTCCAGCCTCTACGGCACCAGCATGGCCTGCCCCAACGCTGCCAGCTGCGCCGCTCTGCTGTGGTGGATGAATCCGGAACTGAGCAACGGCGAGGTGCGCGCCCGTTTGCTGGGCACGGTGGACAACATCTACAGCGCCAGTTGCAACAGCAGCTACGCCAGCCCGCCCCAGCTGGGCACCGGGCGCATCAACGCCTACAAGGCGCTCATGAACATCCGCGACACCAGCATCAGCCTGGGCACCACCTCCACCATCGACCTGAACGGCGGCCACCTGCTGGCGGGGGACACGCTGCGCGTGGATTACAGCATCACCAATACGGGCATCAATCCCACGGAGAGCATCACTGCCACCCTGACCTGCAACGAGGCGGGCGTGGAGCTGTTGACGCCCACAGTGGAAATCCCCGTGCTGCCCACGGGCACCACCTACCAGGGTGTGGACTTCCCCATCCTGCTGCTCATCACCGATTCCTCCGCCAATTATGTGGACTTGAGCGTGGCCATCTCCACGGGCAACGCCAACAGCCTGAACTTCAGCGCCGACGCCATGGTGGGCGAGCCGGAGATTCTGCTCTACGATGACAGTGCAAGCGAAACGGGCATTCCCACCTGGTATCGCGCAGCGTTCAAGGAATTGAACTGGACCTTCGACTGGTACCGCAGCGCCACGGGGGACTTCCCCAATGTGGCTGGCCAGGCGCTGGACATGGCGCGCTATCCCTGGGCCATTTACGCCTCCGGCACCAACGACAGCACCTTCGATGCCACTGAGCAAACCTTGTTCGAAGGCTACCTAGACGGCCACGGCTTGGTGGTGTCCAGCCAGCACGCCGATGAGCAGCTGGCGGGCACGGACTTCTTCACCCAGGTGCTGGAAGCCACCACGGGCCCGGCCACCAGCACGGTGCGCGGAGCCCGGGGCGCGGCGGGCACCTTTGGTGAAGGCCTTTACCTCATTCTTCAGGGCGCCGGAGGCGCGGGCAACCAGGAAGTGCCGCTAAGCGAGATCCTGCCGGCGGCAGGGGGGCAGACCCTCTTCCTGGACAACAATTCGGCCTTCTCCACGGGCGTGCACAGCGGCTTCAACGCCAAGCGTCTGGTCTATGTGAATTTCGCGCTGGAAGCGGCGGGCGGCGCGGGCAGCAGCCACAGTCTGGCGGAAACCCTGGTGCCCCTGCGGGACTACCTCTTCGGCACGGATGTGGAAGCGCCTTCCACGCTGCCGCTGTCGGCCCAGCTGGCCTTGCCGGTGCCCAATCCCTTCAATCCCGCCACCCGCGTGGACTTCCAGCTGACCGCGGCGGCCCAGGTGCGCCTGGCGGCCTTCAACCTGCTGGGCCAGGAAGTGGCCGTATTGGCGCAGGGCAACCTGGCGGCGGGCGCTCACAGCCGCGTCTTCGACGGCAGCACCCTGCCCAGCGGCATGTACCTCCTGCAGCTGGTCGTGGACGGCCAGTCGGTGGGCCAAGTCAAGGCCATGCTGGTGAAGTGATCTTTGGCGAATCCAACGCCGAGCGGCGCATTCCCCGGGGAGTGCGCCGCTTTTTTGTGGCTGGAGGGCCTTGCCACCGGCGCCCGGCCTGCGCCCTTTCCTACCTTGGGAGTAGCCCGACGCACAAGGCGCCGGTGTCATCCAAGGATGCTGTGATGCCCGCATATCCCACCCTGCGCGCCCCCCACGGCCGCGATCTTCATTGCAAGGGCTGGCTGCAGGAAGCCGCCTGGCGCATGTTGCAGAACAACCTGGATCCCGCAGTGGCGGAGGATCCGGAGCACCTCATCGTCTATGGCGGAACAGGCAAGGCCGCGCGGGATCATGCCAGCCTGCGGGCCATCCTGGCGGCTTTGGAGAAACTGGAGAACGACCAGACCCTGTTGGTGCAGAGTGGAAGGCCTGTGGGCGTGGCGCGCACCCATGCCGATGCTCCCCGCGTGATGATTGCCAACAGCAACCTGGTGCCGCGCTGGGCCACCTGGGAGCACTTCCACGAGCTGGAAGCCGCCGGCCTGATGATGTACGGCCAAATGACGGCGGGCAGCTGGATCTACATCGGCACCCAGGGCATCCTCCAGGGCACTTATGAGACTTTTGTGGCCGCAGCCCGACAGGATTTGGGAAAGGACAACCTGCAGGGCACGCTTACGGTGTCCGGCGGCCTGGGTGGCATGAGTGGCGCCCAGCCCCTGGCTGCGGTGATGGCCGGAGGCGTCTATCTTGGCGCGGAAGCGGATCCCGCCCGCGTGGCGCGCCGCGCGGCCAGCGCCCGCCCCCGCTACCTTGATGAGGTGATCCCCGACCTGGACGCCGCCATCCAGCGCGCCCTGGAGGCCCGGGCGGCGGGACTGGCGTTGTCCATCGGTTGGACGGGCAACATCGTCACCCTGCTGGAGCGCCTGCTGGAGCGCGGAGTCACCCCGGACCTGCTCACCGACCAGACCAGCGCCCACGACGAACTCCACGGCTATGTGCCGGACCGCACACCTGAGGGCAGCGTTCTGGACTTCGCCCAGGCCATGACCCTGCGCGCGGAGGATCCCGCTGCCTACACCAGGGCCAGTTTCTGCACCATGGCGGCTCATGTGCGGGCCATGAGGGCCCTGCAGGAGCGCGGCGCCGTCACTTTCGACTATGGCAACAACTTGCGCGCCAAGGCTCTGGACGGTGGCTACCTGGGCGTGGAGGAAATCCGCGACGCCCAGGGGCGCTGGCTTTATCCGGGCTTCGTGCCTGCCTATGTGCGGCCGCTTTTCTGCCTTGGAAAGGGCCCCTTCCGTTGGGTCGCCCTCTCCGGGGATCCGGCGGACATTGTCGAAACGGACCGCATCATCCTGGAGCTCTTCCCGGACAATGCTCCGTTGGCCAATTGGATCCGCAAGGCCGGCGAGATGATCCCCTTCCAGGGCCTGCCGGCGCGTATTTGCTGGCTTGGTTACGGCGAACGCCACCTGGCGGGCCTGGCCTTCAACCAGGCGGTGGCGGATGGGCGGCTGAAAGCGCCGGTGGTCATCGGGCGGGACCATTTGGACTGTGGCAGTGTGGCCAGCCCCAACCGCGAAACGGAGGCCATGCTCGATGGCAGCGATGCCGTGGCGGACTGGCCCCTGCTCAATCTCATGCTCTCCACAGCCTCTGGCGCCACCTGGGTCAGTTTCCACCATGGGGGCGGCGTGGGCATGGGCTACAGCCTTCACGCCGGTCAGGTGGTGGTGGCCGATGGAACGCCCCAGGCGGCGGCCCGGCTGGAGCGCGTCCTCACCAACGATCCGCTGATGGGCGTGCTGCGCCACGCCGATGCCGGCTACGAGGATGCCCTGGTGTGCGCCCGCGCCCATGATGTGGAGTTGCCCATGTTGGAAGCCAACGCTTGAGCAAGGACGGGGCAGCGTCGTCCGCCTGGGTCTTCACGCTTAGTGGCGTGGCGGTGCGGGCCATTGGCCATTTCTATGGCAAGGTTGTGGTGAAGGCGGGCTCCAGGCTTCCCGATGGGCCATGCGTGGTCATTTTCAATCACAGCTCGGTGATGGATGTGGCGGCCATGGCCCATGTGGTGCGGCGTCCCGTGGCCTTCTGGGCCAAGGCCGAGCTAAGGAAAAAACTGCTGGTGAGAGCCTGGTTCCGAGCCTGCGGTGCTGTGTTCGTGCAGCGTGGGGGCCACGACGAGGAGGCTTTTGCCCGCGGCCTGGAGCAGTTGCGCCGCGGTCTGGCCTTTTGCCTGGCGCCGGAAGGCACGCGCCACCATCGTGATGGGGATCGGAAAGCCCACACGGGATTTGTGCGCCTGGCCCTGCTGGCCGGAGTTCCTGTGGTGCCCATTGCCATCAGCGGGGCGCGGAATGCGCTGCCACCCGGCCATTACCTGCCCCGACCGTGGCGCCGCCCTCTGGTGCGGGTTGAAGTGGGGCGGCCCTTCACACTGGCGGAAATGCCGGTGGACGAGGCCCATCGCGAGGATCTTGCCCTGCTCGCGGATGAGGCCATGGGCCGTGTCTACTCCATGAAGACGGCCCTGGACGAAGGGAGAGGCCTGTGAAGGACCTGCTGCTGGAACATTGCGGGCCCATTGTCAGCCCGCATCCCCATGAGGCCTATCGACTGGAGATTCTGCCCGGCGATACCATGGTGGTGCGCCAGGGCAAGGTGTCCTGGGTTGGCCACGCATCGGCACCAGAGGCGCGGGCCGCCCGTGCCGGGCAGCTTCCCACACTGGATGCCGTCGGCGCCATGGTGCTGCCCGGCTTCGTGGACAGCCACACCCATCCGGTGTTTTTCGAGCATCGGGCCGGCGAGTATGAAATGCGCAACGCCGGACGCCCCTACCTGGAGATCCAGGCGGCGGGCGGAGGCATTCTTAGCAGTCGGCGCAGCCTGATGGAGGCCGATCCGGCGGAGCTGAAAGAGCGCGTGCGCCAGCGCCTGCGCCGCTTCCTGGAACTGGGCACCACCACCATTGAAGCCAAGAGCGGTTATGGCCTGTCCGTGGAGCATGAACTGCTCTCCCTTGGCATTTTGCGCGAACTGGCGGCGGAGGAGGCGCTGGACATCCACCCCACCCTGCTTGCCGCCCACAGCGTGCCGCCGGAGTTCACCGATAATCGGGCCGAGTGGTTCCGCCTCATCCGTGAGGAGATCCTGCCCGTGGTGGTGCGCCACGGTCTGGCGGAGGCCATGGACGCCTTCTGTGAACCTGGGGTGATCAGCGTGGAGGAGGCCGAGGACCTGTTCCGCGCGGCGAAGGCCAGCGGCTTGGCCCTGCGTCTGCATGCCGACCAGATCCGCCATGGCGGAGGCGCCCTGTTGGCTGCGCGCATGGGTGCCTTGAGCGCCGACCATCTGGAACAGGCCACGGAGGAGGATATCCAGGCCCTGGTGCGCGCGGACTGCAGTTTCGGCCTCTTGCCGGGCTGCACCTATTTCCTTGGCCTGGATGACTGGCCCCCCGCCCGGCGCATCATCCAGGCGGGTGGCCGCATAGCCCTGGCCACGGATTTCAACCCCGGCTCCAGCCATCTCCAAAGCATGCCCTTTGTCCTTAGTCTGGCCACCTGCCGCTTGAAGATGACGGCGGAGGAGGCCTTGTGGAGCGCCACCATGGGCGGTGCCATCTCGCTGGGACAGGGCAGTCGAGTGGCTTGCCTGCGGCCGGGTTGGCAGGCGGACTTTTGCCTGTGGCCCTTCCGTGAAGTGGAGGAGCTGCCTTATCATGCTGGTGACAACCGTCCGCTTCGCGTGGTGAAGTGCGGTTTGCCCGTTGTGTGAAAAATCCTGTCAAGCCCATAACGGGGTGCTACATTTCGCCATGGACGCCCTGATACGCCAGCACCTGGACGCCCCCTTCGACCGCGTGGCTCGTGAGGAGTTCTCGCAGGTCACGCTTGGCCAGCTTATCCAGACCCTGGAGAACCTGGCCGCGGAGCAACGCCAAGCCTTCCGCGTTGTGCATGGCTGGCGGCGCGCCCATTTTCCCGACCTGCCCCTGCTGCCCATCAACCGCCAACTACCCCACAGCGCCTATCAAAATCTGGAACAGCACCTGGATGGTGACGCCACCACGCTGATCTATCTCTTCGACAACGGCGTGGAGTGCTTCAGCCTGCTGGGGCAACTGGTGGACAGGCCGGAGGTGAGCGTGTTCCAGCAGCGGCTCCCTGTGGGCACGCGCTGGAGTTTCGACCGCGCCTTCCAACAGGAATTGCTGGCATCTTTGGAGCAGTCCCTGCATTTCCGCGCCATTCCCCTGCTGGGCAGGCCGGGCAACAACGGGCTGGAAGGCCGCTTCCACGGGCACCTCATCAAGTTTTTCGAGGAAAGCCTGCTGGAGACGCGGCAGAGCCTGAACCTGATCACCGGCATCCTGCGCGTGCAAAAAACCATCAGCCGCGAGCTGGACTTCGAGCGCTTGCTGGAATTGATTGGCGACACCCTGCTGGAGACCTTCCACTTCCAGCTGGGGGAGTTGGAACTCTACGACGCCGACGAACAGCGTTTGATCCATCAGGTTACCTGGAGCATGGAGGGGCAGGGCCAGACTCTGAGCAAGAACCTGCAGATCCTGCTGGACGTGGAGCAGGAGCAGGCCCTGTTCGCCGCCGGAGCGCCCGTGGTGCTGGACGGCCTGAAGCAGCACGCCATGGTGCTGAACCACAAGCTGGTGGAAATCCTGGGCCTGCGCTTCGCCATTCTGTTGCCCCTTTTCGCCGGCGACGAGAAGGTGGGTCTGCTGAAGCTCTACTACGGCCATCCGGAGGTGATCAGCCCCACTCGCCTGGCCTGGCTGGAGGAGCTGTCCACCCTCATGGGCAGCGCCATCCTCAACGCCCGGGAGCATACGCGGGTCTTCGAGCTGGCCACCAAGGACGGTCTCACCAGTCTGCACAACCGGCGCTACTTCGAGGAGCAGTTCAATCTGGAATTGGCCCGCACCCGTCGTTCCGGGGCCCGCCTGAGCTTGCTCATGCTGGATGTGGACAACTTCAAGAACTACAACGACCGCAACGGCCATCTGGCCGGGGATGATGTGCTGGTGCAGGTGGCCCGCCTGGTGAAGCAGAGCATTCGTAGTGTGGACTTGATTGCGCGCTATGGTGGCGAGGAGTTCATTGTGCTGCTCACGGGCGCGGACCTGGGGGTGGGACGCGCCGTGGCGGAGAAGATCCGCGCCGCCGTGGCGGATTTTGAATTCCCCCACGGAGACCGCCAACCTGGCGGACGCCTGACCGTGTCCATTGGGGTGGCGGAAATGAAGCCCACCACGCGCACACTGGAAGACATGATCCGCCGCGCCGATGCCGCCCTCTACCAGGCCAAGGAGCAGGGCCGCAATCGGGTGGAGGCATCCCTCTGAGCCGCCTCCTGGCCCTGGGCCCTTCGTCCATTGTCATCATGGGAGCCACCGCCACGGGCAAAACGCGGCTGGCCGTGGGTTTGGCCCGCACCCTGGGGGCAGCCGTGGCCAGCGTGGACAGCCGACAGGTCTATCGTGGCCTGGATCTGTGCAGCGGCAAGGATCTTCAGGAATACGGCGAAGGAGGCCAGGCCCTGCCGGTGTTTGGCCTGGACCTGCTGGAGCTGGACGGCGAATTCTCACTCTTTCAGTTTGCCCAGAAGGCCATGGAGTGGTCCCGTCTTGCGGAGCAGACCGGACGCCCACTGGTGTGGTGTGGCGGCAGCAGCCTGTACCTGGACGCCCTGCTGAAGGGCTACCAGCTGCAGGAGGCGCCCCCACGGCCGGAATGGCGCCGAGAGGTGGAAGGCCTGGGCATGGAGGAGCTGGCACTTCGACTTCGCCATGTGAATCCCCGCCTGCACAACACCACGGATCTTGAGAATCGGGACCGCCTGTTGCGGGCGCTGGAGATTGCCCTGGCTGTTGACGGGGCCACTGATGCCGGAATGTCGTCCCCTGGCGAGGAGCCGGGCATGAAGGCCCTGCTGCTGGTGCTGGACCTTCCCCACGATGCGCTTAGGGAGCGCATCCGCCTGCGTCTGCATCAACGGCTCAAGGCCGGCCTGCTGGACGAGGTGGCCCAGTTGCTGGATGGGGGCGTGCCGCCGGAGCGTTTGCATCGCCTGGGCCTGGAGGCGCGTTGGGCCTTGCGCCAACTACGCGGCGAGGTGGCCCCGGAGGCCATGGCGGAGGGCCTGGCCCAGGATATCTGGAAGTTCGCGCGCGCCCAACTTTCATGGTTGCGCCGTTTCCAACGACGGGGCCTGCCCCTTCACCACCTGGATGGCCTGGGCGATCCACTGGCGGAGGCCATGGCCCTGGTGGAGCGCCATGGCCGGGAGTTGTCCCATGACGCCTGATGTGGCCGTGCTCATCCCTGCCCTGGACGCCGCGGCCACACTGCCCGGCCTGCTGGAGGAGCTCCACGCCCATGTGGGGGAGCTTCCCGTGCTGGTGGTGGATGACGGCTCCCGTGACGACACGGCACAACTGGCCCGCCACGGCGGCGCGGAGTGCTTTCAACATCTCAGTCCCCAGGGCAAGGGAGCCGCCCTCCGGAGGGGCTGGGACCTGCTCTTCCGCCGGGGGCATGGAGCCGTGCTCTGCCTGGATGCCGACGGCCAGCACAATCCGGCGGATGCGCCGGCCATGCTGGATCTGTGGCGCAGGGAGAAGCCGGATCTCATCATTGGCGACCGGGATTTGCGCCACGCTGCCATGGCGTGGGATCGGCGCTTGTCCAACCGCCTGTCAACCCGCATCCTCTCCCTGCGCAGCGGATTGCCTTTGTCGGACAGCCAGTGTGGTTACCGTTTGCTGGCCTTCTCCCTATGGGAACGCCTTCAGCCCAATGGCAGGGCCTTCGACCTGGAGAGCGAGGTCCTGCTGCAGGCTGGATCCCTGGGCGCCCGCGTGTGCCAGATTCCCGTTGTGCAACGGCCCTCCGGCGCCGGCAGCCATGTGAAGCGCATGCGGGACACGGGCCGCTTCCTGCGCCTGCTGTTGGGGCCGACCAGACTTGAAGGAAGCAAGACCGGTGAGTGAGCATCTGGAAGAAGCCCGCCGCGACATGGTGGAACGCCATTTGAAGGGTCGGGGCATCCATGATGAGCGCGTGCTGGCCGCCATGGGCAAACTGGAGCGGCACCGCTTCGTGGATGGGCCCATGATGAGCCGCGCTTATGAGGACAGGGCTCTGCCCATTGGCCAGGGCCAGACCATCAGCCAGCCCTACATCGTGGCCCTCATGACGGAGGCGCTGGAGCTGCAGGGAGATGAAAAGGTGCTGGAGGTGGGCACGGGCTCCGGCTACCAGGCCGCCCTGCTCTCCATGCTGTGTGAACGAGTCTTCACCATTGAACGGCATAGCGAGCTGCTGGCCCGCGCCCGCCGCATTTTCGACGAGCTGGGATTGGGCAACATTGTCAGTCGGCGAGGGGACGGCAGCATCGGCTGGGGTTCCGAAAAGCCCTTCGACCGCATCATCGTCACCGCCGGGGCGCCTGCCGTGCCGGATTCCCTGGTGCGCCAACTGGCTCTGGGAGGGCGTTTGGTGCTGCCGGTGGGGGACCGTCGGGAACAGGAATTGAAGATCATCGACCGCCTTTCCGACAGCACGTTCCGTGGAAGGACAGTGGCGCCCTGCGCGTTTGTCCCCCTGTTGGGCAAGGAGGGCTGGACCCTGTCCGGCGCCTGAAATCGCCAACAGGGCCTCCGAAAAGCTGCCCGGCCCCTTCCCAAAGGGCAAGGGCAATTCCTACTTTTCACCCACGCCGCCCGCAGGCCTTGCAACAAGGGCCGGCGGCACAACACGACGGGAGGATTTGGCATGTCTTTGGAAGCCCTGGGAATGGTTGAGACCAAGGGTCTGGTGGGCGCCATCGAGGCGGCGGACGCCATGGTGAAAGCCGCGAAGGTTGAGCTCATCGGCCGCGAGCAAGTGGGCGGCGGCTATGTGACAGTCATGGTGCGTGGAGATGTGGGCGCCGTGAAGGCCGCCACCGATGCCGGCGCCACGGCGGCGGAAAAGGTTGGCGAAGTCGTCTCCGTGCATGTCATTCCGCGTCCCCACGCTGAAGTGGAACTCATTCTGCCCAAGCGCGGCTAATCCAGAAACAGGGGCCTCCTCCCACGGAGGAGGCCTTTGTGTGGAGCCCCCATGAGCGATGAGGCCCTTGGCTTCGTGGAGACCCGCGGTCTGGTGGCCGCCATTGAAGCCTGCGACGCCATGCTGAAAGCCGCCCGAGTGCGGCTTTTGGCGCGTCAGATCACCAATCCCGCCCTCATCACCATTTGCGTGGAGGGGGAGACGGCGGCGGTGAAGGCGGCCCTTGATGCGGGTGCGCGCGCTGCCGAACGGGTGGGAAGAGTGGCCGGCGTGCTGCTCATTCCGCGTCCGGCGGAGGGCATTGCCCAGTTGGCCATGGGCCTTTCCCGTGACAGCTGGAGTCCTGCCCTGGAGCCGGATGGGCAAACGCCCGTGGATTCCCTTCCTCCTGAGGCTTTGGCCCATCCCGCCTCCGAACAGGCGCTGGAGGCCCTGCCGGTGCGCGTCCTGCGTGCCATGGCCCGGCGCCAGCCCGGCATGCCCATGGGAGGGCGGCGCATTTCCCAGGCCACCCGTGAGGAACTGCTCGCGGCCCTGAAGACCCTGCTCTTTCCGCGATCCAACGCGGAATGAAGCGGACCCGGCACCGGGAGAAAGCCATGGGATCACGCCTCAGCATCTGCGCTGGCCGGATCATGGCGGCTTCCCTGGCGCTTTTGCCTTTTTCGCCCCTCCATGCGGACACCCCATCCCGTCATCTGATTCTGAAGTGCTCCAGCCTTGTCCAGGCAGAGGAGTGGCTGAAGGACTTGCCTGCCGGACTTCCCTTGGGGAGTCGGCTGGAATGCGCCCTGCCCTGCAGGGAACAGACGCCAGAGGCACTGCGTCGCATCCTGCGTCTGGTGCTGGAGCCAGGAAGCTCCATGGAGCAGGCCCGGCGCGTCCTGGCCACCCAGGATCTTGTCTGGGTGGAGGAGGAAGCCCTGCGCCGCACAGATGTGCTTCCCAACGACAGCCGCTTCGCTGAACTGTGGGCTTTGCCGCTCATCCAGGCGCCCCAGGCCTGGGATCTGCACCAGGGGCAGGGCGAAGTGGTGCTGGCGGTGGTGGACACTGGCGCGGAGCTTCAGCATGTGGATTTGGCGGGAGCGCTTTGGCAGAACCCCGGAGAGGGCGCCTTGCCCAATGGCTTGGACGATGACGCCAATGGTCTGGTGGACGACATCCACGGTGCGGATCTGCTGGACAACGACGGGGACCCTTCCGCCCTTGCCGGGGACCTAAGCCACGGCACCCACACCGCCGGCACGGCGGCCTGCCTGACAGACAACGGCGCGGGCGTGGCCTGTGCCGCCTGGCGCGTGGCCCTGATGCCCGTGAGGGCCGGACACCAAAGCAGCATCAGCCGTGGCGTGGAAGGCCTCTGGTATGCCGCCGTGCAGGGAGCCCGCGTCATCAGTTGCTCCTGGGGCGGTGACGCCTGGTCCAACTATGAACACGAGGTGGTGCAGGCGGCGCGCAATCTGGGTTGTCTGGTGGTGGCCAGCGCCGGCAACAACGGCACCGAGATGCCCCACTACCCCGCCGCCTACGAAGGCGTGCTGGCGGTGGCTGCCACCACTCCCCAGGACCAGCGCATGCCGGGCAGCCAGGTGGGTTGGTGGGTGGATTGCTGCGCACCGGGACAGGACATCCTCTCCACCGTGATGGGCAACAGCTATGGCACCAAGTCCGGCACCAGCATGGCCACGCCGCTGGTTGCCAGTCTGGCGGCCCTGGCTTCCAGCCAGCATCCAACGGAGGATGGAGACCGTCTGCGCGAGCGTCTAAGGGCCGCCTGTGTGTCCATTGACGCCCAGAACCCAGGACTGGTGGGCAAGCTGGGCAGTGGTCGCGTGAATGCCCTCAATCTGGTGACCCAGAATCCCCGCGCCCTGCAGGAAACCCAGCTGCTGGTGCAGGACGCCGATGGGGACGGCATTGCCGAACCCGGTGAGAACCTGCAGGTACGCCTGGGTGTGGAAGCCCTGCTGGGCTCCTTCACGGCGCTGTCGGCCCAGTGCGTGGTGCCCGGAGGAGAGGCTCAGGTGCAGGATGGAAGCATTGTCTATGGCAGCCTGGGTGAAGGTCAAAGCGCCTTTCCCGCCGATGGTTTCTCCATTGCCCTGTCCGCTGGGCTGGAGCCGGGCAGCCAGGTGCGCCTGCGCGTGACCTTCAGCGCCACCGCCTCCTTCAGCCAAAGCGTGGATTTGCTCATCTCCGTTGCTCCCACCTTCGCCGACCACGACAACGGTCAGCTGCAGCTGAGCCTGGGCAGCCACGGCGTGCAGGGCTATTGGGATTTCGAAGCAAATGAAGGCGTGGGCAATGGCCTGCGCTGGCCCCCGGGATCCACCAGCCACCTCTACACCGGCAGCCTGCTGGTGGAATCCCAGGGACAGGTGGCCCATGCCGTCAGTTATCTGGGAGGACAGCCCTCGGAGCTGGAGGTCTATCCTGGAGGAGAGATCCGTCGCTGGGAGGATGCCCAGGGCCTGCACACGGAGGCGGAGTTTGGCGCGGAGGGCTTTCCCGGTCTGCGCGTGCGGCAAATGGGCTTGAGTCGCGTGGGCGAGGACTGGCTGCTCCTGCGATTTCAATTGCGCAATACGGGTGGGCAGGTGCTTTCCGCCCTGAGGCCCGGCCTGTGGCTGGATCTGGATGTGGGTGGCAGTTGGGGGGATGATACGGGAGGCTGGAACGCGGCCACGGGCACGGGATGGCAAAGCCAGGGCACGGGACCCTGTGTGGGCTTGCGCATGGTCTCCGAGGCTCCCGCCTCCTTCCGGCTCTGTCGCTGGAGTGAATGGAGCGGTGGCGCAGGCCTGGAGGATGCTGAGCTTGCCCAATGGCTGGCCGCCGGCTTTCAACAAGTGCAGGCCGCCACACCCAACGACTGGCAGTGTCTGATGGGTGCCCAGGCGCTGAACCTGCCACCCGGCGCCATGCGCGAAGTGGCCTTTGTGCTGGTGGCGGGAAACTCCGTGGACCAGCTGGTGATCGCAGCGGATGAGGGGGCTCTGGCCTGGCAGGATGTGGGCTTGACGCCTGGCAAGGGGCCCGGGGACTTCACCCTGGACCTGCGCACCTGGCCCAATCCCTTCAACCCATCCACTCATTGGAGCGTGCTGCTCCAGCAGGCGGGTGTCCTGCGTTGGTCCGTGACCGATTTGTTGGGGCGCCGGGTTGTGGATGGCCAGCGGGCCCATCTGCCGGCGGGGCGCCATGAAGAGCAGCTGGATCTTACAGGCTACCCAAGTGGACTGTATCTTCTGGCGGTGGAGCAGAACGGCCATCGGGAGGTGGCGCGTTTGCTGTTGCTGCGCTGAGCAACCCGGCCGCCCGGCCGGGGAAGAGGGGATGATGATGAAACACATGGCGTTGTGGCTTGGCCTGGGGCTTGGTCTATGTGGCGTGGTCGGCCCTGCCCGGGCGCTGGAACTGTCGGGCACCATCACCGGATCACGCGTGGTGAAGGCAGGGGACTCGCCCTTGCGTCTTTCCTCCACCGTGACCATACCCAAGGGAAGCAGCCTGACCATCGAGGCGGGCGTGCTTGTGGAGATGGGTCCCAAGGCCTGCCTGGTGGTGCAAGGTGAAGTGCACGCCCTGGGGGAGAAGAAAGCGCCCGTGCGCTTCCAGCCCGCCACGGAAGGCCAGCGTTGGGGCAACATCAAGATCCTGGGTGACAAGGATCTGCCCTGCTACGACGGCAGCCGCGTGTTCATCCCGGCTTCCGGCGGCAGCCGCCTCATTGGTTGCGAGATCAGCGGGGGCGGCGCCGTGGCGGACGACCAGTACGATGGCGGCGCCCTCTACTTGAATGGCAGCGCGCCCATTGTGCGGGACTGCCTGTTCACCGACAACCAGGCGGACCGGGGCGGCGCCCTGGTCATCTACAACTTCGCCACGCCCCTGGTGGAGGGCTGCACTTTCGAGAGCAACGCCTCCCTGCTGGACGACGGCGGCGCCGTGCACTGCTTCTTCTACAGCGACGCCATCATCAGCCGCAATTTCTTTGTGCTGAACCAGTCCGCCCGCCATGGCGGCGGCTTGTACATCTCCGTGTCCAATCCGCTGGTGCAGGAGAACGCCTTCATCGACAACAGCGCCCAGAACTGGGGCGGGGCCATCTATTTGAGTTCATCCTCCCCCAAGATCCTGGACAACGCCATCTACGAGTCCAGCGCGGAGGACCGCAGCACGGGCATCGCCCTGCAGGCGGATTGCCAGCCGGAGATCCGTGGCAACAGCCTTTTGTCGGGTGGCGTGGAAGTGTTTGGGTTCAACCTTGGCCGCGATGTGGATTTGTCCGGCAATTGGTGGGGCGTCACGGAGGAGTTCCAGATCCAGGGCAAGGTGCAGCAGCGCGGCCGTGGCCAGGATCGCGGCTTCACCCTGGATCCCTGGCGGGATCGTCCGGTGGCCAATCTGCTTACCCAGCCGGTGGAGATCCTCAGTCTGCACGTGATGGCGGATCGCGACTGGGCGGACACGCTGGCCTTCGACCTCTGCGATCAGGCCCTGTCCCGGGTACAGATCCGTGCCGTGGACCGCAACAAGTACGCCGTGGATCAAACGGGCGCCGAGCTGCGCATCCTGGAGCGCCCCGATTTCCAGGCCACGCTCATTTTCACGGAAACGGGCAAGGCCACGGGCATTTTCCGCGCCCGGCTGGCCATCAACCGTGACGAAGAGGACATGCCGCGCCTGGATGTGCGCGTGGGCGAGCATGTGCTGCTGCGTTCCACGGCCAATGCCGAGATCCGCCAGGTCTACCGGGTGGATGAGGCGCGACCGGTGGTGCACAGCCTGGCGCTGTTGTCCGACACGGATCCCACCCACGCCCTGGCGGATGCTCCGCGTCTGGGCTGGAGCTACTTCAGTCTGCTGGGCGACGCCCAGGAGGCCTGGCAGCTGCAAGTGGCCACGGACAGCACTTTCACCAAAACGGACATGTGGGACAGCGGTGCCAAGGCCATGAGCCAGGCTTCCACCGTGTTGACCTATGAAGGCCCTGCGCTGAAGGACGGACAGCGCTACTTCCTGCGTCTGCGCGGCCAGGGCGGTGGCGCGTGGAGCGAATGGCGCCGCTTCATGGTGCGCACGGACGGACCCTTGAACACGCTTCGCCAGAACTCCATTCCCCCCTTGCCTGAATTGCTGGAGCCCACCCACGACCAAATCCTGGCCGTGGTGCGACCCGTGCTGAAAGCGCGAAGCGTGGTGGATCTGGAAGGGGATGCGGTGGGATACGAGTTCCAGGTGGCGGAGGATGAATTCTTCCAGCGCGTGGTGGCCACCAGCGGCCCCGCCTGGCGGGAGGCCAGCTGGACCCTGCCCCTGGATCTGGCAGACAACGGCAACTGGTGGTGGCGCCTGCGGGTCCATGACGGTTTCGAGGCCAGCGCCTGGAGTGTGGCGCGACGCTTCCATGTGAACAGTGTGGAGCAGGCTCCCATTCCCTTCGACCTGGTTTCGCCGGCGGGCGGCATAGCCGATCTGCAGCCGGACTTCACCTGGCAGGGTGCGCCGGATCCGGATCCCCTCTCCAGTGTGACCTACACCTTGATCATTGCTACCCGCGAGGATCTGCAAGGAGCCCGGCGGGTGGAGAACCTGGCCGGCACCAGCCATCGCCTGAAGGATGAACTGGTGAACCGCCAGCCCTTGTGGTGGACGGTGGATGCCACGGACAACAGCGGCCGCGTCACTCGCGCCCGCCGCGTGGCGCGCCTGGAGCCTGACACCACGCCCAGCACGCCACTGCCACTTTTCCCCACCCAGGATGAGGAATGGCTGGCCGGGCAGCTGCTGCGCTTCACCCCTGCGGTGGATCCCTGGACGCAGGATCGCCTCAGCTACGAAGTGCAGGTCTTTGCGGCCAGTGATGCCACCAGGGCGCTGTTCACCCTTGCCGGGCTCGGGAAGGACGAGCTGGCCGCCATGGGCATGGATGCCATGCCGGAGAGCCGCCTCATTGCGGAGGACAAGGCCCACAGCTGGCGCCTGCGCGCGGTGGACAACCACGGCGCCGCGTCCGCGTGGTCGCCGCCCGCCGCCTTCTGGATGAACCGCATCAACGCCCAGCCAACCCTGCCCCAACTCCAAAGTCCGGCTGACGGCGCCTTGTTGCGTGACACACCCCAGCTCGCGTGGCAGACATCCACGGACGGGGATCACAGCGATCCTCCGGCCAGTCTGGCCTATACGGTGCAGCTCTGCCGCGACGCGGACTTCAAGGGCGATGTGGTGGAGGAGAAGGTGACGGGAGCGGGCAACCTGGTGGTGGGTGCCCGGGTAACGGACAACCAGCGCTGGTACTGGCGTGTGCAATGCATGGACAACGGCGGTGCCGCAAGTGGATGGACTGCGCCGCGCGCATTCATTCTGAACCGCCAGGACGAGGATCCCCGTGGCTTGGCCTGGGAAAGTCCGGCGGAGGCCGCGCGCCAAAGTGCGCTGGACCGCGTGGAGCTGGCCTGGATGGCGGCCACGGATCCCGACTGGAACGCGCGCCTGGACTATGGCTGGCGCATCAGCCCCGCCAGGGAGCCTGGCAGGATCCTGGCCCAGGGACGCACGGCGGAGACGCGCACCACGGCCAGGGCCGTGCTAAGCAGCCGTGAGGATTACCTGCTGCATTTGTCGGTGAAGGACGAGACCGGACGCGAGCAGGCGCTGGCGCCACGCCGCATCACTGTGGACAGCCATCCGGTGGCGCCTTTGCTGAAGGCCACGGAGGAGGAGCTGGGCCTGGGTGGTGTCTTGTCCTGGGAGGCGGCCACGGATCCGGATCCTGCGGATCGCCTGTCCTATCGCGTGGTGGTAATGGATGCCAAGGGCGCCACACTGGCCAGCCAGACTGTATCCACCTTGCAGGCCGTCGTGGGCAAGCTCACGGGCGCCGCCCTGTTGCCGGAGGATCAGGAACTGCGCTGGAAGGTGGTGGCGGTGGATCCCCACACTCTGGAGGCGGAATCCGCCCAGGGCAGCTTCTGGTTCAACAAGGCCAACGACGCTCCCGCCGCGCCAAGCTTCGCGGCGGATGTGCCGGCGGGCAAACTGGTGCGCGACGCCAAGCCCCGCCTGGGCTTCACGCCTGGCAAGGACAGGGATCACAGCGATCCGCCCGCCACTGTGCGGCACGAGCTGCAGGTGGCATCCACCGCCGCCTTCACCGGCGCCCAAAGTGTCATGCTGGCCGCGGGCGCCGTGGTGGTGGCGGATGTGGGCCTGGGGGACAACGCCACCTGGCATCTGCGCCTGCGGGCGGTGGATCGCCAGGGAGCCGCCAGCGCGTGGAGCAAATCCATTCAGCTGACCGTGAACACTCAGGACGAGGCCCCCAGCGCGCCCCAGCTGCGCGAGCCTGCCATGGGCAGGACCTTGGTGGATCTGACTGGCGTGGATGTGGCGTGGACGGCATCCACGGATGCGGATCCTGATGCCCGAATCCACTATGTGCTGACTCTTGGCGACGCCAAGGGCAAGCTGCTGGACACCCAGGAGAGCACGCAGACCCGTTTGCGCCTGGCGCGCAAGCTGCCCAATGGCGAGGAACTGCGTCTGCAGGTGAAGGCCGTGGACGAGACGGGCCTTGAGAGCGCATCCACGCCCCTGGCCTTCACGGTGGACAGCCGCCCGGGTTCCTGCGCCATAAACGGGCGCGAAGGCCTGCTCCTGGGCGCGGCGGACGCCATTGCCTGGACGGCCGCCACGGATCCCAATCCGGCGGACAAATTGGTCTATGAGCTGCAGTGGGCGCCCAACCGGACCTTCCAGGGAGGCGGCGCCCAGTCCGGCAGCGCCTTGCGCATGCCCGTGGGACAGCTGGCCTCCTTGCCGGAGAACGGGGATGTGTGGATGAGGGTCAGGGCCAAGGATCCCAACGGTCTGGAAGGTCCCTGGTCCAATGCCTGGCCCGCGGTGGTGGATATGCGCAACGATGCGCCACAGTGGAAGGGCGCGCTCCAGCCGGTCTCGGGCACTTATGTGGCGGGGGACCAGTCCCTTGCCTGGGAGGCGCCGGTGGATCCGGATCGCCGTCCTCAGACACTGCAGGTTGAAATCCAGGCCTCGGTGGACGGCCGCTTCGCCACGCCCTTGTGGTCGAAAAAAGTGGACGCCGCCGCCACCCTGCCCCTGGCGCTGAAGCCCGGGACCCTTCATCTGCGCGCCCGGGCCCTTGATCAGGCCGGTGCCACCAGCGCGTGGAGTCCGGTGGTGGTGTGGAAGGTGGACGCTCCCGCGCCTCCCACACCCTGATTCCAAACTCTGTCACGACTGTGGAACGGGTCGGCACGGAAAGTGCCGGCCCGTTTTCATTTGGGGCAACCCTGCGCCCATGGGTGGCGTTGCAGGCCTTCCAACAGGAGGTCCGGCATGGGTGCGAACAGGCAACACGAGCTCCCCATTGGCGATGCAAGCACGCTGGGAAGGGTGCGCGGCCAGCGTGGCGAGGATCTGGCGGTGGACTGGATGAAGCGCTGCGGCTACCAGGTGCTGGAACGCAACCTGCGTCGACGCCAGGAAGGTGAAGTGGATCTGCTGGTCCAGCGCGGGGACATGCTGCATATCGTGGAGGTGAAATGCGGGCGCTCCGGCCCGGACCTGCTGCTTCAGCGGGTGGATGAACGCAAGCTGCAGCTTTTGCTGCGCACGGCCCTGGTGGCCGGCTATCCCAGGGAGGACCAGGGCCAGCAGCGCTGTCAGGTGGATGCGCTGCTGGTCAGCCTGGGCCCGGCAGGTCCGCGCTTTCAACTGGTTGAGGATCTCCTGCCGCCGGAAATGCAATGGGCGGGCGGACCTGATGTCTGGTGAACGCCCCAGGGGAGAGCTGCTGCATCCCCTTCACGCCACGCTGTTGGCCAGCAGCCTGACGGGTGCGCTGGCCTGGCGTCTGCTGCCACCATTGGGCATCCACTGGCTGCCGCTTGCCCTGGGCCTGCTGGCCTGGCCCAACGCCCGCCGCAGCCTGGGCACCATGCGACTGGTGCTGGGTGGAGCACTCCTCTTGCTGTTGGCGCAAGGGCCGGGTGGGGCGGACGCCCCCAGTCCAGCCCTTCCCCATCCCTGGGGAAAGGCGCCGCCACGCATGGATGCCCTGCTGGTGAAAGAGCTGGAGCTAGCGGCCACCGGACTGGAGGGTTTGGGCGAGGCTTTGCGCCCTGGAGACACGGATGCCATGGCCGCTCCGGCAATCCTGGCGCACGGTTGGTGGCACAACGCAGAGGGTTGGCATCCCTTGCCCGGGCGGCTGGATTTGTGGCCCCACCGGCGCCGTGCTCCTGCTTGGGAGCGGGACCGCTGGCACCTGCTCCTTCCACGGAAGGGCGACAGTCTGATTCTGGAGCAGGCCGCCACCGCCCTGGGACCTTACATGCCATCGCCCCGACTGCTGGCCTGGCAGCGGGGAAAGGTGGGGCGCCTGCGTCTGGACACCCTGGCGCTGAGAGCACTGCCGATTGGTCCGGCCGCCCCTGCCCCTTCGTGCGTTGTGGAAGGAGTGGACGCGCTGCGCTCCTGGTGTGCCCGGCGCTTGCTTGAAGGGTCGGGCGAAGGCGGACCCTGGATGGTGGCCATCCTGTTGGGCGGGCAAGAGCTGCTGCCGGCGGATGAAGTGAAGCTGTGGCAAGACGCCGGACTGGCCCATCTGCTGGCGGTGAGCGGCCTGAATACTGGCGTGCTCGCACTGGCTTTGACGCAGGTACTGGCTCCCTTGCCCCTGCGCCGGGCGTGGCGCGACGGCCTTCTGGTTCTTCTGCTCCTGCTTTATGTGCCCCTGGCCGGGTGGCAGGTGTCGGTGAAGCGCGCCGTGGGCATGGCCCTGGTGTTGGTGATCGGGCGTGGCCTGGAGCGGCCGCAGACAGGCCTTGGCGCGTTGGCCCTTGTGGCATCCCTGCTGTTGTGGCGGGATCCCGCCGAGCTTGGACACCCGGGCTTTCTGCTCTCCTGCGGCGCCGTGGCAGCCCTGCTGCTGGGCATGAACACACAGAAGGAAACCGCACCAGCAACCAGGACTTTCCAAATCAGGGCCGCCCTGGCTGCGGTCTGGCGGGCCATGGCCGAAGCCCTGCGCATCAGTGTGGTGGCCCAGCTTGGCACAGTGGCCGTCCTGCTTGCATTCTTCGGCAAGGTGCCTCTAGGCGGCATCCTGTTGAATGTGGTGGCCGTTCCCTTGTCCAGCGTGCTTACGGTGGCGGCCTTTCTCCACCTGGTGCTTCCCCTTCCTTTTGAGCCGCTGGGGGCATTGTGCGGAGCACTGGCGCACACCATCACCTGGTGCGCCGCGCACATGCCCATGCTGTCCCTGGAGTGGGATTGCCACCCGCTTCAGCTGGCATTGCTGGCGCTGTCCTGCGCCCTGCTTCTTCTGCCCATGCAACAGCGCGCCCGGCTTCTGCGTGTGACTCTGGCGCTATTGGGCCTGGTGGCGGCGGCCGACTTGTTGCCGCGGCTGGCCACGCCCCAATCCTGGCTATGCCTGTTCAATGCCGGACAGGGGGATGCCATCCTGCTTTGCAGCCCCTCTGGCAAAGGCGTCCTGGTGGATGCCGGTTGGGAGGATCCCCGTGGCGAGGGCCAGCGCGGAGCCCGTTTGTCCCAGGCTTGCGCGCGACTGCTGCCCGAGGCGCCACACTGGATGGTGCTGACCCATCCGGATCAGGACCACCTGGGTGGGGCCATGGGATTTCTGCGGGCGCAGGCGGTTTGTTCCCTCTTGTGGAATGGCGAATGGAAAAGGAATCCGCCCCAGGACCGCTTGCGCCATTGGCTGGACAAGGCAGGCCCTCCCCGGGTGGAGGCGCGTCCGGGCCTGCTCCTGCAGGCGGAACAAGGCTGGCGTGTGCGTGTGCTGGGGCCATCCGCACCCTCTCCCGGTGTGGAAGGCAATGAGCGCAGCGTGGTGATCCGTGTGGAAAGTCCCCAGGGCGCCATTCTGCTCACTGGCGATGCGGGACACCACCAGGAAGCCTGGCTGGCGGCCTGGGGGCCCTTTCTTGCCGCCCGTTGGATCAAACTGGGCCATCATGGATCCCGGGGAAGCTCATCGCCGGCATTCCTGGCGCGGGCAGGGGCCAGGGAGGCCTGGATCTCCTGCGGCAAAGGAAATCGTTACGGCCATCCTCACAACGAGGTGCTGGCCTTGGTGGATGCGCTGGGCATGCGCCTGCACCGCAGCGACCAGGATGGATGGCGCTGGCTTCCCCTGGACGGGAAGCCCGGGCCCCGCCGTGCCTGGCCCCGGCCGCGCCTGGTGCATGCCAAAGCGGCGGGCCGCGCTCCGCCATCCTGACACCATCCCCTGCCAAGGGTTCCTCCCGAACGGACTCCGCCTCATCACCCATCAATAGAGGAGCCAAGCATGAAGACGCTCTTGCTGCTGCTGGCCCTGGCGCTGCGCGCCACCGCGGCCCTGCATTTCACTGAACCCTGGCTGGAGGCCCGCGTGGAAAAGGAGGGCCGCGCGGCCTGGGGTGCCCACCATGTGTGGCTGGAAAGGGGCCCCAGCGCCCAGTCCTTTGAGGAAGGCCTGCCCGAGGGAGTGCTTTCAGTGGTGGAGAATGAGGGGGCATGGTGGGCCGTGCTGGCCTCGGGCAGTTTGCGTCGTCTTGGAGCAGAGGGCCGTGATGTGTGGAGCCTTGGCCACACCCTGCGTGGCGCGGCCGTTGAAGCGGACGGGGCCGTGTGGCTACTGGACGATGAAGGCTTGACCCTGGTGCGCCTGCACGGGACGGAGTCGCCTGAGGCCAGGTGCCGCATGGCCCACCATGGCGGTGCGGGAACTCTTGAACTGCGGGCGGGCGATGGCCACTGCCTGCTTCAGGATGGCCGGCGCTTGCTTCGCCTGCGGCCAGGCAGCATGATTGGCCTGGGCCATTTGCCCGCTGGGGTGGAAGAGTGGGCACCCTGGCAGGGCGGCCTTCTCTACCTGGACAACCACGGCAGGGCGAACTGGCTGGAGCAGTCCCAGCGGGCGGCTTGCCTTGAACCGGAGGCCATGCACGGCGGCCCTTTGCCGGAACGAAGCTTTCGCCGTCTGTTGTCGCTGGGGAAAACACTATGGCTGCAGGAGGAGTCGGGGGCGTGGTGGCGCTGGCTGAAAGAAGAGCCGGAGGCGCGTGCCCTTGCCCTAACCTGTTCTGAAGGTCGGGCGGAGAGCTGGCTGCCGGCGGGCGATGGCACCTTGCTGTGCGAAAGCGCCCAGGAACGCCAGTGGTGGACAGAGGCCGGCGGAGTGTGGATCCTTTCCGGCAGGGCGACGCGTCCTCGCACGCTGCGAGCCCGGCTGGTGCGCCAGGGAGGAGACTGGTGTCTGGAAGAGAACGGCCAACTCTGGCAGGGAGGCCAGGGACAATGGTCGGATAGGGGATTGCATTCCGCCGCGCTTTCCCTGTGGCGGGGCGGCGCCGGTCCCTGGCTCCAGCACGGCGAAGGATTGAAAGTGTTCAGTGAGGGCGGAGCTCACATTGGAGGATGGGCCGGACCCTGCGAGCGGGCGGGCGCCCTGCTGGAGGACTATCTGCTGGTGGCGGGCGGGGATTCCCTGCGTGTCTTCTGGACCAGTGAAGAGGATCCCTGGCTGCAGGCCACCCTTCCGCTCCCGGATGTGGAGGAGCTGCGCACCTCGCCACTGGGCGCCGCCGCGCTGGCGGAGGGGCAGGTGCATTGGGTGGATCTGACGCGCCCCTGGCTGCCTCGTCTGGAAATGGGCAGTCCGGCGCCCGAAGGCCTGCAGGACATGCTGCTGGCGGAGGATCGTCTCCTGTTGGCCACACAGGGTGGCTTGAAGGCCTGGACCCGTCGCCAGGGACAATGGGAGAGCACTGGCTGCGAGCTGGAAGGGCAGGAAGCCCGTTGGCTCTGCCAGCGTGGCGCGGATCGTGTGCTGGCCTTGAGCGCCACGGGCCGACTTGGCCAGTGGCGCCTGGTGGACAATCTTCCCCAGCATGAGGAATGGAGTCTGCGCCTGCCCGTGACGGGGCGCATCAGCTTTGAGCGGGACAGTCTGCGCATTCTGGGGGATGCCGGCTGGGGCGATTGGCCACTTCCCGCCCTGGCCAGCTTTCCTAACGGCCCAGCGGGCGAAAGCCCCCTGCTGGATGCGGGCACGAGTGCGCCGCTGATGCGACGGCAGGGGACGCGCTTGCTGGTGGAGCTTCCCGCCAAGTCGGCCCGCGTGGTGCGCATCCATGACCTGCTGGGCAGACAGGTGGCCCAGGCCCCGGTCCACGCTGGCAGAGCGGGACTGCCCCTGGAGGGTCTTGCCACGGGCACCTATCTGCTCTCCGTGGATGATGGAAGCGCTGCCGCTCACCCCTTCACCTGGGTGAAGTAGCGCTTCTCCGCTGCCCAGGCCGCCTGACTTGGCTGGCGACCGTGCTCTCCCTACATTGACCAAGTGGTCAATGACCGACTGGTCAAAGGAGATGCATGGCGCCAGCTTCCCTCATTTCAAAGCAAATGGATGCGACAGAGGATGCGCTTCCCACGGGGACGGCCTTGTGGCAATCCCTGGCGGTGGAGAAGCAGGATCAGGTTTTCCACGCCGCAGTGGAGGAGTTCGCCGAGCACGGCTATGACGCGGCGTCCATGAATACGCTGGTGCGCCGGGCGGGCATCAGCAAAGGCAGTCTCTTCACCTATTTCCGCAGCAAGGCCGGGCTCTTCCAGGCGGTGGTGGACCGTGCCGCCGGGCGCATCCGCCAGGATCTGCGCCACTTGCGGGACAGCAGCCGCGACCAACCTTTCTCCCGGCGCCTGGAAGCCCTGGTGAGAGCGGGCTTCGCGTTCATTGACCAGCACCCTTTGCTGGCGCGCATCTACTTCAGCCTGCTCCAGCGGGGCAGCGCTCCAGGTGGGGAATGCCGGGCGGAGGCCCTGCGACGCCGCAGCCGGGACTTCCTGGAGGAATTGATCACGGAAGGACAGGCCCAAGGAGAGCTGCGCAGCGACCTGCCCGCCCAACGCATGGCCTTCCTGCTGAATCTTCAGCTGGAAAATCTGCTGGCCTGCGGCCAAAATCCTCCATCGTCCGGGGAGGAGCCTTCCGCCACCGGGCCTCGAGCGACTTCCACCTCCCACACTGAGCGCGAAGAACTGATCCGGGATTTCCTGTGCCTGACACTGGACGGCATGCAAACCCGTCCCGCAGGCCTTTCCAAAGGAGTTCGTCCATGAGCAGGGCACAGGGCATGGTGATGGTGTTGGAGCTGGACGCGCCACTTCCGCAGGGACATGCGCTATGGAAGAGCCTGGAGGATTGTGGGTGGTGGAGCCAACAGGTGGAGGCCTCCTGGGCCACCCTCGTGCGTGTTCCCCTGCCCCAGGCCCTGAGCGCGGATGAATTGCGCGCCTGGCAGCTGCCCGGTGTGCGCCGTGTGTTCCAGCAAAGGGACAGCTTTGTGCTGGCGGGCAGGGCGTGGCAGGCCTTCGATACGGTGCTGGAGGCAAAGGGACATCGCCTGGGTGGTGGCGAGCTTCAGCTCATCGCCGGCCCATGCAGCGTGGAAAGCCGCCAGCAGATGCTGGAAACCGCCATGGCCGTGGCGGAGGCGGGGGCGGGCTGGTTGCGTGGGGGCGCCTACAAGCCGCGCACCAGTCCCTACCAGTTCCAGGGCCTGGGCGACAAGGGCCTGGATTTCCTGCGTGAGGCGGCCGATGCGGCGGGCCTGGCGGTGATCAGCGAGGTGCTGGATGTGCGGGATCTTCCGCGCATGCGCGAACGCTGCGATGTGATCCAGGTGGGGTCCCGCAATGCCCAGAATCTTCCCCTACTCAAGGAGCTGGGCCGCTGCGGCCTGCCTGTGCTGCTCAAGCGCGGCTTCGGTTGCACTGTGGAAGAGACGGTGTTGGCCGCCGAGTATGTCATGAGCCACGGCAATCCCCAGGTGGCCTTGTGCGAGCGCGGCATCCGCAGCTTCGAGACCGCCACGCGTTTCACTTTTGATGTGAACGCGCTGCCCTGGCTGAAGGGTCACTGCCACCTGCCCGTGGTGGCGGATCCCTCCCACGCCACCGGCCAGGCCGCCCTGGTGCCCGCCGTGGCCATGGCCGCCGTGGCGGCGGGAGCTGATGCCCTGATGTTGGAGGTGCATCCCTCCCCCAGCCGCAGCGCCAGCGACGCAGAGCAGGCCCTTACACTGGAAGCCTTTGCCCGGGTGGCTGGCCGCGCCCGCGCCCTCTCCCTTCATCTAAGACAGGACGCCCTGTGAACGCCTTCCTGTCGTGGCAGAGAACTTGCCGCAAGGCCTTGCAGGATCTGCGGCGCAACCTGGAAAACCCGGGCAGCATCGACGGCGAGGTGGCCCAGGAAATGCCGGACCCGCCATCGGCCTTGACCTGGCTGCGCGCCGCGCCGGCATCCACAGCGCGTGCGCTCTTCGGGCCGGATCGCGTGGGGCTTGGCCAGGCATGGCGCAAGGATGGCAGGGACCTGCGCGTCCTGGACCAGGATGGACCATTTCCTCAGCGCTGGATCAGCCTGCCCTTCGACATGGCGCAGCTGCCCGGCAGGCCCTGGAGCTCCTTTGGCCAGGTGCGCTGCTGGACGCCCCAGCTGGAATGGAAGCGCGGGAAGGGGCTGGTGGCGCGATGGCGCAGGGAGAGCGGAGGTTGGCAGGCCACCCTGCGCCTGCTGGAGGCCCTTCAGCAAGGCATTGAACAGGAACATCCGCCTTGCCCCGTGCGCTTGCCGGACCAGCGACCGGCTCTACTGGTGTCCAGGGCGGCGTGGCGTTCGCAGGTAGCGCTGGCTCTGGAAGCCATGGGCCACACGGTTCCCCCCATGGACAAGGTGGTGCTGGCCCGCAGCATGCGTCAGCCGCTGACAGAGGCCTGCACGGCGCTGGATCTGTTGGAGGATCTTTGGAGGGCGGAGCCGGAGAGTTGGCCCTATTTCCTGGCGTGGCCGGGCGGGCCGCAGCTGCTGGGCGCCACTCCGGAGGAGCTCTTCACCCGCCGGGGATCTCGACTGCGCACCATGGCCCTGGCGGGCACCCGTCCGCGAGGAGTCGGCAGGATGGAGGATCGTGCGCTGGGCCGGGCCTTGCTGGATGGCGCCAAGGAGCAGCATGAGCAGGGTGTGGTGGTTCATTGGTTGAAGGAGACGCTGGCTCCCTTGTGCGAGGGCGAGCTTCGGGTGGGCGCGCGCCGTCTGCGTCGGCTGGGGCGCGTGCAGCATCTGCAGAGCCAGGTTGAGGGCCGTCTGCGCAAGGGCCAGGGCGATGTTCATGTGCTGGCGGCCCTTCACCCCACACCGGCCTTGTGCGGGGCGCCACGGCCCACCGCCCTGGAGTGGATCCGGCGGAACGAGGGGCAGGCACGCGGCCTCTATGGTGGCGTGCTGGGCATTCTTGCGCCCAATGAAAGCCAGTGCCGGGTGGCCATTCGCGGGGCATTGGCATCCAGGGGCCATGTGCGCCTGTGGGCGGGCGCGGGTTTGGTGCCGGGCAGCGTGGCCGATGATGAGTGGCAGGAGACCTCCTTAAAACTGGACACCCTGCTCAAGGCCTGGAGGCGCCCATGACCAGCCTGGATGCTGCCCGCTCCGTCATGCGCACCCTGGTGGAAGAGGGCGTGGAGTGGATTGTCCACGCGCCTGGAGCGCGCAACCTGCCGCTGCTGGCGGCCGCCCAGGAGCTTCCCATGGTGGGCGGCATGTCCTGCGTGGATGAGCGGGCGGCGGCTTTTCTGGCGGTGGGCTGGATGCGTGGTCGCGCGCTGGCGGGGCACAAGTCCTGCGCGCTGGTGCTGTGCACCTCCGGCACCGCCGCCTTGAATCTGCTCCCGGCCACGGCGGAGGCCCGGGAGAGCGGACTTCCCCTGGTGGTGCTGACGGCGGATCGTCCCGCCGAGGAGATTGGGCGCGGCGCCAACCAGACGGTGGATCAGGTGGGCCCTTTCGCACCACTGGCGCTGGAGCAGCTGCCCCTGCCCTGTGCCCACCAGTTGGACGGGGAGACGGTCCGGTCGGAGGTGGGAAAGGCCCTGCGACGGGCACGGCAACTAGGCGGCCCCCTGCACATCAATCTGCCCTTCGCCGAACCTCTGTTGCCAGCCACCTGGAGGGCGGAGTCCGGCCCTTCCAGCATCCAGAGTCGGCCCATGGAAGGCAGGACGACGCATCCGTTGCGCGAGGATGAGCGGCACTGTTGGGATGCGTTGGAAGCGGGAGCCCCACGCGGACTGGTGTGGATGTGCGATGCCCCGCATGCGGTGGATCGTCAGGCGGCGCGCCGCATCAGCCGACTGCTGGGCTGGCCCCTGCTGGCGGACGGTGGAAGCGGGCTGTGCATGCAGGGGGAAGGGGATCCGCCTCTGCTTAAGGATGGTGAAGACCTTGCGCCGCTGCTCGCGGGATGCGGCGCGGTGCTGCAATTGGGTAAGCGGCCGGTCTCCCGGCGCGTGGGGGAGATCCTGCGCGGGCGGCCCGGTCTGGTGGTGGACGCGCACCCTGGCATCCAGGACGGGTTCGGCGCAGGATGGAAGCGCTGGCAGCGCACTCCTCGGGAAGTGGTGGAGTTGCTGGAGCGCGGCGAGCTGGCCCTTCCAGCTGGGGAGGCCGATTGGCTGGAAGCCTGCCGTGCGGGCGCCCGCCAAGTGGGACGCTTGCAGGCGCAGGTCCTGGGTCCCGCGAATTCCTTTGGCGAGGCCATGGTGGCGCGCCGCTTGATGGCCAGCCTGCCGGAAGAGTTTGGCCTGCTGGCGGGCAACAGCCTGCCCATCCGTCTGGTGGACCAGTGGCGTCCACCCCTGGAGCACGACCTAAGGGTGGCGGCAAATCGCGGGCTGTCCGGCATTGACGGCCTGGTGGCCACAGCCCTGGGCTTCCAGCAGGGACTGGGGCGTCCCGCGGCCCTGTTGGTGGGGGACTTGAGCCTGCTGCACGATTTGGGCAGTCTGGCCATGGTGGCGGAAAACCAGCCCCCCTTGCTGATTGTGGTCATCAACAATGGCGGCGGCGGCATCTTCCGCCTGCAGCGCGATGCCGCTCCCCATGCCTGGGCCCGCCATGAACACCAGGTGGAGCTGGCTCCGGTGGCCCTTGCCCTGGGCATGGAGGCCCGCCTTGTCGCCACGGCGGCGGACCTGCAGGATGGGCTGGACTCCTTTGTGGACAAGCCGCGACCCTTGCTGCTGGAATGCCGCGTTCCAGGGGATGACCATCCCCGTCGACATGCGGAGCTCAACGCGCGCCTGCTTGAGGAGCCCGCCCCCTCCGTGCCGCCCTTGCGACGCTTGTGGCTGCATGGCTTCCTGGGCGCTCCAGAGGATTGGCTGGCCACCAGGCTGAAGATGGGCACGGACTCGGTGCAGGATGAGTTTCTGCAACTGCCCGGCCATGGCCAGTGGCAGGATTCTCTTCCGCAGCGTCCCGACCAATGGGTGGACTGGCTGCTGGACCAGCTTCCTGTGGATGGTGCGGTGGAATTGGTTGGCTATTCCATGGGAGGGCGCCTGGCCCTGGCCGCCGCGCTGAGAGCGCCCCAGCGCGTGTCGCGCCTGGTGCTGGCGGGTGCCAATCCTGGTTTGGAAAGGGAGGCGCAGCGCAGGGCAAGATCCCAGGTGGATGAGGAGTGGGCCCGCTTGCTGGAGGAGCAGGGTCTGTCGGCCTTCTTGAAGGTCTGGTACGCGCAGCCGCTCTTCGCGCCTCTATTGGAGAAGCTGGACTTTCACCGGCTGCTGGAGCGCCGCGCACTCGGGGATGCCCGGCTGTTGGCACAGGTGCTGCGTTCCATGAGCCCGGCCCGGCAGGAGAACTTCTGGCCGCGCCTGCAGGAGTTGTCCATGCCTGTGTTGTGGATTGCCGGCACCCGGGACAGCGCTTATGCCGCCGTGGTGCGTCGCGGCGCGTCGCGAACACCGCATGGACAGTGCGCCCTGCTTGCCGGGGTTGGCCACGCCTTGCCGCTGGAAGCTCCTGAAGAGCTGGCCGCGCTGATGGTTGAAGAGAGAAGACACTGGACAAGCAGTCCTGGAGGACACGATGAGTGAGCGCTGGACGATGGTGGGGGAGTGGACGGATATCCGCTACGAGCTGGGTACGCCAGACGGGGATGCGGCGGGTGTGGCCAAGATCACCATCTGCCGACCGGAACGGCACAACGCCTTCCGGCCCCAGACGGTTTCGGAGATGCGACGGGCCCTGGATCTGGCAAGGGAGGACGCCTCCGTTGGAGTGGTGGTGTTCACCGGCCAGGGTGACAAGGCCTTTTGCAGTGGTGGCGACCAGAAGATCCGCGGCGATGCCGGCTACAGGGACGAGGGCGGCGTGGAGCGCCTGAATGTGCTGGACCTGCAGCGGGAGATCCGCGTTTGCCCCAAGCCGGTGGTGGCCATGATCGCCGGATGGGCCATTGGGGGCGGACATGTGCTGCACCTGGTGTGTGACTTGAGCATTGCCGCGGACAACGCTCGTTTCGGCCAGACGGGACCCAAGGTGGGCTCCTTCGATGGTGGTTACGGGTCCAGCTATCTGGCGCGTGTTGTGGGCCAGAAGAAGGCCCGGGAGATCTGGTTCCTGTGCCGTCAGTATGATGCCGCCCAGGCCCTGGAAATGGGCTTGGTGAACACGGTGGTGCCGCTGGCGCGCCTGGAGGAGGAAACCTTGCAGTGGTGCCGGGAGATGCTGGCCCATTCTCCCCTGGCCCTGCGCTGCCTGAAGGCCGCCATGAACGCGGATTGTGATGGCCAGGCGGGTCTGCAGGAGCTGGCAGGCAACGCCACCCTCCTCTATTACCTGAGCGAGGAGGGCCAGGAAGGCCGCAATGCCTATGTGGAGAAGCGCCGACCGGATTTCGCGCGTTTCCCGCGGAGACCCTGATGGCGACCGCCACCAGCGGCGTGCCGGGCGCCTGGCTGCTGGCCGCGCGCCCCAAGACCCTGTGGGCGGCGGTGGCCCCGGTGCTGATGGGATCGGCCATTGCCCACCGGGAGGGTGGCTTCCACCTTTGGGCCGCCCTGGCGGCCCTGGTGTGCGCCCTGCTCATCCAGGTGGGCACAAATCTGGCCAACGACTTCTTCGACGCCCGGCGTGGAGCGGACACGGGAGCCCGCCTGGGGCCCCGCCGGGGTCTGCACAGCGGGCACATCAACGCCAGCCAGGTGAAGATGGCCTTCATGATCTGCTTTGGTCTGGCCGTGCTGCTGGGCGCCTACCTGCTGGCCAGGGGCGGCTGGCCCATCCTCTTCATCGGCCTGGGCAGCGTGGCGCTGGGCTTGCTCTACACGGGTGGTCCCGCGCCTTTGGCCTATTTGGGCCTGGGAGATGTCTTCGCCTTCATCTGCTTCGGTCCGGTGGCCGTGGCAGGCACCACCTATGTGCAGACCCTCCAGTGGTCACCAATGGCCCTGTGGGCGGGTGTGGCGGCGGGATGCTTCAGCGTGGCCCTGCTGGCGGTGAATAATTTCCGCGACACGCTGGAGGACAGCCAGACGGGCAAAGGCACGCTGGCTGTGCGCCTGGGGCCTGCCTTTGTGCGCGGGGAGTTCCGACTGGTCCTGCTTGTGGCGGCGCTCATTCCCTTTGGCCAAGCCCAACAAAGGTCCGCCCCCGTGGAGCTCCTGGCACCCGGACTGCTGCTCCTGGTCTTGTTTCCCCTGCTGTGGCGAGCCCTTCCGCCGCAGCCTTCCCGCGATGAGCGCTTCGGCCAGGCCATGAACCGCCTGCTGGGATTGGTGGGGCGCCTGGAACTCTTTTATGCCCTCCTCTTCAGCGCCGCCTGCCTGGATCTGTTCCGGTGAAGGCCGCGCTCTTCCACCGCTTCTCCCATTGGGAGCTGGCGCTCCCTTTGACCACTGAGCCTGCCCGGTCATTCACAAGGCGCACGGTGCTGGAGCTGCGCCTGGATTGTGGGAGGGGAAGTGTCTACACCGAGGCCGCGCCTCTGCCGGGCCTGCATGCCGAGGCGGTGGAGGATCTGCTGAAGCACCTGCCCGCCGTGCGGCGCGTGCTGGATGAGCTGGATGAAGGGCAGGGAGACCTGGCCGTGCTGGCGGCCCTTGAGCGAGGTCTGCAACAGCAGGGCGTTCCACCCAGCCTGGTGTGGGCCTTGGGTTGGGCGTGGTCCCAGGCCGCTGGGCTGGTGTCCACCTTGCCGGAGGAGGCGCCTGAGAGTGCCGCTCTGCTGGTGGGTCCACCCGCACATTGGGTGGATGAGTGGCGGGAAGCGGGAAAGGCGCGTGTGGTGAAAGTGAAAGTGGCGCGCGCCGCAGTGGAGGATGAGGCTGCCGGGCTTGTGGAGCTGGGCCGCCATGGTTCAGGACTTGAGTTGCGTCTGGATGCCAATGGCCGCTGGAGCCTGGAGGAGGCCCTGCGCATCCAAAGCCTCTGTGCATCGGTGGATGTTGCGCACATGGAGGATCCCGTGTCCACAAGGGCGGAATTGGAGGCTTATCAACGGCAGGGAACATGGCCCCTTGCCCTGGATCTGCGCCAGTCGTACGCCCAGGGAGAGGAAATGGTTCAGCCCCGCGCCTGGGTGCTGAAGCCGCAACTGCTGGGATTGGGCAAGGTGCTGGGCCTGCTGGGTGGCATGAAGGTCCAGGGCACACCCCTTCCCATTATCAGCTCGTCCTTCGAGAGTCCGCGGGGCATGCTGGCCCTGCGCAGTCTTGCCGCCCTGGTGCCCGGCACGGCGCCTGGACTGGGCACTGCGCGCTGGTTCACGGGCAGGGTGCTGGATGAGGCTTGGCGGCTGTGGGATTCCACATGTTGACAGACTGCCTGTGCGCCTGGCCCCTGCGACCCTGGATCATGGATGGCGGACAGACCCCAAGCCGCCGATCCACGGCCCAGTTGGTGCGCGCTCTTGCGGCCCGCCTGGCAAGGGCGGGACTGCGTCCGGGGGACCGCGTTGGCTGGTGGCCACGCGCGGACCGCGAGGCCTTGGTCCATTTGCTGGCCTTGTGGCAGGCTGGCGCGGAAGTGGCCGTGCTGCCGCTGCGGGCACCACTGGGCGAGCTGGCCCAGGAGGCCTGTCGATTGGGCCTGCGGGCCACGGCCGGGACACAGCTGCCTTCCCTGCCCGATCTGGAGAAGGACATGCCCTTGGCCACGGATTCGCGTCCACCCCGCGGACTTCCGGGGCGCGTGCTTTTGCGCAGTTCCGGCAGCATGGGTGGCCCCCGCTGGATCCAGCATGGGGTGGAGAACCTGGTGTTGCATGCCAGGGCCCTCTGCCTGCGTTTGCAGGTGGGGCCGCGGGATGTGTGGCAACTGTCGCTGCCCATGGATCATGTGGGCGGCCTGGCGCCACTCTTCAGGGCCCTTGCAGGTGGCTGCGCCCTGCTGGTTCCCCGCCAGGCGGACAAGCCGGCAGCCCAGGCAAGCTGGATCTCCCTGGTGCCCACCCAACTGGCCCGTCTGGTGGAGGGTGGAGAGGATCCTGCCCGGTTGCGCGGGGTGCTGATGGGCGGCGCGGCCTTGCCTTCCCGCCTGGCGCGGCAGGCCCTGGACTTGGGCTGGCCCCTGTGGATGGGCTATGGATCCACGGAAACGGGGTCCGCCATTTGTGTGGTGGACTTGGCTCAATGGAAAAGGGAAGGTCCACCGCCCGCGGGTTGCCCCCATGCGCCGCACCGGCTGTGGATGGAGGAGGGGCGCATTTGCGTGGCTTCCCCATGTTTGAGCCAGATTGTGCTGGACGAAAGGGGTCGGCCCAGGAGTCCTGCTGAATCCGTGTGGCGCAGCGGAGATGTGGGCTATTGGCGCAAGGGTCGCCTTCAGGTTCAGGGTCGCCTGGATCGCGTGCTGGTCTCGGGGGGAGAGAAAATCCCGCCGGAGCGCGTGGAGGAGGCCCTGCTAAGCTTGCCGGCCTTGCGGCTGGCCATGGTGGTGCCAGTGCGGGATGACCACTGGGGAGAGCGCCCGGTGGCCTTCGTGCAGTGGAAAGAGGGCGCTGAGCTGGAGCTGCAGAGCGTGCGCCAGCTTCTGGTGGGCATTCCCCGCCACTGGCACCCGGTGGCCTTGCTGCCCTGGCCCGCCGAGGCCGAGGGTTTGAAGGCATCGGCCCAGCGTTTGCGCGAACTGGCTGAACACTGGTGGCGGGAACGGGGCGAGGCGCCCTCCCTTGACCACCTGGAGCGGAAGGAAGAGGGCCGTGGCTGAGTTCCATCCTCTGGAGCTGGAGAAGCGCACATTGCGCCTGCAATGGTGGGCCGTGCCCTTTGAAGCCCTGCTGCAGACGGGCATGCAGTTCGGCTCCACCATTGCCAAGAAGAGCCTGGCCGCCACGGACTGGCAGATCACCTTGATGATGATGGTGGCGCCACTTTGCTTCCTGCTAAGCGTGTACTGGGCGGAACTCATCCGCATGGTCACGCGCTGGCGTCGGCTCTTCGTGTGGGCGGCGGCCTTCGGCATACTTCCCCTGGTCTTCATGACTGGCTATGGCAACATGCCCGTCCTCCTGGCCTTGCTCCTGCTCTACGAATTGGGCAACAGCCTGACCATTCCCCTGCGCAACCGAGTCATGCAGGCCAACTATCCCGCCGCACGCCGCAGCGGCATCTACAGCCGACTGGCCGCCGCCACCAGTGCCATCATCCTGCTGGCATCCTGGCCTACCGGCCGCTTCCTGGACGCCGGGCCGGAGAACTGGCGCTGGCTCTTCCTGGTGGTGGCGGTGGTGGGAGTGGGCGAACGCCTCATCTGGCACCGCATGCCGGACAATCCCGCTTTCGCCCACCAGCGTCCCGCCTTGAGCAGTCCGGATTGGATGGGGCGCATTCCCACTTGGCATCAGTTGGTGCAGCCAGTGCGCCGCATGCGCCAGGTGCTGGACCGCAACCGGGATTTCGCCCGCTGGGAAGGCCAGTTCATGATCTACGGGCTGGCATTTTTCATCATCTCCACCGTGCAGCCTGGTTATCTGGTGGAGGGACTGGGCCTGTCCTACAGCCAGATCAGCGTGGGGCAACTGGCCCTGCTGCGCCTGGGCGGCGTGCTCACCTTGCCCTTGATGGGCCGCTTCCACGACCGCTACAATCCCGCCACCTTCTGCGGCGGCGTCTTTCTGCTCCTGGCGCTCTTTCCCCTGCTTCTGTCCACTTGCCTCTACCTGCCGGCGGAAATCCGCCTGGTCCCCTTCTACCTCGCCTTCCTGCTACAGGGCATGGCCATGAGCGGAGTAGCCGTGGCCTGGTCCATGAGCAGTCTGGTCTTCGCGGGGGATGAGGACGGCGCCCTTTACCAGGGCATCCATGTGACGCTGACAGGCTTTCGCGGCTTGCTGGGCCCATTGCTGGGTCTGTTCATCAAGGAGACTTTGGGCTGGAGCGCGGCCTTCTGGACCGCGGCGGGGCTGCTTGTGGTGGCTGGCAGCCTGATGCAGCGCCAGGGAAGAGAGCTGGACCTGCGCTAAGCAGATCCCAGGACTCACAGCAGCTCTCGTTCTCAGATGGGCGATGTAGTGCCCGCCCAGGGACGAATCGCATGGGCGCTGAGCATGCCGCATTCCATCTTGAGCACTGTCATCCCAGCAAAGCCGGGATCTCTTCACGCCATGGGTTCCCGTTATCGCGGGATTGACAGGGCAGCAGACAGCTGCCGCCCGCGCAGCGGTCATCACCTTCGGGTCTGCACGAGGCTTGAGTGCGAGGCTCGAGGACGAGAATCGAGGATTAACGAGACTACGGTTCAAGGTGAAGTGCTCCACTTCTCAGTCTTGTTGGTGCGCACGCCCCAAGTGTTGGGTCTTCAAAGCCAGATCCTGAGGCAAAAAAGCGGGCTGAACAAGGTTCAAGCTCCTTTGCCTTTCAGCATATTGGCCGCGGCCCCGGATCGCTACCCGCAACCGGGCCTCCCATGCGCATCACCCACAAGCCGAGGACTTCCATGAGCACTGCACAGCCTCTCACCTTGCCGGGCATCTTTTTAGCCACGGCGGATCGTGTGCCCGACCGTGTGGCTTATGGCATTCGCACCGCCACGGGCTTCACCACCCGCACCTGGGCGGAGACCCTGCTGCTGGTGGAAGGCGTGTGCGCCGGCCTGCGCCAGGCGGGCGTGAAGGAAGGGGATCGACTGGCCATTCTTAGCTCCAATCGTCACGAGTGGATGCTCATGGACATGGCGGCGCTCTTTTGCGGCGTAATCGTGGTGCCGGTGTATCCCAGCCTGCCTTCCCATTTGGTGCAGAAGGTGCTGGCGGACAGCGGCGCCAACACGGTGGCGGTGGAGGACGACCGCCAGCTGAACAAGCTGCTCAAGTGCCGCGAGCAGTTGCCGGAATTGCGGACCATCATCCAGTTCGAAGGGGAGGGGGCCGGGCTGCCTGGATGGCGCACCTTTGAAAGCCTGCTTGAAGAGGGCGAGGATCGGCGACGGGAGTTTCCCGGGGAAGCGCGGGAACTGGCCGCCAAACGCCAACCCGATGATGTGTTCACCTTCATCTACACTTCCGGCACCACGGGCGACCAGAAGGGGGTGATGCTCACCCACCGCAACATCATCAGCAACATCCGCGGCGCCCAGGAGCGCTACCACATTGACGAGCAGGATGTCTTCCTGTCCTTCCTGCCTTTGTCGCACATCTTCGAGCGCATGGCCGGCTACTATTTCCCCGTCTCCGTGGGCGCCTCCGTGTATTACGCCAAGGACATCACCAGTGTGGGCGAGGACCTGCCCATTGCCAAACCCACCATCCTCATCGCCGTGCCCCGCCTCTTCGAAAAGATCCACGGGCGCATCCTGGAGAACGCCATGAAGGGGCCAAAGGTGAAGCAGGCCATCTTCAACTGGGCCTTGGGCGTGGGACAGGCCGCCGCCCAGCGCAAGCTGGAAGGACAGGAGCCCGGGGCCTTGTCGCGTCCCGGCCTGTGCGTGGCGGACCGGCTGGTTTTTGGAAAAATCCGCGAGCGCACCGGCGGCCGCCTGCGTTTCGCCGTTAGTGGCGGCGCGCCCCTGCGCCGGGACCTGGGGGAGTTCTTCCTATCCGTGGGCCTGCAGATCTATGAAGGCTATGGTCTGACGGAATCCAGCCCGGTGATCAGCGCCAACCATCCCGGCCATGTGCGTTTCGGCAGTGTGGGCAAGGTGTTTCCCGGGGTTGAATTGAAAATCGCCGCCGATGGAGAGATCCTGGCCCGGGGCGAGAACATCATGAAGGGCTACTTCGGCAGGCCGGAGGAGTCCGCCCACACCATCATCGACGGCTGGCTGCACACAGGCGACATTGGCCATGTGGATGCCCAGGGCTTTGTGGTGATCACCGACCGCAAGAAGAATCTCATTGTCACCAGCGGCGGCAAGAACATTGCCCCCCAGCCCATCGAGAACCTGCTCCTGACCAGTCCCCTGGTGGAGCAGGTGATGCTGGTGGGCGACCACCGCAACTTCATCAGCGCCCTGATCGTGCCCAACTTCTCCCTCTTGCGTGAAGTGCTGGGCCTGCACGAAGGTTCGCCGCCTCCCGGAACCCAGGAAATTGCCGACCATCCCGAGGTCTACGAGCGCATTGACAAGGAAATCCAGCGCCTGAGCAAGGATCTGGCCAACTACGAGCGCGTGCGCAAGTTCAGCGTGCTGGGTTCCGAGTTCTCCATCGAGACGGGGGAGCTGACCCCCAGCTTGAAGATCAAGCGCGCCTATGTGCTGGAGAAGTACCACGAAGTGATTGAAGGCATGTATCTCACCAGCGACCACAAGGATCGCCTGGCCGGGTAGGACCAAAGCCAAATCTTCAGCCCGATCTCGAGCCTCGAATGCGCTGCGGGCAGCAGTGCATGGGGGATCGCTGTCGCTCGCGGAATTCCAGCAGCGCGGCGCGCAGGCGAGAACGAGAAGAGAACCGCTGGCCCTGAGCAGGACTTCGTGACTCGAGGACGGAAGCTGCGGCGTGGAACGAAGGCTTCATCACGCGTTTCTGCCCGCCCAGACCGGGTGTTACCTTGACTTCGGTTCCATGGACCGAAAGCAACCACGACACCACATGAGGATCCCATGATCAGCTTTTCCCGCCAGATGGCCCAGTTCGCCTTGAGCCTGGACCGCCAGGACATTCCCGCCGAGGTGCTGCACCAGGCCCGGCGCTTCTTGTACGATTCCGTGGGCTGCGCCTACGGCAGTGTGCAAACCCGGGATGTGAAGGCCTTGAAGGAACTCTACTCGGACATGGGGGGGAGGGAGGAAGCCACGCTCATTGGCTTCGGCACCCGCCTGCCTGCCATCAGCGCCAGCCTAGTGAACAGCCTGATGATTCGCGCCCTGGATTTCAACGACATCTACTGGAAGGAAGACCCCAGCCATCCCTCGGACATCATTCCGGCGGCCCTGGCGGCGGGCGAACTGGCCGACCGCAGCATGGCCGATGTGTTGAAGGCCATCCTGCTGGCCTACGAATTCGAGCAGCGCCTCTGCCTTTTCGCCACCCCCGGTGTGCGTGAGCGCGGCTGGCATCACGCCACCCTCACCCAGTTCGTAAGCCCCCTGGTGGCCGGTTGGCTGTTGGGCTTGAACGAGGACCAGCTGGTGCACGCCATTGGCATTGCCGGCTGCCACAGCCACACCATTGGTTGCCCCACGGCGGGCAAGCTGACCATGATGAAGAACACGGTGGATCCGCTGGCCGTGCAGGCCGGCGTACAGGCCGCCCTCATGGCCCAGCGCGGATACACTGGCACGGAGGCGGTCTTTGAGGGCAAGGAGGGTTTCCAGCACTGCTTTGGCAGTGGTTGGGATGAGGATGCCCTGCTGGGCGCCCTGCCGGGCAGCCAGGGGGGGCGTGCCTGGAAGATCCTGGAATGCGGCATGAAGGCCTTCCCCACGGAAGCCCTGACCCACACCCATCTGAGCGCCACGCTGAAGGCCATGAAAAAGGGCGGGCTGGTCTGGCAGGATGTGGAGAAGGTGATCGTGACCACCATCGCCCGCGCGTGCGACATCCTCTTCGACCCGCACAAGTACCGTCCGGAGAGTCGCGAGACCGCCGACCACAGCCTGCCCTATTGCATCGCGGCGGCCATTGTGGATGGGCAGATCACCACAGCCAGTTTCAGTGATGAGAAAATCAACGACCCCGCCATTCGCGAAGTCATTGACCGCATCCAGGGCGAGGCCTCCCTGGAATTCGAGCAGATGTTCCCCGCTAAGCAGCCCAGCCGCGTGCGCATTTACACCAGGGACGGCCGGGACTTTGAAGAGTATCTGGAGTATCCCAAGGGGGATCCCCGCGAGCCCATGACCCAGGAGGACCTGGATGCCAAGTTCGGCGGCCTGGCGGCGCCCGTGCTGGACCAGGCCGGTCGTGCCCGTGTGAAGGAGCTGATCTTCTCCTGCGACGGACTGAGCGCCCGGGACTTCATGCAGGGGCTGCGCTTCTAAGGGCCCACCTGGGACAGGAGGCCCCCGCGCCTCCTGTCTCGATCAGCGCTTTCGCGGCGGCAAGTGGGGATGGCATGGACGAACTGGTGCGGGTGGAGTAGCTTTCCTTCGCCTACGGCGATCGGCCCGTGTTGAAGGAGCTTTCCTTCTCTCTTGCTTCTGGCGAGATCCTTGGTCTTCTGGGTCCCAACGGCGCGGGCAAGAGCACGCTCATGGCCCTGCTGTGCGGTCTGCTTCAGCCACTTAGTGGCACGGTGCGCGTCCTGGGCGGGGATCCCGCCCTGCCGTCCACCCGCGCCCACCTGGGACTCGCGCCCCAGGAACTGGCCCTGTACGAGGAATTGAGCGCCCAGGAGAACCTGTTGGTCTTTGGGCGACTGCAGGGCTTGAAGGGCGCCGACCTGAAGGAGCGCGTCGCCGTGCTGCTGGCGGAGACCGGCCTGGCAGCCCGCGCCCGGGACAGGGTGTCCACCTATTCCGGCGGGATGAAGAGGCGGCTGAACCTGGCGGCGGCCCTGCTCCATCGTCCAGCCCTCTTGCTGCTGGATGAGGCCACCGTGGGCGTGGATCCCCAATCCCGCCTGGCTCTGTTCGATCTGGTGGAGAACTGTCGCGCCTCCGGCCAGGGCCTGCTCTATGCCACCCATCACATGGAGGAGGCCCAGCGACTCTGTGACCGAGTGGCCATTGTGGACCAGGGATGCCTGCTGGCTCTGGGCACGGTGCCGGAGTTGCTGCAGCGCCATGGCGGCGCCCTGCGGCTGCGCGTGGAGCGCAAGGGTCTTGTGGAGGAAGTGGAAACCCGCGATGCGGTGGCGGAGCTTGCCCGCCAACAGGGGTTGGGACCCTTCGAGAGCTTCTCCCTGCACCCGCCAGATCTGGAACAGGTCTTCATGCATCTCACCGGCCGCAGCCTGAGGGATTGACATGGACAAGCTGTGGACCCTGGCCATGAAGGACCTGCGCCTGCTGTTGCGCGACCGGGCCGGTCTCTTCTTCACTGTGGCCTTTCCTCTCCTTTATGCGCTCTTTTTTGGCGCGGTGTTCTCCCCGGGTGGGGAGGACGAGGCGCGCCGCATTCCCGTGCGGCTGGTGGATCTGGACGGCAGCCCGGCCTCCCGCGCCTTTTTGGACAGTCTGGGGGCACGGAAGGGTCTGGAGTGCCGGGTGGACAGTCTGGCAGGGGCGGAAGCCGCGGTGCGTCGTGGACGCGCGTCCGCCGCCATCATCCTGCCCAAGGGTTTTGGCGAAGCAACCCGGAAGCTCCTGAGTGGCGAAGCACCCCAGGTGGAGCTGCTGGCGGATCCGGCCCGGCAGGCGGAGGGCGCGCTCTTGCAGGGCATGTTGATGGAGCTGGCCTTCCGCCGGCTGCAGGAAACCTTTCAGCGGCCCGCCCTCATGCTGCCCCAGGTGCGCGTCTGGCGGGACAGCCTGGCGCTTGCCCCTGGAAAGGACCCCACCCTTCAGCCATTGCGGCGCTGGACCGGCGAGCTGGACCTCTTCCTTGGCCATTTGGCCCGGCAGGACTCGCTAAGTGCGAAAGCGCAAACTGGGAATCGCCTTGCCCGCCCGGACTTCACCCCTTTGCGTGTGGTGACGCGGGCCTTGCGCCAGGTGCGCGAAGGACCTCAGAGCGCTTTCGAAGTGAGCTTTCCCCAGGGTCTGGTGTGGGGATTGATCAGCGTGGCCGCCTCCTTCGGTCTCTCCCTGGTGGTGGAGCGCAAGGAAGGCACCCTGCGCCGCCTGCGCGCCTCGCCGTTGCGCAGGCGCCACATCCTGGGCGGCAAGGCCCTGGCCTGTGCCTTGGCCGTGGTGGCCATCTGCCTGGCCATGCTGCTCTGTGGCCGTCCACTTGGCGTGCAGGCGGAGCGGCCCCTGTTGCTGCTGGCCCTCATCCCGTCAGCTGCGGCGGCGTTCACGGGACTCATGCTGCTGGTGAGCGTGTTGGGACGCACGGAGCGCGCCGCCGCCGGCATGGGCTGGAGTTTGATGATGGTGCTGGCCATGGCCGGGGGTGGCATGGTGCCCCTCATGTTCATGCCGGACTGGATGCGCACGCTTAGCCACGCCAGCCCGGTGAAATGGACCATCCTGGGCTTTGAGGGCGTGCTGTGGCGGGGCTTTGGTTGGACTGAATTGCTGCCCGTGTGCGTCGTGCTATTGTCCTTTGGCGCCCTGTGTGCCCTGGTGGGCCTCAAGGCTTTTCGTTGGAGGGATGCTTGATGGGACAGTGGACGGATCGTCGGCGGGACATCCTGGGGCCGCCCCCGCTTCTGGATTTGCCGCGTTTCCGGGGCAGCATCCGCGGTGGCGTGGAGGACTTCCAGGTGGTGGAGATTCCCGCGTACCCCACCGACGGCGGCGAGGGCCATCTCTTTCTGGAACTGACCAAGCGCGGCTGGAACACGGATGCGGCCCTGCAGGAAGTGGCCCGCCATCTGGGCATTCCCCGGGGCGAGCTGGGGGTGGCCGGCATGAAGGACCGCCATGCCCTGACCCGTCAGTGGATCAGCGTGCCCATGGCCTGCCAGGAACGCTTGGCCACCTTTTCCCACCCCGAAATCCAGCTGGGACATGCCCATGCCCACAGCCACAAGTTGCGCCGTGGTCATCTGCGGGGCAATGCCTTTCGCGTGGTGCTGCGGCAGCTGGACCGCCCCGCCACGGAAGCGCTGGACATGGCAAGACAGGCCCTGGACGAGCTGGTGAAGACGGGAGGCATGGGCCATGTCTTCGGACCCCAGCGATTCGGCCATGGCGGCTACAATGTGGAAACGGGCCTGCGCCTGCTGGAAAGGCCTGCGCGCATCCGACCCGGCGACCTGGCCTTAAGCGCCCTGCAGAGCGCCCTGTTCAACCTGCTGTGGTTGTGGCGCCAGGAACGCGGCATCCTGGACCAGGTGCTGGAGGGGGACATCCTGCGCAAGGCGGAGACAGGTGGACTTTTCTACAGCGCGGATCCAACCGTGGATCAGCAGCGATTTGACGCCGGCGAGCTGCGCCTCACTGGACCCATTTTTGGCGCGGACCGCCTGGTGCCGCCGGAGGGCAGTGCCGCCGCCTTGTTGGAGGAGGAGGCACTGGCGGCCTTCGGCACTACAAGGGAGCAGTGGAAAAAGCTGGGGAAGAAGGCGCCGGGCACTCGCCGCACGCTGCGCACCCAGCCCACGGACCTGACGCTGGCGGTGGAGGACAATGCCCTGGTGCTGGGCTTCACCCTGGAAGCGGGCGCTTTCGCCACGCGCCTCCTGGATGAGGTGATGGACTGGACCGACGCATCCCGCAGTGGTGGCGGGGAGGAGGGGGCATGAGGCAGCTCGTGGTGGGCAGGCAGAGTGGGGGGCACGCCCTGCTGGTGGTGCATGGCGGCGCGGGACCCATCCGCGCCGAGTTGGTGGATTCCATTGCCTTGGCCGAGCGCAGGGCGGGCCTGCGTCAGGCCCTGGCGGCGGGCTGGCGTGTGCTGAAGGGTGGTGGAGCCGCCCTGGATGCCGTGCAGGAGGCCGTGCGCGCCCTGGAGGAGCATCCGCGCTACAATGCCGGAAGGGGCAGCGTGCTGGATGCCCTGGGCGTTGTGGAAATGGACGCCTCCCTGATGTGCGGACGGGACCGCCGGGCGGGGGCCCTGTGCGGAGCGCGGCGTTTGCGGAATCCCATCCTGGGGGCGCGCCGCTTGCTGGAGGATGGCCGTGTTTTTGTGCAGGCCCGGGCGGTGGAAAGCTGGCTGGAGGAGCAAGGTCTTGAGCTGAAAGAGCCCGGCTGGTTCATCACGGAGGAACGCGTGCGGCAACTGGAGGCCGCCCGGGGCACCGGCCGCAGCCTGCTGGATCATGCAGGGGAGGCCCTGGATGGCGGGGGCGACGATGGCGGCACAGTGGGCGCGGCGGCGCGGGACTCCCACGGACATCTGGCGGCGGGCACCTCCACCGGCGGCATGACCAACAAGGCGCCGGGGCGAATTGGCGACAGTCCAGTGATCGGGGCAGGCACCTGGGCTGACGACACCAGTGTGGCCCTTAGCGCCACGGGGGAGGGGGAGGCCTTCATCCGCAGCGTCTTCGCCCATGAAGTGGAGGCCCGCGTGCGTCTGGCGGGTGAGGATCTGGCCCAGGCGGTGGGCGCGGCCCTGGCCCGGGTGGTGGATTGCCAAGGCGAGGGCGGTTGCGTGGCGCTGGGGCAGAAGGAAGGAGTGCTGGCCTGGAACACCCAGGGCATGTACCGGGGCTGGGTGGATGCCTCCACCGGCCGCTGGGGCCTGGCCATCTTCGATGAGGAAGAGCTGGAAGGCGGCACCGTGGATCAGCTGGACGAGCCCTGAGCATGTCACAGGCCCTGGTCATTGCCCACAGGGGAGCCAGCGCCCATTTCCCTGAGCACAGCCGCGCCGCCCTGCTGGGCGCTCTGGATCAGGGGGCACATGGCGTGGAAGTGGATCTGCGCCTGTGTGCCGATGGGCGCCTTCTGCTGCATCACGACGCCACGCTGAAGCGCTGTTGCGGGGATTCCCGCCCCGTGTCGGCCATTCCCAGCGGGGAACGCGCGCGGTTGAACGCCTGCCATCGAAGACCCGACCTGCCGCCGGAAGCCCCCCTTTTGCTGGAGGAGGTCCTGGAGCTTCTGCCTTCCACTCTCACGCTCTTCCTGGAGTTGAAGGAAGGGCCGGAACAGCTGCCTGCGCTCAAGCGGGCGCTGGGAAAGCGGCGCGAGGCCCTGATCCTCATCTCGTTCAACGGACAGACCCTGCAAGCGGCGGGCGCCCTTTTGCCCGGCCTGCCACGGCTGTGGCTGAGAGGAGGCGCGCGGGAGCGGACCCGCTCCACGCAGCAGGGCTGGCTGGCTTGGTGCAAGATGAATGGCTTGCAAGGGCTGGATGTGGAGGCGCCCCAGGCGCGGGGTACCTTGGCGCAGGAATGCGAGCTGGCGGGACTTCACCTGGGCGCGTGGACGGTGGACGAGGCGGAGGTGGCCCGCAGTCTGCAGGAAAAGGGCGTGCGCTGGATTTGCACCAACCGGCCCGCGGAAATCCTGGCAGCCCTGTAGCTCAGGCGCGGAAACGAGCCCAGGCCTCCAGCGCTTCCGCCCGGCCCCGGGATGGATCGGGATCCGCCACGGGATAGTCCACGGCGGCGCGTTCCAATGGAGTCAGGGCCCAGGCCCGGCGGGCCACGGGCAAACTGAGCGGGGAGAGCTCAGGCACCCACCGCCTCAGCAGGGCGCCTTCCGGATCCGCGCGCTCGGCCTGCTTTTCCGGGCTGAAGAGACGGAACCAGGGCTGGGCGTCCACGCCGCAACCCGCGCACCACTGCCAGTTCATGGCGTTCAGGGCGGGATCCCAGTCCACCAGCTGCTCGCGGAAATGCGCCAGGCCGTCCACCCAGGGCTGGCCCATCTGCTTCACCAGCCAGGTGCCGCACATCATGCGCAGACGGTTGTGCATCCATCCTTCATCCCGCAACTGGCGCATGGCCGCATCCACCACCGGAATGCCTGTGCGGCCCTCCTTCCACGCCTCAAGCCTGCCAGCAAGAGGGCGGGTGGGAAAAAGCCTCCAGGCGGGGGCCACGGCTTCCCATTCCAGGGAGGGATGGTGGGCATGCAGGGCCAGGGCGTAGTCCCGCCACACCAACTGGCGGCGCAGGCTGGCGGCCAGGGGCGCGCTGGCGGGTTGGTCCAATGCCTCGCCAAGAGCCTGCCATAGTCGACGCGGTCCAAGATTCCCCTGGGCCAGCCAGGGCGAGAGGCCACTGCTGCCTCCTTCGGCAAAGGCGCTGGGCGCGCTGCGCTCCCATTCCCGGGAATCCACCGACCAATTGCGTTCCATGAAGCTTGCCAGGGCCGCCAAACCAGCCTCTTCACCCGGCTGCCAGCCGGATGGCAGAGACGAATCCGTTGCAGTGGCCTCTTCCTGCCATTCCAGGGCTTTCAGGGAAGCAGGCAGGGCCATGGGCGAGGCGGCGTGGAAGTCCTGCGCCGGTTGGATGTGGGCGCGGGCCTGGAAGAGACGATGGAAAGCGGAGAAACTGCGCGGCAGGGTGGGCCGCCCTTCCAACAGAAGTTCCAACAAGGTCAAGGCCGGGGCATGGCGGTAGACCGGCAGCCCCGCGCCCTGCAGCCGCTGCAGCCAGGCATCACCCAAGGGATCGCAGGCGGCATCCAGATGGATTTCCGACAGACCCAGGCGGGCCAGCTCCGCCAGGGCCCGGCTGTCCAGGCGGCGGGCGTCCAGGGGCGCAAGACCCTGACTGCGCAGCTTGAACGCCAGCTCCCGGCGGGAGAGCCGCCGCCAGCACGCCGTGCGCCGTGGCCAGTCTCCGTCGAAGGAATCCAGGGCCACCAGAGCGGAAGGGCCACCGGCCTGGAGGGCGGGATGGTCGTGAAGGCGCCAGGCGCGCGTGAGGACAACCAGTCGCATGGGATCCTTTCCAATGGAGGGTGGCCGCCCCGGCGGCCGGCGCGCAAGTTACATTCCAGCCGTCAAGTCACGGGGGGTAGCCTTGCGCGTGCTCGTCACCGGATCCACCGGCCTTCTGGGCCGGGCTCTTTGCCAGGACCTTGATGGTCGCGGCCACGAAGTGTGGACACTGGACCGGCGGGCCAGCGGGCCCCGTTCCCTGGTCTGGACCCAGGACGCCGGAAGCCTGGCGCGGCTATTGCCCGCTGAACTCGGCGCGGTGGTGCATCTGGCCGGCGCCCCCATCGCCACCTGGCCCTGGACCTCCGCCACGAAACAAGTCCTGTGGGATTCCCGCGTGGGGAGCACTGGGCGGTTGGCCCAGGCCCTGGCCTCATTGGCCCGGAACGACGGTGGACGCCCTCTCCTGATCAGCGGATCGGCGGTGGGCATTTATCCCAGCGGCTGGCCCGCGGTGGACGAGGACGGCCCTGTGAATGCCGAGAGCTTCATGGGCCAACTCTGCCTGGCTTGGGAAGGCGCCACCGAAGCGGCGCGGGATGCCGGGCTGAGGGTGGCGATCCTGCGCACCGGCCTGGTGCTGGATCCCGCCGGTGGACTGCTGGCCAAGCTGCTTCCCGTGTGGAAGGCGGGGCTGGGCGGTTGCCTGGGGCCCCGGGACACGCCCTGGAGCTGGATCCATCGGGAAGACTGGCTGGGCGCCGTGCGCTTCATCCTGGAGGAGGGTCTGGACGGCCCGTTCAATCTGTGCGCCCCCCAGCCTCTGCCACAGGCTGAGGCTCTGCGCTGCCTGGGGCGGGTCTTGCGCCGTCCGGGCGTTTGCCATGTCCCCGCCTTCCTGCTCAAGTTGGGTGGCGAAATGGCGCGGGAAGTGCTGCTGCAGGCTCCGGCGGCCCGACCGCGCCGCCTGTTGGAGGCGGGCTTCACCTTTCGCCATGGCGAGTTGGAGCAGGCCCTTATCCACTTATTGAAGGTCTGAGCCACCGGGACCGGGCGGCATCACCCAGGGAGAGCCATGCGCGAACTTCAGTTCACCACCCTGTTCCGCCAATCACCGGAGGAACTCTTTCCCTTTTTCGCCCAGGCGGAGAACCTGGAGGCCATTACACCGCGTCATCTGCACTTCCGCATTCTTAGCCCCATGCCCATCGTCATGGAGGAGGGGACGGTCATTGACTACCGCCTGCGCCTCCATGGCCTGCCGGTTTTCTGGCGTACGCGCATCACCCGCTGGGAGCCTCCCCACGCTTTCCAGGATGTGCAGGATCGGGGACCCTGGGCGCTGTGGGAGCACCTTCACACATTCGAAGCCCTGCCCGGTGGCGGCACGCTCATGCGGGACCAGCTACGGTTGAAAGCGCCCTTCGGCGTGTTGGGCCGCCTGGCCTGGCCTGTGTTGAAGGTGCAGGTACGGGGAATTTTCCACCATCGCGAAGCGGCTCTGCGCGCCGTGTTTGGTGCGGCGCCAAAGCTGGCCTGATCCTTGCTTCAGCTTTGGTGTTCGTGAGCGGAACAACGGAAAACTGTGGTGAAAAGCCATGATGCGCAATGAATTCATCACCTTTGTTCCAGGATTGGCCAAAGGGCTTTGTCGCTGCTTTGTGAAAAGTTGTTCCACATGTCTGAAAAGCGTCCCTTTTCTCTATTGGGAGTCCTCCATGAAGGCTGTCTCCTCGCTCTTGCTGCTGCTGTTGACGTGTGCAGCCCAGGCCCGTTGGGTGGACCTGCACACAGGTGGCACCACCGCCTTGCAGCTTCTGGAAAGCCGACCCGGCTATGACCGCCTGCTGTGTGAAATCTCCGGCTTCCAAAGCCGCAGCGTGCAGATTGGCGGCCAGGCCTGTGAGGAGATCCGCCTGCCCGATGGGGCCATCACCCTGGAAGAGGGTTGTCCGGAGCTGCCCCTGCTGGCCACCAGCCTGATTCTTCCCGACACGGGGGAAAGCCGGGTGCGCGTGGTGGCGGAGGAACATGTGGATCTGGCCCTGCGCCCCTTGCCGTCCAAGGGCAATCTGTTGCGCACGGTGGATCCCGCTTCGCTGCCTTACCGCTTCGGACAGGCCTATCAGCGCGGTGTGTGGCCACTGGAGCCCGCCACCTTGCGCGATCCCTACATCCTGCGGGACTGGCGCGGCCAGACCCTGCTTCTTCAGCCCTTCCAGTTCCGCGCGGAGGAAGGCCTTCTGCGTGTGTACACAAGGCTGGAAGTGGAAGTGGAGACCATGCCATCGTCCACGGGCATCAACACCTTTTCCAGGACCCAGCCCCCCGCCCGGCTGGACCAGGACTTCGCCCTCATCTACAGTCAGCACTTCCTCAATTACGGCGCCACGGTGGAGCGCTACTCCCCGCTGAGTGGGCAGGGCCGCCTGCTCATCATCTGCCACGACGATTTCCTGGACGAGATGGCCCCCTTTGTGGAATGGAAGCGCCAGAAGGGACAGGTGGTGGATCTGGTGGCCAAGAGCAGCGTGGGCAGCACGGCCAACGCCATCCTGGCATATGTGCAGGCACAGTACCTGAGCCCCGGCCTGGCCTCCCTGCTGCTGGTGGGTGATGCCGAACAGATGCCCAGCCCCAGTCACAGCGGTGGCAGCTCCGATCCCACCTACGCCATGCTGGCGGGTAGCGACCACTATCCGGACATCCTGGTGGGACGCTTCTGCGCCGCCACAGGAGCCCAGGTGCAAACCATGGTGCGGCGCTGCGTGGACTACGAACGCAGTCCCGAGGCCGGAGCGGACTGGTATCGTCGAGGCACGGGCATTGGCAGCGCCGAAGGCGCGGGCATTGGGGACGATGGTGAGGCGGACTGGGTGCACATGAATGGCATCCGCACGGATTTGCTGGCCCACGGATACAGCCAGGTGGACCAGATCTACGATCCCGGCGCCACGGCCACCATGGTGAGCACGGCGGTGAACGCCGGCCGCGGCTTCATGAATTATGTGGGCCATGGCAGTGTGTCGGGATGGGTGACCACAGGGTTTTCCTCCAGCAATGTGAACGCCCTTGGCAACGAGAATCGGCTGCCATTCATTGTGGATGTGGCCTGTGTGAACGGCCAGTTCGCCGGCGGCACCTGCTTCGCCGAGTCCTGGATGCGCGCCACGCGCAACGGCAATCCCACCGGAGCCGTGGGCATCTACGCCAGCACCATCAACCAGAGCTGGGCTCCGCCCATGTGTGCCCAGGACGAATGCACGGACCTGCTCACCACCCAGGCTCCCATGCCCTTTGGCGCCCTGTGCTTCAATGGCGCCATGCGCATGAACGACGAGTACGCCGATTACCCCATGACCCGCACCTGGACGGTGTTCACGGATCCCACCCTGGATTTGCGCACCACAACGCCCCAGCCCTTCACGGTCAGCCACGCCGGCCATTTGGTGGCGGGCCAGCCCAGCTTTCCCGTGCTCACGGGAGTCCCGGGAGCACGGGTCACCCTGTGGTTGGACGGTCAGGTGCTGGCCAGCGCCGTGGCGGATGGTGGCGGTCTGGCCACCCTGGTTCTGGATCCAGCTGCGCCCGCGGGTCGCTGGCCCTTGCTGACGCTATACGCCCCCAATCACCAAACCTGGCAGGACAGTGTGGAGTGCGTGTCGGCCCAGGGGCCCTGGGTCAGCCTGGGCGGCCAACAATTGGACGGTGACGGTCTGGCCACTCCCCAGGAGAGCACCTGGCTCGGTTTGACATTCTCCAACACCGGTTCGGAGGATGCCGCCGGCCTGACCTTCAGCCTGTCCTCCACACATGAGGATGTGCTGGGAATTGAAGGCACGCCTTCGCTTGCCCTGTTGCCTGTGGGTGGCACAAGCACCCTGGAGCAGGCCTTCCTGCTGCAGCTGGGCCCCGGCCTGTCGGATGGCGAGGTCCTGCCCATGACCCTTTTCGCCCAGGACAACGCGGGCCACAGCTGGACCATGCCTCTATCCGTGGTGGGACAGGTTTGGCCGCACCTGATGTTGGGCGCCGACAGCCTCTTCTTCCACGCCCTGCCTGGTGGCACCGACGAGGGCCTGCTGCAGATCTCCAATGCCGGACACGCGCCGCTGGACTTCAGCCTGCGCTTTCTTCCGGATCCGGCGCGCAGCCAGCGGGACATGAGTGGCTCCACCCTGGGCGCGCTGGAAAGTGCCTTCCTCAGCGGCGCGCCCTTGACCCTGCACCTGAGCCTGGTGAATGCCTCGCCGGACAACGAATGGGCGGCCGCTGTTTCCCTGCAGCTGCCCTTGGGAGTAAGCGTGGTTTCCAGCACGGATCTGGTGGTGGACGGTGGGCTTAGCCTGGTCAGCGACGGCCAGACCGGCGACGGGGCCCTGCTCACCTGGAGTGATCCCGATGGCGGCTGGGGCAACATCTATCCCGGCCAGACGGCCACGGCTAGTGTGGAATTGCAGGTGGCACCGGGCTTCGCCACGAACATGGCGCTGGATTGGACCATCCAGGGGGATGTGTACGGCGCGGATCCCCATGTGGTGGAGGGTCAGATTCTATTGACCAGGGAAGGCGCTCAGACTCCGCTCTGGCTGATGATGGACCCCGTTACCGGCGTCCTGGCCCCCGGCCAGGTTCTGCACGTGCAACTGGAGGCCAGCGCCCTGCAGCTGGCGGATGGCCATTGGACGGGATTGCTGGAGCTGGCAAGCGGGGATCCCGAGCGGCCATTGATCATGCTGCCGGTCCAACTGGAGGTGGGAGGCCTGGCGGCGGTGCAAAACCTGCGCATTGTCTACGCCGGCAATTGCCAATCCCGTTTGGAATGGGATCCGGTTGCCGGTGCCACGGCCTATGTCGTGTGGCAAAGCGTGGGCCTGAACATGCCCTTCCAGCCCATGGCGGAAAGCGCGGAAACCCAGTGGCTGATCCCCTGCGGCATTCCGGGCACCTTCCTGTACCAGGTTCGTGCCTTGCGGGACTAGTGGACCAGTTCCCGTGATCTGTGGGATGCTGCTTGCTGATCATTGGGACTGAGAGTTTCGCGCTGAGGAAGCAAAGCCTTCGGGTGGCGCCCACGCCGCCCATCACATCGTCGCCGCGTCTTTACGCAGCTTCACTGCGCCTGCAATGCCGTGCGCAGTTCGGTGTTAACGCGACATCACGCGTCAAGTCACCAGAATCGGGCCACTGGGCCGCCTTGTGCCATCAGGTTTGGCCGTCACGGCCATGCCCTCTCCTCACGCCTTTGGTGTGACAGGGATCACATGACTCCCAGCCATGGGAGCATTAGGTTTGGGCCGCTTGCAGACTTGTGGGCCTTGCACATTCGGGGGGATGCGCAAGGAACGCAACACCACGGGCGCGACCTGCGCCAGAAGGATCGTCATGCTCTCGCAGAATCTGGTGTGGCAGGAAACCGTGGGACGCATCCAAAAGGAGCACGAGGAGCTGCATCACAGCACCGCGCGTTTCCTGGATCAGGTCCGACAGAACCAGCCGATCTCCCATCTGATTGAGGCCATGCGCCACCTGACCCAGCACTTGAAACTGCATTTCGAGACTGAAGAACAGCTCATGCGGCGGGCCTCCTTTCCCGGACTGCACACCCACCGCCTTCTGCATGAAGCGTGCATGAACCAGTTCCGTCTGGAGACTGATTTCCTGGGCCTGGGCCAGGTCCGCAGCCTTGATGAGTACGAAGAGATGATCCACACCTGGATCACGGAACACATGCGCATGCAGGACCGGCGCTTCGAGGATTTCATTGGATCAGGCGTCTTCACGCGCTTCGCCTCCTCGGCCCCGCCTGATGGTTGTGAATCCACTTCGGGACGTGAGGCGCAAGGCTCTTAGGCTCCTCCCAAATCCATTCCGAAAAATGTCGCCAGTCCTTGGCGATTGCTGCTAACTGCATGTACTTTTTACATGTGCCAAAAAAAGACAATTCTCTCTAAAGTGGGTGGAACGCTCTCCCGATGAAGGGGCGTGAAACCTTTGAACTTCGGGAGGATACATGTCTTTTCTTGATTGGCGCTCCGACTGGGACACGGGCATGGGCGAGATGGATCGCCAGCATCAGCGCCTCGTGCACCTTATCAATGATCTGCATGATGCCATGAAGGTTGGACAGGGAGCGGGTCGAGTGGGTACCGTGCTGCACTGGTTGCAGGATTATACGGAAACACACTTCCAGCAGGAAGAGGCCTTGTTGCGAGCGCGCAAGTGGCCGGGCCTGAACCGCCACCTGGTGCTGCACCATGAACTATTGGACCAGCTGGGCCGCTATGTGTCGGATCACGATGCCGGCCGCCATGTGAGCAGCCTGGACATCTCCGATTTCCTGCGCGACTGGCTCATCAATCACATTGTGCAGGAAGACAAGCAATACGGAGCCGCCCTTAGCGGAACAGCCGTTTAAGGATTAAGCGCACGCACCCGCCACAAGCGGGTCTCGCTGGCGGAGAGCGGAATCACCACACTGCTCTCCGCCGTTTCCATTTCCATCTCCCACGGCCCCGCCAGGGAGCTGGCGCCCTCCAATCGGTAGCGCAAGGCCCCAGCCACGGCGTTCCAACTCAGACGCAGATTGGTGCCTTCCCGGCTTTGGCTCAGGATGGGCGAGTCCAGTTGCATGGAGCGTGCCGCGCAGCGGTGGGGGTCGAACCGCCCGGTGTAGGGATGCTGGGTGAAGCGTCCGCTCTGGTCCGCCGCCTGCAGCAGATAGTCCAGGGTCTGGCCTGGCTGCAGGGCGGGCAGGCTGGCCATCCATCGGCCGCCAGTGGGCTGCAGGGCCGTGGCACTCCAGGATCCCCCATTCAGACGATGCCAGCATTTCAGGCTGTCGGCGATCAGGGGCTGGCCGCTGCTGGCGGTGATGTCCAATTGAAGTTGCAAAGCCTGCCCCGCCTCCACGGAATCCGCCAGGGGCACATGGTGCACATGGAGGAGGCCGCGGTCGGCAATGCCCTTGCTGCGGCAATGCAAGGCATCCGTGCTTTGCCAGGAGCCGGTGAAGCCTTGCACCGTGTAGCCGGGCATGGCCTGGCGATAGACGGCCAGGGCCTCATCATCCCAGGATCCATTCATGACGGGAACAAAGACCGATCCATTGAGGATGATGGAATTGGTGTAGGGTTCGTTGTTGGGCGTCCACACGCGATAGACTTCGTAAGGACGGCCCCAGCTGCTGGGCGTGGCGGCGAACCACGCGGCGGTGGCCTCAATCTCATCGTACTGGGCGTGACTGGCGGGCACCTGACGCACCAGCACCTTGTCCACATCCAGGAACTTGGCCCAGCAATCGATGTGGTCGATGTAGGTGTTGTTGGGGTCTGGCAGCCTGTAGTAGCGGTCCACTCCCAGATAGTCCCAGGTCTTGGCGCTCATCTGCGCCTCGCTCATGCCGGGATTTTCCTCCACCACCAATTCCGAGGACGCCGCGGCGCCATAGCCGTCGCCCATCCAGTTGCCGCCGGTCTGGATGAGGTTCATGCCGTAACAATCCATGCCCAGTTGGGCGGCCACGCGCCAGGGAATGTCGTCGTCCAGGGGTCTCGGCCGATTGTAGGGGAAGTCCACCACGGCCACTTCGCCGCCGCTCTGCACGAACCAGGGTCCATAATCCCGCGTCCAGTAAGAGTTGGTGGAGGCGTAAAGGAAGCTGCACGCCGCCAGATTCACCCCCGCCGCCGTGTATTGGGAACGCACAGTGGCTTCCTGGCTGGCGCCGCTCACCAGGGTGAGCACGGGCAGTTCCTGACTCATGGCGGCAATCAGGGCGGTGCTGATGCCAAAGGGATAGCGCACCAGCACGGATTCCATTTGTTCGAACTCAGCGATCTCCCGGGGAGCCAGGGTTGGGGGCAGCGTTTCCGTGAAGGTGCGGCCAACTTCATCCAGGCGCCCCAACTCATCCGGACTTAGCCAATGGGGGGCCGAATAGGGGTTCTCCTGTTCCCAGACTCGGGTGCGGGCCTCCAGTTCGCGCAGCACGTCTTCCTGGGCAGCGCCGCTCTGGCGGGCCTGCAGTGTCTGAACCAGCAGGCCCGCACACAGGCTGGCCAGGGGAAGCAGTCGGGCGGGGGAGCGCATGGGATCTCCTCGATGGTCCAAACAGGATGAAGTCAGCTTTGGTTGGGCGCGGGATGGTGGCATAGGGCCTTCATCCCTGCAAGGGCGCATCGCCCCTTTTTTGTTTACTTGGCCGCTGACAGACCCAAACCCGTCATCCCGGCCGGCATTCACCGGCCGGTTCAGTGTGAGGACCTCATGACCCGAACCATGTTGCGCCTTGGGCTTTTCGCCCTGCTGGGTGGCGCCCTGCTTCTAAACACCGCCTGCGACAAGCAGAAGGCTTCCGGCGGCGCCTTGAAGGATGACCTGCAGAAGTTCAGCTACGCCATTGGCATGGACATGGGCACCAGCCTGAAGGACATGGGCGAGATGGACATGGACATGCTCATGAAGGGCTTCAACGACGCGCGCAAGGGGGACACGCTTCTCCTGACCGAGGAGGAGGCCCAGACCATCATCATGACGGAAATGCAGAAGCGTCGGGATCTCCAGGCCAAGGAAGCCGAGGGCAAGAGCAAGACCTACCTGGAAACCAACGGGAAGAAGGCCGGCGTGGTCACCACGGCCAGCGGCCTGCAATATGAAGTGCTCACCGAAGGCAAGGGCGCCAAGCCCCGGGCGGATCAGGAAGTGACCGTGCACTACACCGGCACTCTGGTGGACGGCAAGGAGTTCGACAGCAGCATCAAGCGCGGCGAGCCCGTCACCTTCCCCTTGAACGGCGTCATCCCCGGCTGGACCGAGGGCGTGCAGCTCATGACCGCCGGCGCCAAGTACCGCTTTGTCATTCCGCCGGCCCTGGCCTATGGCGAGCGGGGCGCGGGAGGCGTGATCCCCCCCAATGCCGTGCTCATTTTCGAAGTGGAGCTCATCAGCTTCCGTGACCTGCCTGCCCAGGCCCAACAGCCGGGCATGCCCCAGGGCCAGTAAAGGAGCCCCGCATGTATCTGGAAGAAAACGCCAAGAAGCCCGGTGTCCAGGTGACGGACTCGGGCCTGCAGTTTGAAGTGCTAACGGCGGCGGAAGGGTCCAAGCCCAACGCCGGCAGCATGGTCACGGTTCATTACGCCGGTCGCCTTACCAATGGCACGGAGTTCGACAGCAGCTGGAAGCGCGGCGAGCCCGCCACTTTCCCGCTGAATGCCGTCATCGCCGGCTGGACGGAGGGCCTGCAGCTCATGAGCCCGGGCAGCACCTACCGCTTCACCATTCCGCCCCAGCTGGGTTACGGAGCCCGGGGCGCGGGCGGGGTCATTCCCCCCAACGCCGTGCTGGTTTTTGATGTGGAGCTCATCAGCTTCGCTTGAGTCCGGGAACCTCTGGCCTTCGCCCGTGGTTGCAGGCCGGATCTGAATTGTCATCCACGCCCAAGCAGGGCCCACAGAAGGAGATGTTGAATCCTATGAACTTCGCCACACCGCGCATCCTGCTGATGGCCGCCATCAGCCTGTCCCTGGCCGTCGGCGCCTTCGCCAAGCCGAAGACCCTGAAGACCCTGGACACGGACATGCAAAAGTTCTCTTACGCCATTGGCATGGACATTGGCAACTACCTGAAGGATCAGGTGGGTGATGTGGATATGGCCGCTTTCCAGCAGGCCATGGAGGATGCCCGACAGGGCAAGCCGCTTCTTATGACGGAAGAGCAGTCGGTGGAGATCAAAATGTCCGAAGGCCCCAAGCGTCAGGAGGCCATCAGCCAGGCCAAGGCGGCCGAATCCACCGCCTATCTGGCGACCAATGCCAAGAAGACCGGCGTCACCACAACGGAGAGCGGCCTGCAGTATGAAGTGATCACCGCCACCGAGGGAGCCAAGCCCGTTGCCACGGACAAGGTCACGGTGCACTACACGGGCACGCTGGTGAACGGCAAGGAGTTCGATAGCAGTGTGAAGCGCGGCCAACCCGCCACCTTCCCCCTGGGCAATGTCATTCCCGGCTGGACGGAAGGCGTGCAGCTCATGAGTGTGGGCAGCAAGTTCCGCTTTGTCATTCCCCCTGCCCTGGGTTATGGCGAGCGAGGCGCGGGCAATGTCATCCCGCCCAACAGCGTTCTCGTCTTCGAGGTGGAACTTTTGAGTATTGAAGCGCCGGAGGAGGCGCCCGCCCTGGAGACGATTCCGGAAGGCGAAGCCCCGGGCGGAGTGGAGTAGGCTGCGGCGGAAAGCTGTTGGCTCTTCGCGGACAAGCGCCAAAATTCAAGGCCGGATCTCTCGGGGTCCGGCTTTTTCATGGGTGAAGGGTGGGAGAGGGCCGCCAGGGTGGTATCTTGTGCCGGGTTCTTCCGGGGGGATGGGCCCTTCCACGCATCCGGGAGGTTGAAATGTTGCGCCTGCTCCTTCTTGTATCCCTGCTTTGCGCCCCTGCCATGGCCGACGATGTGACCGACTGGATGGACGAGGCCCGCGCCGCCTATGTGGCAGGCAAGAGTGACGAAGCCATGCAGCATCTGGACACGGCCGCTCAGCTTATTCGCCAACAGAAGGGCGCCAAGCTGGAAGCGGCCCTGCCGGCGGCCCCCGAAGGCTGGACGCGGCAGGAATCCGGCAGCTCAGGCGGTTCCTCCTATCTGGGTGGTGGAACGGCCGCCACGGCTTCCTACGAGCGCCAGGTGGGCGAGGACTTCAGTTCCTGCTCGGTGAACATCGCCACGGACAACCCCATGCTGGGCATGATGATGACCGCCTTCGCCTCTCCCATGATCCTTAGCGCATCTGGGCAGAAGCTCATCAAGGTGGGTTCCCAGAAGGCCAGCCTGGAATATGATGCCGCAGACAAGAACGGCACCATCCAGGTGGTGGTGGCTCAGAAAGTGCTGGTGACGGTGGAAGGCAATGGTGTTTCGGAAGAAGAGCTGCGTGCCTTCGCCGCCCTGGTGGGCTACGATGTCATTGAAAAAGTGGCGCAGCAGCAGCCGTGACCCAAATCCTTCTCACTGGTGGGGGCGGGCAATGAAGCCTGCCCGCCTGCAGCGCCTGCGCCGCTTTCTGGGTGCCCTGGCCGAGGAGCGTTTCGCCCGACCGGGGGCGCATCCCTTTCATCCGGCCCGGGAACTGGCCCATCCACGGGACAGGGAATTTGCCGCCTTCCTCATCGCCATGCTGCGCACCGGGCATGGAGACGGGGACGCCACATGCGCCTGCGTGCTGCTCAACCGCCTGGGCCGCCAGCCCGCCCTGACTCTGGTGAAGGCCAACCGCCAGATGCTGGATGATCTGTGTTCCGATCTTTCCTTGTCCTTCCTGGGTCCCCAGGCCCTTAGCTTGTGGCTGGCCGCCCTGCGCAACTCCCTGCGCCGCCATCGCAGCCTGGGGGATCTTTTCCTGCACTGCCTGGGTCCGGACGGCAAACGCCCACTACTTGTGGCTTTGGACCGTTTTGTGGTGGAGTTGGAGAAGGGCACGGACGAGGAGGAGCTGCGCGCTCATCGCCTGGGCCATTTGTTCCCCCGCCCAGCCAAGGGTTCCGCCACCGCCCGCCTGCATTTGTTTCTGCGTGCAGTGTGCCGGCCCGATGATGGGCTGGATTTGGGCTTGTGGCCGAAACCATTGCCTGGTAATCTTTTGCTTCCCATGGATCAGGCGGTTCTGGACCGCTTGGTGTGGCTGAAACTAAGCGAGCGGGAAAAACCCAGCCGGGGGGCGGTGCTGGAGGCCACCCAACAGTTGCGCATGCTGAACCACCTGGACCCGGTCTTTTTCCACCATTCCCTGGAGCAGCTCATTTCCCTGGATTTGGATGTGGAGGCCATGCGCCAGCGCTTTCGTCACGCCTGAACGCGGATCATCCTCAATTTCCCAGACCAAATTCGTCCGCTTTCTTGCCCCCCCTTGGGTCCAATGCTAAGTTGCAGGCCCATCTGAGAAAGGAAACCATGTCCCAGTCCCCGGGCGCTTTGCCCGCATCGCCCGCCCCGCTGTTGCCGCCGCCCCGCGTTCCGGCCGGTGGAAGCGTCGAATCCCATCCCCGCAGCCACGACTGGTCGGCCATTGTGTGCTGGTTGGAGGAGGGCCACGCCTTCCTGCTCACCACTCATGTGAATCCTGATGCGGACGGTCTGGGCAGCTTGGCGGCACTGGCCATGGTGTTGCGTGACAAGGGAAAGCAAGTGGTGGTGGCTCTGCCCACCCCCATGCCGGATCCCTGTCGATTCCTGTTCGCCAGCCTGGATGCCAAGGTGTGCGAGGATCCCGCCACCCTGGATGCGCTGCTTGTGCCCGGGATGGATCGTGCCATCATTCTGGATGTTTCAGGGTTGAAACGCGTGGGTGAAGTGGCCTCCCATATCCAGCGATTGAACTTGCCCACCTTGGTGCTGGACCACCATTTGGCCAACGAAATGGACGGACGGGTGGCGGTGTTTCCTGGGCTCAGCAGCACGGGCGAAGTGGTGGCCGGCTTGCTGGCGTTCTGGGAAGTGGCGCCCTCCCCCGCCGTGGCCCAGGCGCTATTCGCCGCCCTCACCACAGACACGGGCGGGTTTGCCTTCAGCAGCACCACGGGGGACACGCTGGAACTGGCAGCAGCCCTGGTGCGCGCCGGAGCCCGACCGGAGCGCGTGCATTTCGAACTGGAACAGAACTATCCCGCCGCCCGCTACGATCTCATGGCCTTGTTCCTGGCCAGCCGGCGCTCCCATGCCGGTGGACGATTGCTTGAGTTCCAGCTGGGGGACGCCATGCTGGAGCAGGCATGCGCCTCCCGGGAGAATGCGGAGGGCTTTCCCAACCTGGGATTGGGCATCAAGGGCTGCGAGATCTCCATCATCATCAGCGAGCAGCGTTCCGGCGCGGTGAAGCTGAATCTGCGCTGCGTGGCCCCCCACGATGTGTGCGCCATTGCGCGCGCCTTTGGTGGCGGTGGACATCGCTTCGCCGCTGGGGCCACCCTGGAGGCCGGGCAACTGGATGGCGTGGATCTGCGGGAGCGCGTGCTGGCCTTGGCCCTGGCCCAATTGGAAGAAGGGGCCGAATAATGGAAAGCAGGAAGGAGCGCGCATGTCGCGCCTGATCGAAGGCATTGAAAGTCCCGCCGATCTGCGGGATCTGCCCGAGTCCCGCCTCCCGGAGGTCTGCCAGGAGCTGCGGGATCACCTGATTGAAGTCATCACCCAGGTGGGTGGCCATCTGGGAGCCAGCCTGGGTGTGGTGGAACTCACCGTGGCCCTGCATCGCGTCTTCGAAAGCCCGCGGGATGTGATGGTGTGGGATGTGGGTCACCAGGCCTACATCCACAAGCTGCTCACGGGTCGGCGCACGCGCTTCTCCACCATTCGCCAGTACAAGGGTCTGTCGGGCTTTTTGAAGCGCACGGAGTCCGAGCACGACCATTTCGGCGCGGGTCATGCCTCCACTTCCATTTCGGCGGCCCTGGGTTTCGCCGAGGCGGCCCACCATCTGGGGCAGCAGCGCCATGTGACCGCCATCATCGGCGATGGCGCCATGACCGGCGGCATGGCCATGGAAGCCCTGAACAACGCGGGCAGCAGTGGTCGGGACATCCTGGTGATCCTTAACGACAACACCATGAGCATCAGCCCCAATGTGGGGGCCTTGTCCCGCACGTTCACGGACATGACCACCAGCCCGCGCCTGAATCGCATGCGCGACCAGTTGTGGGAAGCTCTGGGCCGACTGCCCGGGGGCACCAGCCAGCGTGCACGCGAACTGGGGCACCGCATTGAGGAAAGTCTGCACAGCATGGTCACGCCAGGCCTGCTCTTCAACGAGTTCGGCTTCCGCTATTTCGGACCGGTGGACGGCCACGACCTGCCCGGACTGCTCAAGGTGCTGGAGCGCATGAAGCAAATCCGCGGGCCGCGCCTGCTGCATGTGCTGACCGTCAAGGGCAAGGGCCTGGATGTGGCAGAGAAGGATCCGGTAAAGTATCACGGCGTGGGTGGCAAGCTGACCGATCACGGGGATCTTCCCGCTCCGGCTCCGCCCGCCCATCGACCCACGGCGCCGGCCTATCAGAATCTGGTGCCGCGCATCCTGGAGCCCCTGGCGCGGCAGGATGCCCGCGTGGTGGCGGTCACCGCCGCCATGGCAGAGGGCACGGGTCTGGCGGAGTTCACCCGTTCCCTGCCGGGACGCTGCTATGACACGGGCATTGCCGAAGGGCACGCCGTCACTTTCGCGGCGGGCATGGCGGCGGCGGGCATGCGTCCGGTGGTGTGCATCTACAGCACCTTCCTGCAGCGGGCCATTGACAGCATTGTTCACGATGTGGCATTGCAGCACCTGCCCGTGCTTTTCCTGTTGGATCGCGCGGGGCTGGTGGGGGCGGACGGCCCCACCCACCATGGCGTCCTGGACATTCCCTATCTGGCCATGATTCCCGATCTGGTGTTGGCCGCCCCGGCGGACGGCAACGAGTTTCGGGACCTTATCCACACTGCCATGGCCCATGAGTCCGGGCCATTCGCCATCCGCTATCCCAAGGACAACAGTTTTCATTGGGAGGAGCAGGGCCAGGGTCAGACCCTGCCGCTGGGCTCCTGGGTCTGGCTGCGTCAGGGAACAGGTCCACAGCTGGTGGCCACTGGTGCCCTGGTGCGTGAGGCGCTGGAGGCGGCGGAGATCCTGGCTGAGCACGGCGTGGACTGTGGCGTGGTGAATGCGCGATTCTTGAAGCCCATGGACAGTGAGGCGCTGGATCGTCTGGCGGCCCACGGCGGCGCCTTGTACTCTCTGGAGGAAGGCACTCTGGTGAATGGTTTTGGCGCCATGTTGCGCATGGAATTGAGCCGCCGCGGCCATGGAGGTTCCCTGAACTGCCTGGGTCTCCCGGACGGCTGGGTGGAACACGGCGAGCGCCGCATCCTGCTGCATACCGTGGGCTTGACGGGAGTGGACATTGCCAAACGCGTGGCGCAGGATTTGGGTTTGGCATAGGGAGCAAAGGTTCCACAGCCCTTTCGTACCCGATCCTTGAGCCATGACAAGCACCGGCATCGCCATCGGGAGTGCAATCGGGATCGAAAGTCCCGGATGGCCGAACAAGTCCGAGAACGAGAACCACCGCGCTGAGAAGGTGTTCGAGACTCGAGGACAAGAGTTCATAGTTCATGTAGAAAGACCTGGCATGATCATCCACCTCGCCCGTGAAGCGGGTTTCTGTTTCGGCGTCGAGCGCGCCATCGACATGGTCCAGGCGGCCCGGGACGAGCACGCCGGCCGCCCCATCGATATCTTGAATGAGATCGTGCACAACCGCCATGTCATTGAGGACTTCCAGCGCCAGGATGTGCAGAGCGTGCACAGCGTGGAGGACGCCCGGGAAGGCATCTTCGTCATCAGCGCCCACGGTGTCAGTCCGGAGGTGATCCAGCAGGCGCGCAAGCGGGGCCTGGATGTGCTGGATGTCACGTGTCCGCTGGTGACGAAAATCCACCGCACGGCGGAGAAGCTGGTGGCTCGGGGTTACGAAGTCCTGCTGCTGGGGGACGAGGGCCACGACGAAGTGGAGGGCGTCATGGGCGTGGCGCCGGAGCACATCCACCGCATCCGCCTTCCCGAGGAGGCCGCCGCGCTGCCCGAGTGGCCCCAGGTGGCCCTGGTGAGCCAGACCACCCAGGGCATGGCGGAGTTCGATCGCATGGTGGAGGCGCTCCTTGTGCGATTCCCGCATCTGGAGGTGCACAACACCATTTGCCACGCCACGGAGCAGCGCCAGGAAGCCATTGTGGAACTGGCCAGCGTGGCGGAGGCCGTGGTGGTGGTGGGCAGCGCCAACAGCGCCAATGCCCGTCGCCTGCGGGACATTGCAGCGGAAATGGGCCGGCCCGCCTGGCTCATCGAGGATGCCCTGGGCCTGCAGGAGGAGTGGTTCCACGGTCGCGCCGTGGTGGGCGTCTCGGCGGGAGCCTCCACGCCCGATAAGTTGATCCGAGGGGTGATCGCCCGGCTGGAAGGATGGGGCGGCGCCTTGCAAGCACTGCCGGAACAGGATCTGGGCCGCATGCGGCCGGACCTGGCCACGGCACCAACCCACGAGGTGTAGCATGGATTTCCGCGTCCGCAAAGGCGCTCTGGCCTCGCTGAAGGCCGACCTTTATGTCCTGGGCCTGTTCAAGGGCGAAGCGCTCAACGGCGAGGCCGAACAGCTGACCGCCCACTTCCCGCTGGCGGAAGCGCTCAAGGGGAATTTCAAGGGCAACAAGGGCGAGCAGCTCTTGCTCTTGTCCGCCGGCGCCAGGACGCTGCCCCGCCTGCTGCTGCTGGGTCTGGGCGAGCGCGCCAAGTTCAGCCTGAAAGTGGCCACCGAGGTCTACGGCGGCTTGGCCATTTCCCTGAAAGAGCGCGAGCTGAAGGAAGCGGTGGTGGAGCTGCCCCTGGTGGACGAGGATGGCCCTGTGCCCGCCGATCTGGCGCTGGTGATGGGCCGCGCCCTGGCCGCCGGCACCTGGAACTTCGAACGCTACAAGAGCAAGCCCAAGGGCGTGGCATTGAAGGGCCTGTCCCTGCGTGCCAGCGATCAACCCGCCAAGGCCCTGGGCGATGCCTTCCTGAAAGGCGTACTGGTGGGCGAAGGCGTGAACCACGCCCGCAACCTGGCCCAGGAGCCGGGCAACAGCATCACGCCGGGCGCGCTGGCGGCGGAAGCCCAGGCCATTGCCAAGGCTTCCGGCGGCACGGTGAAGGTGAAGGTGATGGGCGAGGCGCAGTTGCAGAAAATGGGTGCCGGGGGCATCCTGGCCGTGGGCCAGGGCAGCAAGGAGGAGAGCCGCCTCATCGCCCTTGAGTACCGCAGCGGCCGCAAGGACGCCCGTCGTCTGGCCTTCATCGGCAAAGGCATCACCTTCGACTCGGGGGGCATCAGCCTGAAGCCCGGCGCGAGCATGGAGGATATGAAGTACGACATGAGCGGCGCCGCCGCCGTGCTCGGTCTCTTCCACATCATCAGCAGGCTGAAGCCCGGCGTGGATGTGATGGGCGTTATCCCCAGCGCGGAGAACATGCCCGACGGCGGCAGCTACAAGCCCGGGGACATCATCCGTCTGCTCTGCGGCAAGACGGTGGAGATCGTGAACACCGACGCGGAAGGCCGCCTGCTCCTCTGCGACGCCCTTACCTGGGCGGAGCGCACCTTCCAGCCCGACGGCATGGTGGATTTCGCCACCCTCACCGGCGCGGTGCTGATTTGCCTGGGCCATGAGATGAGCGCCGTGCTGGGCAATGACCCGGCCATGGTGGAGGCGGTGGTGGACGCGGGCAGCCGTTCGGGCGATGTGTGCTGGCCCCTGCCCCTGGCCGAGGACTACAAGGCCATGGTGAAGTCCACCGTGGCGGACATCCGCAACAGCACCAACACGCGGGACGCGGGCACCATCACGGCGGCCTGCTTCCTGAACGAGGCGGTGGGCGAAGAGACTCCCTGGGCCCATGTGGACATCGCCGGCACGGCCTGGGTGCCCAAGAAGGGCGGCTATGTGCCGGGCCCCACCGGCGTGGGCGTGCACCTGATGGTGGACCTCATGGGCACCTTCGCCGAGTAGGGGAAAGGTGTCGACGGGAGACCGCCGACAATCATCGTGTGAACATTGGCGGGCCGCGCCCCAGGTGCGGCCCGCATCAAGAAAGGTGGATGGCATGGCACGGCCCCGGCAGAGCCTGCCCGACGAGTGGCTGGGTCTGGATCCCCAGGACATGGCGGAGCGCATCCGCGCCCATCGCGGGCGCCTGGGTGATGATCTGCTCATCCTTGGCCATCATTACCAGAAGGACGAGGTGATCGAGCACGCCGACCACAGCGGGGACAGCTACGGGCTGGCCCAGGTGGCGGCGCAGTCCCGCGCCCGCTGGATCGTGTTCTGCGGCGTGGAATTCATGGCGGACAGCGCGCGCCTGCTGGCCCGCGACGATCAAGTGGTGATCCACCCCGACACCAGTGCCGGTTGCCCCATGGCGGACATGGCCGAGCGCACGGGCACGGAGCGGGCCTGGCGCGAACTGGGGGAGGCGCTGGGCGGCACCCAGGGCGTCCTGCCCGTCACCTATGTGAACAGCGATGTGGAGACCAAGGCCTTCACCGGCCGTCACGGCGGCATTGTCTGCACCAGCAGCAACGCCGCCCGCGTCTTCGACTGGGCTCTTGGGCGCGCGGACAAGCTTTTCTTCTTTCCCGACGAGCACCTGGGTCGCAACACGGCCTTCGCCAAGGGCTTCCATGGCCCGGATGTGCTGCTGTGGAACCCCGCACTGCCCATGGGCGGGCATGACCCCGCGGAATTGCAGCGTGCCCGCGTGCTGCTGTGGAAGGGCTTCTGTCATGTGCACACCCATTTCAACACGGCCATGATCCAGCAGGCTCGCGAGGCGGATCCCGATGTGAAGGTGGTGGTGCATCCAGAGTGCGAGCGCCAAGTGGTGGCTGCCGCCGATGCGGCGGGCTCCACGGCCTTCATCATCGACTGGTGCGCGGCCCAGCCTGCGGGAAGCCGCATCCGCGTGGGCACGGAACTGAATCTGGTGCAGCGCCTGGGCAGGCGGCATGGGGACAAGGAGATCCTGCCCCTGGACCGCAGCCTTTGTCCCAACATGTGGAAGATCAGTCCCAACGATCTGTTGTGGGTGCTGGATCGCCTGGGCGAAGTGAATGTGGTGGAGGTGGACGCGGAGCTGCGCCAGGACGCCCGGGTGGCCCTGGAACGCATGTTGGCCGTGTGATCACCATGCAACGCCACCGGCTGGCCCGCGTACTCATCGACTTGCACAGCCACAGCCTCCATTCCGACGGCACCCTGCCTCCCTGTGAAGTAGCCAGGCGCATGGCCCGGGCAGGCGTGGCGGTGGGCGCCTTGACGGATCACGACACCATGGCGGGTGTGGCGGAGTTCCGCCGGGAAGCCACCCTGCATGGCGTGAAGGCGCTCAGTGGAGTGGAGCTTAGTTGCGGTTTCTCCGCGCTGGAAGCGCCGCGGCGGCTGGCCTGGGAGGCGCGTCTGGCTGAGGCCGTGGCCCAGGGTCGGCCCCTTCCCGTGGAACCCAGCGGCCCCGTGGAAGTTCACCTGCTGGTCTTTGGCATCCAGCCGGGTGAGCCAGAATTGGAGGAATTCATTGCCTCCATCCGGGCCATGCGACGGGAACGCGTGTTGGGCATGGCCGCTCGTCTGGATGAGCTGGGCTTGCCTCTGGAGCTGGATTCCCTGCGACGGCGGCTGGACAGCGGCACGGTGGGTCGTCCCCATCTGGCCCGACTGATGGTGGCAGCCGGCCATGTGGACAGCGTCAACGCCGCCTTCCTTCACTATTTGGCGGAAGGACGACAGGCTTGGCAAGCCAAGGATTTGCCGGATCTGGGCAAGGCGGTGGATCTGGTGCACCGGCTGGGCGGACTGGCCATTGTGGCTCATCCCGGCAAGGGCCTGCCGGAAGGCGCGGCCCTGCAACTGTTGGACGCAGGCGTGGACGGCCTGGAAGCGAGGCATCCCAGCCACCGGTCCCAATTGGTGGGTGACCTGCAGGCCCTCTGTCGACGCAATCGCGTGTCGGCTTCGGCGGGCAGTGATTTTCACGATCCCAACCAGGGGCGCTACACGGCTCCCGCATGGACGCGGGAGGAAGTGGGCGGCCTGCTGCAGGAACTGCTGTAGCCCGCCTCGCCCGCCCCGCTTTGCTAGCTTCCCCATGCGGATACCGCGCGGCAGCGCGTCCCGCCCGCCCGGCGCTGAAGCCCGTCCGGGCCAATTTCTTGAAAAGGAAAATGTCATGGATAACATGCTCGTCAGTCTGCTTGCCTTCATCCTGGGAGCCGGTGTGGCCGCCGGTTTGCTGATCACGCTGCAGAAGCAGCGCCAGCGCGCCGGGGAGGAAATCCTGAGCATGGCCCGCCAGGAAGCGGAGACCTTGCGCAAGCAAGCCCTGATCAACGCCAGGGAAGAGTGGCTGCAGAAGGAGAACCGCCGCAAGGCCGACCTGAAGCAGAAGGAGAAGAAGCTGCAGCAGAAGGAGCAGCAGCTGAAGAGCCACGAGGCGGAGATTCGTGGCTCACAGAAGGCCGTGCAGGACCTGGAGATGGAGCTCACGCTGAAGGCCAAGATGCTCGACCACAAGGAGGAGGAGCAGAAAAGCCTGAAGGACGAGCTGAAGGAGCGCCTGGGCGAGGTGCAGCAGCGCCTGGAGAGCATCAGCGGTCTTACCATGGAAGAGGCCCGCCACCATGTGCTGGATCAGGCCCAACAGAAGTACGAGCGGGAGGCCGCGGAGCTGGCGGCGGAAATCCGCACCCAGGCCCGTGAGAACGCCACGCGCGAGGCGCGGGAAACGCTGATCACCACCATCGAGAAAATGGCCGCCGACTCCACCAGCGAGGCCACCATCAAGGAAGTGGAGATTCCCAACAACCGCATCAAGGGCATGGTCATCGGGCGCGAGGGCCGCAACATCAAGTCCTTCGAGGCCATCACCGGCACCAAGATCATCGTGGATGAAACGCCGGACACCATCGTCATCAGTTGCTTCGATCCCGTGCGCCGGGAAATTGCCCGTCAGGCGCTGGACACGCTCATCAAAACGCGCAACTTCAGCCCGCGCACCATCCAGGACGCGGTCACCAAGGCCACGCGCACGGTGGAGAACCAGATGAACGAGGCGGCGGGCAAGGTGCTGAAGGACCTGCACTTGAATGTGCATCCGGACCTGAAGCGCATGCTGGGCCGCCTGCGCTTCCGCACCAGCTATGGCCAGAATGTGCTGGACCACAGCAAGGAAGTGGCGCGCATTGCGGGAAGCCTGGCCGCCGAGCTGGGTCTGGATGTCATGCTGGCCAAGCGCGCGGGCCTGTTGCACGATGTGGGCAAGGCGGATTCCAACGGCAGTGACAAGAGCCATGTGGCCATTGGTGTGGAAGTGTGCAAGCGCGTGCGCGAGCATCCCATCGTCATCAACAGCGTCATGGCGCATCACAACGAAGCGCCGCCCATTGATCCCATCAGCGAGCTGGTGACGGCGGCGGACATCATCTCCAGTTCCCGTCCTGGCGTGCGTCGCGACAGTGTGGACAGCTACACCAAGCGCGTGGAGATGCTGGAAGGCATCGCCGGCGGCTTCCCCGGCGTGCACCGCGTGTACGCCCTCTACGCCGGTCGCGAGATTCGCGTGGTGGCGGAATCCTCCCGTCTGGACGATGTGATGAGCGAAAAGCTGTCCAGCGACATTGCCGAGAAGATCAGCCAGGACATGCAGTTCCCTGGCCAGATCAAGGTTGTGGTCATCCGCGAGAGTCGCGCCATGGCCACCGCGGTGTAGGCGTGGTCCACTGGAAGAAAGTCCCGGACTCGCCCTCATTGCTGGCGTTCGGGAGCAGCCAATCACGAAGAGTTCTCGAGACTTGAATTCGAGTACGAAATGCGGGGGCTGAAATGGCTGGTCAAAGCTGGAGCGAGGGGATCTACTGCGGGATGTGCCTGACGGAGGATCCTGCATTGCACTATGTCCCTGACTCCTACATCCCCGAAACCTGGTTCTGCCAGGCCTGTTGGGAGCGCTGTGAGCGCCAACAAGCCATGATCGACGAGGATCTGGAGCAGAATCCGGAGATCGAGAACTGAACCTGCGGCCAGCACGCGCATGCTGACAGAATTCCAAAGTGAAGGGCCCCGCGCGGGCCCTTTCGCGTTGTGGCCACAAGGGCGCGGCCCTATATTGTCAAGGGATCAACAACAGGGGGATATGGCCCCTGCGGGCCGTCCGGGAAGGGATTGGACGGCGGGGCATCCTCCAACCGAATCACCCATGAGGAGTCAGCATGAGCAAGATCACGGTCATCGGCGCCGGAAATGTGGGGGCCACTTGCGCCCAGCGCCTGGCGGAGAAGCAGTTGGCGGAAACAGTTGTGCTGG
>CAIWAD010000255.1 GCA_903910645.1 uncultured bacterium | reverse complement strand
GACACCGAACTGTACTTCGACCAGGATCCGCCCGCGGGTCGCTGGACCACCTTCATTGATGGCAATGCCAACCAGATGCCCATTCTGGTGCAGTTGCCCGCCGCCCGTGCCACCAGCTATCCGCTGGGCGAGCTCCAGGGGAATGTGGAGCTGGAAGGCGTGAACGACTTCACCGGCATGACCTCCACCATCGCGGTGGCCCCCTCGGGCGCCGTGCAGGGCGTGGAGGCCTGGGACACCCTGTTCAGCACCACCAACGACACCGATGCGGTCACGCCCGGCGTTCAGGTTGAGCTGGATCAGGCCGGCCACTACCACCTGCGCAACGTGCCCGATGGCGAGTACGACTTCACGGTGCATGTGGATGGTTGGTTGGATGGCACCACCAATGTGCAGGTGCAGCACGGCGACCACCTTGGCGACATCGATCCCATCTACACGCAGCGGATCACGCAGGGACTGGCCCAGCAGCGTCTTGAGCTGCTGGCGGGAGATTGCGCTGGCTACACCGATGAGAATGGCGACGCCCAGCCCGACAATCAGATCGACGCCACCGACCTGACTGCGGTGAAGAACGCATACAACACGCGTCCCGACAGCACCAGCTGGAATGCCCTGTGCGATTTCGAGAAGATTTTCTCGACGAACTGGATCCACATTCCGGACCTGGCGCTGGTGAACGCCAACCAGGGCACCTCTGGCGTGCCGCTGGTGTACCGCGCCACGGGCAGCTCCAATGCCGGCGCCTCCTTCCGCATCGTTGACGCCCCGAGCTTCGTGGCCGCCGGCCAGGACTTCGATGTGCAGATCGAGCTGAAGGGTGCCGTGGATGTGCGCGCCCTGGATGTGCGCCTCCGCCACAGCGGACTGGAGCTGGTGGGTGCCAGCATGGAGCAGGTGCTGGGCGCCTTCCATGCCGCAGACTACCTGGTGAAAGAGGACGGCGATGTGCTGATCCTGGCCTCCGCCAAGAAGGGTCGCGAAGCCACTGGTTTCGCCGGCACCGACCTGGTGGCCACCGTGCGCCTGCGCGCCCTGGTGGACGGCCGTCCGCAGATGAGCCTGGTGGAGGGGTCGCTGGTGAACAGTGGCTTCGAGACCCAGGACGCCGCCCTGGACAATTCGGCGGTTGTTCCCAGCGCGTACAGCCTGGGCGCGGCCTACCCGAACCCCTTCAACCCCTCCACGCACATCGAGTTCGCCCTCCCCGAGAGTGGACTGGTGAAGCTGGCCATCTTCAACATGATGGGTCAGCAGGTGCGCGAGCTGGTGAATCAGCCCCTGGGCGCCGGTCGCCATCAGGTGCGCTGGGATTCCACCAACGATGCGGGCATGAAGGTCGCGTCGGGCATGTACCTGTACCAGATGGAAGTGAACGGCTTCAGCCAGGCCCACAAGATGATCCTGGTGAAGTAAGCCACGGCGGTGCCGCCTGACGGCACAGCCCGGGCTTCACAAGTAAAGTCCCCCGGCGGCCTTCGGGTTGCCGGGGGATTTTCGGTGCCAGGTTGGTGCCAGGAGCGGTCCTGGCACCGGATTCCTTTCCCCATCTTCCAGGCGGACCGCAACATCACAGCAATTCAATTGGCCGGAAAGGCCCTTCATGCGCAAGCTCTTCCTCATCGACCTCATGTCGGTCTTCTTCAAATCCCACATGGCGCTGGAGCGCCACCACCTGCGCACTGGCGATGGTCTGGTGGT
>CAIWAD010000254.1 GCA_903910645.1 uncultured bacterium | reverse complement strand
GCCAGGGCTCCAGTCCACAGGCGGGCGAAAGCGTTGGGATGTGATTGCATGGGTGCTCCACTGCATTGGTGACAAGCGGGGTGATGTTTGCGGGTCATTCTACCAAGAGAGGCGGGAATAGCCGAGCGGCGAGGACCAAACATATAACTGGTTGGCTCTGCGCTTTTCCCTTCACAGCAGCTCTTGTCCCCGAGCCACAGATCCCTTCTCATCATGCGCTTTCAACCCAATGAACGCTGGGATATCCTTCCGGATGTCATGATGTCGAGACTATCCGCCCAGCTGCTACTCGCGAATGGATGATGCTGTTTGGGTGGGTGGACGGGCACCGGCACCACACTGGCACCGCACCGGCACCACACCTGCACCGCACCGGCACCACACCGGCACCGCACCGGCACCCCACCGGCACCCAACCGGCACCACACCGGCACCACACCCTTGACACCCTCCACCCTGCCACCGACATTGCATGCGCGCCGCGCAAAAGCCGGCGCAAACGCAAGCTTTAAGGAGCACTCATGCTTCCCTCGTACCCCGTACCCGTTCCCTATAACGAGCAGGTCCGCGCCTATGCGCCGGGCAGCGCCGAGCGGGCCTCCATCCAGGCCAAATTGAAGGAGATGAGCAGCCAGGTCCTGGACATTCCGCTGCTCATCAATGGCGAGGAAATCCACACGGAGCAGCGCCGGGATGCGGTGATGCCCCATCGCCACGGCCATGTGCTGGCACATTGCAGCCTGGCCACGCCGGAGCTGGCCCAACAGGCCGTGGAAGGGGCCGAGAAGGCCCGCCGCCTGTGGGCGGAGATGCCCTTTCCAGCCCGTGCGGCCATCTTTCTGCGCGCCGCCGACCTGCTCTGCGGCAAGTACCGCGACGAGGTGAACGCCGCCACCATGCTGGGCCAATCCAAGACCGTGTACCAGGCGGAGATCGACAGCGCCTGCGAGCTGGCGGACTTCTGGCGCTTCAATGTCTACTTCGCCCAACAAATCCAGGACATGCAGCCCATCAGCCCGGCCGGCATGTGGAATCGCCTGGAGTACCGCGGTCTGGAAGGCTTCGTCTTCTGCGTCAGTCCCTTCAATTTCACCAGCATTGGTGGCAATCTGCCCACCAGCCCGGCCCTGATGGGATGCTCGGCTATCTGGAAGCCGGCCACCACGGCCATCTACAGCAACTGGGTGATCATGAAGGTGTTGCGCGAAGCCGGTTTGCCCGCGGGCGTGATCCAGTTCCTGCCCTTCCCCGGCGGCTCCTGCAGCGATGTGATCTTCAGCAGCCCCCATCTGGCGGGCATCCACTTCACGGGCTCCACGGGCGTGTTCAACGATTTCTGGCGCATCATTGGCGAGGGCATGGACACCTACAAGAGCTATCCGCGCATTGTTGGTGAGACAGGGGGCAAGGACTTCATCTTTGCCCACTCCAGCGCGGATGTGAAGCAATTGGCCACCGCCGTGGTGCGCGGCGCTTTCGAATACCAGGGCCAGAAGTGCTCGGCGGCCAGCCGCGGCTATTTCCCCAAGAGCCTGTGGCCGGCGCTGAAGGAAGAGCTCTTTGCCCAGCTGTCCCAGGTGAAAATGGGCGATGTGGCGGACTTCACGAATTTTGTGGGCGCCGTCATCGACAAGGGCGCGTACCGCACCATCAAGGGCTACATCGACCACGCCAAGACCGCGCCGGACGCGGAGGTGATCTGGGGTGGCGGCTGTGATGACAGCCAGGGCTACTTCATTGAACCCACCCTGATCCAGACCACCAATCCGCACTTCAAGAGCATGGAGGAAGAGATCTTCGGACCGGTCTTCACCTTCATGGTCTACGAGGATGAGCAGTACGAGGAGACTCTGCGCGTGGCCGATGCCACCAGCGAGTACGCCTTGACGGGGGCTGTGTTCGCCCTGGACCGCCAGGCCGTGCTTGTGGCGGACCGCATCCTCAAGGGCGCGGCAGGGAACTTCTACATCAATGACAAACCCACGGGCGCGGTGGTGGGTCAGCAGCCCTTCGGCGGAGCGCGCAAGAGCGGCACCAACGACAAGGCGGGAAGTCTGTTCAACCTGCTGCGCTGGGCCAGTGTGCGCACGGTGAAAGAGACCTACGCCGCCCCCACCCACTTCACTTACCCCTTCCTGTCCCCCGACATCTGAGAAGGGATGGATTCAGGTGTACCAAGGCCCGGCCCACGCCGGGCCTTTTTTATAACAGACGCCGGATTTTGAACAGGCAGAAACACCTGTCAGCGCACTAACATGAAAGGCTTGTTCGCTTAATTGAAATGCTATATTCAATTCAACCTTAAACAGTATTAGTCAAGCCAAATGTAACAAGCGGCATGAACCTTGCAGCATCCTGATTTATCACGATTTGATCCATTCCCAGCAAGCACCCGGAGGTTCCCATGATCCGTCGCCTCTTCTATCTGCTGACCTTGCTCCTGACCCTGGGAAGCCAGGCGAGGGCGCAGGATTGCAACTTCATCGCTTACCACACGGGCTATACCGTTGCATGGTACGCCAGCTTCCCATTGGTCTCCGGCGCCAACACCTTCAACAAGGTGGCCTATTACCTGAACCCGGTGGCCGCCGGCGACTTGATGACCCTGCGCCTGCAGTTCTACAACAACAATCTGGTTCCCATCGTGGGGCATCAGGGCACCTTCAATGTGTCCGTCTACAGCGACAATCCTGCGGATCCTGGAACACCCCTTGCTGTTGTTGCGGGTCCTATGGCCGTGTCCGCCAATGGGTTCGCTGCGGTGTATGGAACTTGGGACACGGTGGATCTTAGCCCGCTGAACTACAGCTTCGCCACGGGCGTGCCTTTCCATGTGGTGTGGGAGTTCGTGCCCTCGGTCACTGGCCACAAGCTGGCCCCCTTGGGCGTGAACGGTCTGGGATATGCCCTGGGTTGCCAGATGTACAATGCCGGCACCAGCGCCTGGGGTTGGTGGTTCACCAGCCGTGGCGACCTGCTTGAGGAAGTGGAGCTGTGTTACAGCACCACGCCTCCCGGAAATTGCATGCTGAGCAACAGCTTCGTGGACATGGGGCGCCTTGAGGTGAACCAAAGCCGCAGCGACACCTTTTATGCGTTCAACACCGGCGGCATGAACACCACCATCACGGGCCTGGCCACCACCAATCCTGCCACCTACAGCGCCAGCATCCAGGGCGGATTGCCTCGGGTATTGGCGCCCGGCGACAGCGCCCTGGTCACCTTCACCTACAGCCCGGGCAGCGCGGCCGTGTACCGCGACACCACCAGCGTGAACCTGAGCTGGACCAGCAACGCCTTGCCCACGGATGTGGCCAGCTTCTTCGCCATTGCCGGGAGCAGTGAAGGCAAGCTGACCAATGATTGGACCGGCTCTCCCGGGGAGTTGGACTGGTACCTGGCCGCCTCCGGCGATACCTCCATCACGGGCAGCACCTGGCAGCTTTACAGTGGCGGCCTGAACCGACACGGCTACCTGGCCGGCCACATCTACACGGCAGAAGGCGACACGGCCTCCTCCGAGCTTTACACCTTCCTGGACAACTCCAACCTGGATGACATCAGCTGGCGCTTCGCCTACACCCAGAACTATCCGGCGGACACCCAGGATCACGCTCTATTGGTCTATGGCGTGGAAGGCGGCCTGCTCACATATCTCTACGGTTTCGACATCACCAGTTTCCAGCAGCAATCTCCCACCTGGGCCCATCTGACGGCCAGCCTGGACAGTCTGCCGGATTCCCTGGCTTGCAGTTTCTACTACGGCGGCAGCTATGCCGACAGCTGGTTTATTGACGATGTGGACTTCATGCGCTCCTGCTCCGCCATTGACATCGCCGTGGACGGTCCCGCCGGCGGCAATTTTGAAATCACCTGGGCGGCCTTCCCCGGCGAAATGGTGAAGGTTCTGCGCTCTGCCAACGCATATGATTTCAGCGCCGCCACCGTGGTGGCCACGGAGCCTTCCGAGCTGGGTCTGGCCCTGGTGCCGGCCTCGGGAACGGCAGGCTATTTCCGCGCCGTGCGGGATTGCGTGCCTGTGCCAGCCACCGCCGGCTTGCGGCGACTGGCCCGCCATCCGGATGGCATCACCACGCGCCGCATGGAAGACTTGCTGCCCGTGCAGCGGCCGGAGGCCTCGCGCAGTGGCACACGGCCCCTGATGGACCCGCGTGTGCAGCCCGTGCAGGTGAAAGCCCTGTTCCAGCGCTGATACCTTACTTGATTCCTGGAAAGGGCGTCCCGTCTTCCGACGGGGCGCCCTTTTTACAGCCATTCAAGTCTCCAATGGCACTTGCCGATCTTTCCACGCAAGGTGAGGGCGGGCTCCGGCAGGTGCCCGATTCCGCACTCGCCTATGTTCAACATCCGTCATTCTCTTGATTTGCTAATTGGTATGAAGAGGATGATGGATTTTCTTTGATGAATCTTGATTCGTGAGTTTTGTGACTGAATCGTGGCACAAAACTTGCGTTCCACTGAACAGGTAGTGAGCACTCCCCCGCTCATCACCTGTCACAACAAATGACGATTTCCATTTCACTTCCCCCAAGGAGGCTTCCATGAAGAAGATGCTCGCGTTGGGTTTGTGTTGCGGCATCACGGCCATGGCCGTGGCAGCCACATCTCCCAGCGGAATTGGTGGCACACACAAGGCCAGCACGGCCACCAGGGGCGGACAGCCCGCGGTGAAGGTGCAGGCTGTGTCAGCGTCCGCCAGCACCGGCAACCAGCTCCAGGTCGTGCCAAAGGGCGATCAAAGTGAGCTCGAGGCCATGTACAGCTATTTCAAGGCCAGCAACCAGGATGTTCCCGCCTGGATGACCGCGGCGCTCTTCCCGCACCAGGGCAGCGGCTCGGCCAACCGCACAGGCGGCGACACCTATGCCACGGCCACGCCCATCACATTCACGGCGGGCGGCACTTACACGGACGCGGGCACCACGGTGGGCACCACCAACAATTACACCTTCGCCACCGCCCCGGTGTCCTGCAACACCAGCTTTTTCAGTGGCTCCTCCTTCGCGGGTCCGGATGTGGTGTACAGCTTCACTCTGCCCGCCGCCTACGAAGTGACCGTGTCCACCTGCAACGGTGCCACCTACGACAGCTGTCTGGGCATTGTGAACTCCGCAGGCGCGCTGGTGGCATCCAATGACGACGGCTCTGGTTGCGCCTCTTACTCTTCGCTCATTCCGGCGTGCTGCCTTGCGGCGGGCACCTACTACATCGTGGTGGATGCCTACGGTGCGGGCAGCGGTCCCTACTCCCTGACCGTGAACTTTGGCGCCAGCCCTTGCGGCGTGGTGAACCCCTGCGACACGTTCAACGCCCAGTTGACCAACATCACCCTGCCCTACACGGGTTCGGGCAGCAATGTGGGCGCTCCCAACGTGTTGGGAAGCACGGCTGGCGATAAGGGCTATGTCTTCACCCTGACCGAGTCTTCCCAGCTGGACTTCACCAGCTGCATGACCGGCACCAGTTTTGACAGCGACAGCTATCTCTACAGCGGAAACCCCTGCAACGGGGGCACCCAGTTGCTCTACAATGATGGCAACAGCACGTGCACGGCCTACAGCTGGGCTTCGGAGTGGAGCCAGGCCTGTGGCACGTTGCCGGCGGGCACCTACACGCTGGTGATGTCTGGTTACTCGAACTACAGCGGCAACTACACGTTCAGCTTGAGTGCCACATCCTGCTCCTGCCCGCCCATCACCTGCACGGGCACGCCGGAAGTGGAGCCCAATGACGGCCCCAACGGCAATGGCGCTTTTGGCGACATCGCTTGCGGCCAGACCGTGTGCGGCACCACCTTCACCGTGGGCGACACTCTGCGCGACACGGACTGGTATGAAGTGCTTCTGCTGCACGACGGTGTCATCACGGCCAACCTGGACTGCGGCAGCTTCGATGGCGCCCTGTTCATCCTGGCCAGCAATGCCTCCACCGTGGTGGCCAGCGTGGATGACGCCGGCTTCTGCGCCGACGAGACCCTGAGCACGGACTGCCTGCCCGCCGGCACCTACTACGTGTGGGCGGGTCCCAATGGCTTCACGGGTCTGAGCACACCGGTGAACTACGGTTTGACCGTCACTTGCCAGAACTGCACTTATGTCAGCCCCTGCGATGCGGCCACGGTGGCCATCTGCGGAGGCAGCTACACGGGCAACACCACGGGCGGGGTGAGCTATGTGGGCAACACCGCCCCCGACGCCTTCTACAGCATCACCAACACGGTGCCCGGCGCGGTGTACACCTTCAGCCTGTGTGGCGGTTCCACCTGGGACACCTACCTGCGCCTGTACGATCGCTGCCCCACGGATGTGGGCGCGGTGGAACTGGCCTCCAGTGACGACTTCTGCAGTCTGCAGAGCCAGTTGGAGTACGCCTTGAATGTGGGCACCTACTATGTCGTGGTGGAAGGCTACAGCAGCGCTTCCGGCGCCTACACCCTGAATGTCACCTGTGCCACCTGCCAGGACATCACCTGCACGGGCGATGCCGAAGTGGAACCCAATGGCAGCCCCACGGAATTCAATAACCTCATCTGCGGCCAGAGCTATTGCGGCACCACCTTCACCGTGGGCGACACCCTGCGTGACACGGATTGGTTCGAAGTGGTGCTGACCGCCGACGCCATCCTGACGGCCACCCTGGATGTGGAGAGTTTCAACGGCCAGATCCTGCTGCTGAACAGCGACGGCACCCTGGTGCTGGCCAGCGCCGACGCAGCGGGCTTCTGCCAGGACGAGACCCTTGTTTCCGCCTGTCTGCAGGCCGGATCCTATTTCGTCTTCGTGTCCCACAACGCCTTCGCCGGTGTGGACACGCCCGCCGACTACGCTTTGACCCTAAGCTGCCAGGCCTGCACCTGGGTGGATCCTTACAGCGACTGCCAGCCCACCGCCGGTGTGAACGACGCCTGGACAGCCGGCACATCGGATGTGGAAGCGGGTTATGCGCGCGCCGAGCACTTCGGCCAGGTGGCTGGCGGCATCAGCGCCGTGGACTTCCGCGGCATTCCCCTCTACCACAATGGCGTGTCTTGGGGCGTGTGCGCCGAGAATCCCATGACCTTCACCATTACCTTCTTCGATCTGGCCATGACCCAGACCGCCACCTACAACGCCACCATCACCGGCACGGCGGGCGACACCTATTCCACCTCCTATCCTTCCATGGATTACCACTACGACCTGCCCACTCCGCTTTTCCAGGCTGATGGCTATGTGAGCATTGTTGGCACGGGCGGCACCACCTGTTGGTTCCTGTGGCTGAACAGCGCCACGGGCGCAGACGCCAGCAGCCTGCTGAATGACGGCACGGGCTGGGGGGTGGACACCTTTGACTTGAACTACTGTTTCACCACCGTTCAACCCTGTGACCCGGTGGTGGATCTGGCCGTGTCCATGACTGCCGGCGACTCCCACCTGAGCTGGAGTGCCACCGCAGGCGCCACCAGCTACGCGGTGTACGCCAGCACCGACGGCTACGGCACCTACACGCTGCTGGGCACCAGTGCCACCACTTCCTACACGGATCTGGGAGCGCAAAGCGCCGGCCGCAAGTTCTACCGCGTGGTCACCGTCTGCCAATAGGCTGACGCGCCACCACGGTCCAGCGATCCATCGGCCCCCCGCCTTCGGGCGGGGGGCTTCCATTTATTGAAGGTCCAGAGTCTAAACTGTTCAAATTCCGTCAAGTTGATTAGGTCTGCGGCACAGTCCATCCTATTTATTTTGAATAAAGATGCGTGAAAGTTTCAGATGATGAAGTGGGATTCAACATGTGCGCCACATCACTCTGGCCCAAGCTTTGCACTGCCTTCTTCCTGGCCAATCCGAAGCGAATGAACCGGAGGACAGCATGCTGCGTCACTGCCTGCACATGGGAGCCGTATTCCTTTTGCCCATGAGCCTGGCTTGGGCTGTGGGAGGTGAAACACTCTCCTCGGCAACGCCCATAGCCTTTAGTCCAGGCGGCACCTACACGGACAGCGGCAGCACGGCCACGGCCGTGAACGACTACGACAGCTCCGTGGCGGCCCGGTATTGTCAGGTGGACACCCATTCGGCCAACAGCTTTGGCGGCAAGGATGTGATGTACAGCTTCACCTTGTCCCAATCCACCGCAGTGAGTGTGGATCTGTGCACCACCAGCAACTGGAACAGCGTGGTGGGCATCACCCTGGCCGACGGCACCCTGCTGAGCGCCTGCAATGACAACAGCACCTTGTGCACGCCTGCCACCACGCGCAGCACCATTCCGGGCTGCTGTCTGTCGGCGGGCAGCTATTTCGTGGTGGTGGACGGCTACGGTGGCGCCACAGTGGGCGGACCTTATACCCTGACGGTGGGTTTTGGCGCGGAGGCCTGTGCCAGCGCCTGCGACCTCTACGCCTCCCAGACCCTGAATCTGGCGGCGCCAGACACGGTGACAGGCAGCACGGTGGGCGCGCCCCAAATCTACAGCAGCATGGCAGGCGAGCAGGGCGTGGACATTGTCATTCCACATGGGGGCGAATGGAATTTTGATGCCTGCGACGCCGCCACATCCTACGCGGCCGACCTGTACCTCTTTAACGCGCCGCCCTGTGAAGGCGGCCAGCTGATGGCCAGCAACACCAGCGGCACCTGCGCCCTGATGGCGGGCACCGGCCGCCTGCTCAATGTGGGTCTGCAGGCGGGCAGCTACCACCTGATGGTGAGTCACACCGCCCTGCTGGAGGGCTCCTTCGGTCTATCAGTGAGCGAGACCCTTCCTGCCCGCGCCACCCAGGGTGGACCTGACGGCTACGGCTATTTGTGGCGCAACAGCCTGGACGCGGCGGGGCCGGATTTCAACTGGGTGGACATCCGCACGGTGGGCACACCGGTGAACTTTTCCAGTAGCGCCAGCACGGCCGGACCCTTTCCTTTGGGCTTGGATTTCCCTTTCTACGACAGCGTGCACGCCCAGTGCTACCTGAGCAGCGACGGCTTCCTCGCCTTCGAGGCACTGGCCAGCAGCTACGGCGCCAACAACGCCATTCCCAACGCGGCCTTGCCCAACGCAGTGGTGGCGCCCTTCTGGGATGACCTGGCCTTCACTCCGGGAGTGGGCCAGGCTTATACCTGGTTCGACAGCGCAAACCGGCGTTTTGTGGCCAGCTGGGTAAACTTCACCAAAGCCGGCGAGCCCATCTCCTTCCAACTGATTCTGCACGAAAACGGCGACATCCTCTTCCAGTACCTCACCATGCCCGTGTTGCAGTTGAACTCCGCCAGCGCGGGCATTGAGGACACGGGCGGGGCGCAGGGCCTGCGCTTGAGCCTGAACAATGTGGGCGGCGCTCTCTACGGCGGCGTGGCTTCGCTGTTGGTGCGGCCCACGGACATGATGGGGCCCGCCATTGCCCACACTCCCCTGGTGGACACACCTCAGGTTGGCCCCTGGACCGTGGAGGCCCTGCTGGAGGACCCCAGCGGCGTGGCTTCCGCCAGCCTTAGCTATCGAGTGGAGAGTGGCAGCTGGACGACCATGGCCATGAGCCCCGGCGCCGCCGCCCTGTGGAGTGCCCAGATTCCCGCGCTGCAAGGCACGGTGGACTACTATCTGACAGCCACGGATGGAGCCAGCCCGCCCCGCACCAGCACCAGCGCCACCTGGAGCTTCGTGGCCCGTCCCACCCGGGGCGGCCCGGACAGCTACGGCTATCGCTGGATGAGCAGCCGGGACACGGCGGGACACGCGCCTCAATGGGTGGACATCAGCGCCGTGGGCACGCCCCAGACCATCGCCAACAACAGCAGCGTGGGTCCCATTGACCTGGGCATGGCCTTCCCCCACTACGACACCACCCAAAGCAGCTGTGTGATCTCCTCCGAGGGCTTCCTCTGCTTCAACAGCTTCACGGGTTACCAGAACATCAATTATCCCATGCCCAGCGTGGCCCAGCCCAACGGCATCCTGGCCGCTTTTTGGGATGACCTTTCCATGGGCGCGGGCAGCCAGCTCCTGGTGTGGGCGGACAGCACGGGTGGACGCTTCGTGGCCAGTTGGCTGAATTTCCTGAAAGGCACCACGCCCCTCTCCTTCCAGCTGGTGCTGGAGGTGGATGGCGATGTGTGGGTGAACTACCTGGATCTGCCCAATGGGCTGGTGAACAGCGCCACCGTTGGCCTGGAAAACCAGGCGGGCAGTGTTGGCGTGCAAGTGAACAACAACAACGCGGGCGCCCTCCTGGCGGATGGGCTCAGCCTGCGCATCAGCCGCCCCACGGATGTGAGCAGCCCCGTCTTGACCCATACGCCCTTGGTGGACACGGAGAGCTTCGGACCCTGGACTCTGGCCGCCACAGTGGAGGATCCCAGCGGCGTGGCTTCCCTGACCCTTCACTGGCGCACGGACAACGGCGCGTGGAGCACGGTGGCGGGGCAATTCCTGGGTGGCACTGCATGGACAGCGGAACTGCCCGCCATCAGCGGACAAATTCAATACTACTTCGTTGCCACGGACGCCTATGAACCCAGCCACAGCGCCACCAGCGCCACCTGGAGTTTCCTGCGTCGCCACACCCACGGCGGACCCGATGCCTTTGGCCACACCTGGGTGAACAGCCGGGATCCCCAGGGCCCGGCTTTCCAGTGGGAGGACATCAGCACGGTGGGCACGCCCCTGACGCTGACGAACCTTCCTTACAGCAATCCCATCACCCTGCCCTTCGCCTTCCCCTTTTTCAACCAGCTGAAGAGCACGGTGCGCGTGAACTGCCACGGCGCGCTGGAATTCGAGGCCAGCAGCTCCGGCTATTCCAGTCTGCCCCAAACACCTCCCAACAGCGCCACGCCCAACGATCTCATCGCCGTGTACTGGGCCTCCCTCAATGCCCGTCCCAGTGGCGGCGGCCTGATGTGGACCTGGCATGACACGGCCACCAATCGCTTCCTCGTGCAGTGGCGCGGCCATTCCCAGGCCGGTGGTCCGCTGGTGGAAGTGCAGGCCGTGCTTGAGCCCAGCGGGCGCATCAGCATCCGCCTGTTGAATGTGGACGAGGCCGTGCTCAACAGCTCCACGGTGGGCATGGAGAATGCAACGGGCAGCGACGGCTTCACCGTGCATCGACTGGGCACAGGCAGCGCGGTGGCGGACAGTTTGTGCTTCCTCTTGGCCACCCCTGGCCCGGTCATTGCACACTCGCCCCTGGTGGACAGCCTCCTGCCGGGTCCCTGGACGGTGGAAGCCAGCATCACGGATGCCCAGGGCGTGGGCCAGGCCAACCTGGAATGGCGGCTGGACAACGGCGTCTGGCAAAGCACTCCCATGGCGGGCGCGCCGCCCCTGTGGAGCGCCGTCATCCCGGACATCCTCGGCGTGGTGGATTACCGCATCACCGCAGTGAACAATCTGGGGTTGTCCACCACCAGCCCCACCTGGCGCTTCGCGCACCGCATCACCAGTGCAGAGACGGACAGCAGCGGCTACGCCTGGATCAACAGCCGGGACGCGGCGGGCCCACCCTTCCAGTGGGCGGACATCTCCTCCACCGGCACGCCCATGCAGCTCTTTCAGGGCTATTCCATCCCCTTCGCCCTGGGCTTCACCATGCCCTTCTACGGGAATTGGGTGGACAGCCTGCGTGTGAGTGGCAACGGTCTGTTGGTGCTGGACATGGACTGGAGCTTCAACATCACCTACAACCGCAATCTGCCCTTGGCCCAGGCTTCGCCCAATGGCATCATCGCTCCCTTGTGGGACAATTTCTCCTGCTCCAGCTCCTATTACCCAGGAACCATTTGGGTGAAGGCCGAGGCACAGCGCTTCATTGTGCAGTACCACATGGTGGCGGATGGCGGCACGCGGTTCTTCGACTTCCAGGTGCTGCTCCATGCCGACGGCGGCATTCGCTTCAACTATTTGAATGTGGACGAGCTTGATGTGGCCAGTGCCACAGTGGGCCTGGAGAATGTGGATGGGGATCGTGGCGTGATGGTGAATCGCCTGGATCTGGGCGGTGCCATTGCGGATTCCCTGAGTGTGGAGCTAAGCCTGGCGGATCGCATTGGCCCGGACATTGCCTGGGTGTCCCTGCCCGACCAGACCAGCACCCAGCCCATTCCCGTGCGCGTCACCCTGCACGACCTGCTGAGCGGCGTGTCCGCGGCAGACCTGTGGTGGCGTCCACTGGACGGCCCGGCGCAGGTGCTGCCCATGTCCTGGGAAGGCGGAGAACAGTGGGTGGCCCAGTTGCCTGCACAGCCGGATTCTCTTGTGCTGGATTTGCAAGTGGTGGCCTGGGACGGTCATGTGCCTGCCAATGCCGCAGCCAGCGCCTGGGAACGCGTGGTGCTGTATCCCTTCGACGCCTGCCAGGAACCCTTGCCGGCCAATCACTCCGCGTGGTACCTGAGCGCTCCTTCCGACGATGCGGCCCTTGCATCCGGCTGGCCCATCCTGGCTGAACGCTTTCACGCCGACGAGGCCATTGTGGCCGTGAATTTCCGCGCCAATCACGAGGTGGTGAGCGGGGGCGGGTGGGTTACCTGCACACTGGACACCCTGTGGCTCGCGGCAGAGTTCCGTGGCTTGGACGGTGAACTGCTGCGGCGCCAGATGGCCCATCTGGTGGGCACGCCCAGCGTGGACTACGACTGCGGCAATTGCAACGACGGCATTCTGCCCTCCTGGGACTACCGCTTGGTGCTGGATACGCCGCTGGATCTGGCTGATGGCTGGCTGAGCCTGCGTGGCATGAACCCGGAACCTTGCTGGCTCATGTGGGTGTTCAGCCAGGCCGGCGCGGGAAATGGCAGCAGCCGACTGGTGCAGGACATGCTGGATCCCCTGCGCTATTACCAACTGGACCTGGGGTATTGCCTGGAGACCGGCTTGACATGCACGCCGCCCCTGGACCTGAATGCCGTGTGGACCACGGAAGGCTGTCAGCTCTCCTGGCAGGCCGTGCTCGGTGCCGGCTCTTACCAGGTCTACAGTTCAGCAACGGTCACTGGCACCTTCACAGCACTTGGCGCGCCGGTGGCTTCGCCATCCTTCCTGGATGCTTCGGCAGGAGCCAACAGCACGCGCCTGTACCAGGTACGGGCCATTTGCCCTTAAGCCGGGCCTCACCCAAGCATCTCTGCGCCCCTTCCCCGCCGGGAGGGGCCTTTTCTGGGGTCGCCCGGGTCTTGTCCGGGTCTTGCCCGGGACTTGCCCGGGACTTGCCCGGGTCTTGCCCGGGTCTGGTCCGGGGCTGGTCCGGGGCTGGTCCGGGGCTGGTCCGGGTCTCGCCCGGGGCTTGCCCGGGGCTGGTCCGGGGCTTGCCCGGGTCTCGCCTGGGTCTCGCCTGGGTCTGATCCGGGTCTCGAGCCAATCCCGCCCTGTCGGGTATTGGCATTTACTGAACTCGTAGCGTCCATGTCGACTGACAAACTGCTCCTTTAGCCAAGGAAAGGTCGAGCATGTAAAGACAGGCTTTCAGCGTTCAAAATCAGGCGCGCTGTATGTGCATTTTACGGCAACTTCCGGGGCTTGAACGGCATTTAGGTCCTTGCCAAATCTGGAGGACCCATGGCACATCAACTGCGACCGCTGGAGCCCCATTTAACTTTGCATGTGACCAGTCATGCAAGCGGAGCCAGGCTCTGCTTTCCCACCGACGGCACTCGAGAGCAATTCAAAGGAATCAT
>CAIWAD010000253.1 GCA_903910645.1 uncultured bacterium | reverse complement strand
AATGGTGAAGCTCAGCTCATAGACATCCGGGCCTTCCGTGCACACGGCGAAATGGCGCCGGCGATTGTAGCCTTCATCGCTGAGCCAGCCGCCATTCACCCGGCTGACGCGGTACACATGGTTCTTCCAGCGGAAGCGCAAGGGGTGCATGGCCCCGTTGCGGTACAGGGTGATCACCTCAATGGGATCCCCAATGTCCTCGTAGCGCATGGCACAACCTGAAAAGGGGCCGCTAACGATAGCGGCGCATCAACCCCACCACTTTGCCGGCAATGCGAAAGGCCGGACTGTCCGCCGCCACATAGATGGGCTCATACTGGGCGTTGGCCGGCTGCAGGCGCACGCGATCCTGCTCGGGGAAGTAGAACTTCACCGTGGCCTCTTCGCCCACAAGGGCCACCACCATGTCCCCCGTGCGGGCGGAGGGCTGCACCTGGGCGAAGACCAGATCCCCATCCAGAATGCCCGCCTCCACCATGCTGTCCCCGCGCACCTCCAGGGCGAAATTCTCCTCCCCGCGCAGCAGTTGGGCATCCACCTGCAGCATGTCCTCCACATGTTCCACCGCCAGGATAGGCTCGCCGGCGGCCACCCGCCCCAGAAGCGGCACCTGCCGCACGGAGAACTCCAGCAGCTGCGCGCGCGCCTCCGCCCGGGCCGCATCCGTCAGTTCCAGCGCGCGCGCCCGCCCCGCCACGCGCTGCAGGTAACCTTTCCGCTCCAGCGCATCCAGCAGCACCTTCACCCCGTTGGTGGATTTGATGCCGAAACGCTCGCCCAATTCCCGGTAGCTGGGCGGCGCGCCACCTTTTTCCAGGGCCTGGCGCAGGAAATCCAGCACCTCTTCCTGGCGGCTGGTCAGCTTCTCGTTGGTGTTGCGCGGCGTCATGTGCGGCTCCTTGGCTTTGTGTTCACAGAGTAGTGAACAAATGTTCCTTGTGCAAGGGCTGGCAGGAGAAAGAAGGAAAAAATCTGCGCGCCGGGCGGACTTGGGCGCGGAGCGTGTCGCATGGGCGCCTTGCGCCGAGAGAGGGGATTTGGAGCGGAACTGTTTGAAGAACAAACAGTTTTGCCAGAACTGGCGAAGACGTTCGGGGAGCGGGCTCTGTTTGCAATATCTGTGTGGAAGTGTTCCCTTGCTTTGTAAGATCAATACCAATACCAGTCAGAGCAGGTAGGCAATGAAGACTTCCTGGCAAGTGGCAACAGCGGCTGAGGCCTTTGCAGCCGCGCAATTCGCACGGTGTGGTTGGGATGTTTCCGTGCAGTACGGAGCCAACCAGCCAGAGTATGATTTGATTGCATCCGATGGGGATCGCGTTCTAAAGGTGTCAGTGAAGGGCAGCAAGGATGGAAGCTGGGGGTTGACTCAGTCGTTTATCTCAAATGCAAACTACCATGCAGCAGCGGATCTTTGGCTGAAAAGGCACTCCAGCAGGACGGTCCTGTGCCTTGTTCAGTTCAAGAACGTGCCGATCACCCAGTTACCAAGGATGTACCTTGCCACACCGTTTCAGATCGCCGATTGGTTGAAGCGGGCGGCGAATGGTCGTGGGGATACCATTCTCCATGAGTATCATCTTTGGTCCCATCGCGCCAAAGCTGCTGGGGCCCTTGATACCATTCCAGATACTTGGTTGTTCACGGAAAGTCGACTAAATGAAATCGCAGAGGAGACAAAGCCAACACCCTTCTCCACCAGCGAACCTGGGCGTTAAGCTCCAATTCTCTAGTGAGTTTGCGCAGTGGCAGACGCTGGTTGGGACGCCACATTCGCTCTCAGCAGGCGTCACGGCATAAGGGGTGTGCAGGGTGAAGGTCGTCTCATGGAATATCCGTCAGGGCGGTGGTTGGCGGGTCGAGGCCATCTGTGACCGTCTTGGCGCCTTGGATGCAGATGTCCACGTACTGACGGAGTTCAGGGAGAACAGGGCCGGCGAAGCCATTCGACGTTACCTGAAAAATTGTGGTCATTGTCATCAATACTCAGGGTGCGATGACCCTCGCATAAACACCGTGTTCGTATCCACAAGAGATGATTCAATTCGATTGGACGAGCACGGATTATCGGACGATCTGTTGAACAGGGTCGTGTCTGTTGCAGTAAATGGTGTCAAAGTAATCGGGGTGTATTTTCCTTTGGGTCGCGCCAAGGTTCCGCTTTTTCAGTACCTAATCTCCCTTCTCGATCACGAGTTGCACACTCCAGTGATGATCATCGGAGACTTCAACACAGGCAAACACGGTCTGGATGAGGTGGGAAAGACCTTCATTGCGTCCACTTGTCTGGATGATCTTGAGCGCAAGGGATGGCGCGATCTGTGGCGCTCGGTCCATGGCAACAGGCGGCAGTACAGTTGGTGGAGTACGCGTGGAAACGGCTTTCGCATCGATCACGCCTTTGGTAGCCGCCCGCTCGCCCAGCGCATTGCCAGCATCGACTATGTGGATGAACCACGCATAGAAGGCCTGTCTGACCACTCCCTGCTTGTTGTGCAACTTGATGCTGCTGGCGACTGACGGATGCCGGCGGTCACGGCATTGCCAGAGTGAGGGGGTGGAGACGCGCATGCGCGCAACAGGGCTTGATCTGGCAGTTTCACCAACAGGCAGAAGAAAGCAGGTGTAATAGCAGTGCCGACCCAAGGACACATGACCTGTGAATTCGGAAAATGGCTGACAGCCAACGTGAACGAGATTGGTGCTCCATCTGATTACGTGGTGTTTTATGATCACGGGGATTCACAGGAAGAAAATGTGGTAGCGATAAAAGGCTTCTGTGGTGACGAGGTGTGCAACAAAAATCGATTGGCGGATGTGGATGTAATGATTGCAAAGCCATCAGGTCGTATTGTCTTGTTGATTGAAATTGAAGAGCGACACGCCACACCCAAAAAGATCATTGGGGATGCCGCGACCCTGCTTATGTGCACCAAGTTCGCCGTGCGAAAGGAGAAGGAGCAGAAGACGTACACGGTGGACAGGAACTCCAGGCTTCTGATCGCCCTGATCCTGCCCGACCATGGGGATCGACAACGCAAAGTGAGCGAAGTCCTGGCACCCCGCTTCAAGAGTTTTTCCGGATTCAAGCAGGGAGTGCGTCCCGGACAAGTGGAATTTCTGTCTGACGGTTCCATCAAAGAGCTCAGGGAAAAACTGGAGTGTCGCGTGAAGGCGATCCTGAGAAGCGATT
>CAIWAD010000252.1 GCA_903910645.1 uncultured bacterium | reverse complement strand
CGTCCCGCCACGGCCACGGGCCGGTCCTGGATGGCATGCAGGCCCAGGATGCCGCACTGGGGCGGATTGAGGATGGGCGTGGACAGCAGGCTGCCGAAGACGCCGCCGTTGCTGATGGTGAAGGTGCCGCCCGTCATCTCCACGATGGTGATGCGGTTTTCCCGGGCGCGCCCAGCCAGACGGGCGATTTCGCGCTCCAGCTCCTCCAGACCAAGGGCATGGGCGTTGCGGATCACCGGCACCACCAGACCCTTGGGCGCGCTCACGGCGATGCCCAGGTCCACATGGGCCGGCTCCACCAAGTCATTGCCGTCCAGGCGGCTGTTCACTTGTGGAAAGTCCTGCAAGGCGCGGGCGGTGGCCGCGGCGAAGAAGCCCATGAAGCCCAGATCCACGCCGTGCTCTTCCTTGAAGCGCTCGCGCCACGCGGCGCGCAGCTCCTTCACCTGGCTCATGTCCGCCTCGTTGAAGGTGGTGAGCATGGCGGTCTGGTTCTTCACCGCCACCAGCCGCTGGGCCAGTTTCTGGCGCAGTGGACTCAAGGGCGTGCGGCTTTCCCTGCGGCCTTCCAAGGGGGAAAGCGCCACTGGCGAAATGTCCTCGGCCACTTGGGAAAGCGTTGCAGCAGTTCCCGCGTGCTGGGCAACCGCCAACTGCGCGTCGGCCTTGGTAATGCGGCCACCAGGCCCGGTGCCCGGAACTTCCCGGGAGTTCAGCCCAGCCTCCGCCAGCAGCTTGCGGGCGGCGGGGGAGGGATGGCCGGCCACAGGCGAAGCTGTGGATGGGCCTGCATGGCCTTCCTGCACATGAACTTCAGCCGGGAGTGATGCTGGTGCCGGAGCCACCGGAGCGCCGGATGCATCCACGGCGCCGGCCACCGCGCCCACTGGCAGGGCCGTCCCCGCCGCCACGGCAATGGACAAGTGTCCGGAAGCCGGGGCCGCCACCATCAGTGTGGCCTTTTCCGACTCCAGCTCAAGGATTTCCTCGTCCTGCTCCACCCAGTCGCCATCGGCCTTCAACCAGGCTGCAATGACCACTTCCTGCACGCTCTCGCCCGGACTGGGCACGCGAATCTCCACGGCCATGGAGGGTCTCCTCATCTTAGGCGAATGCCCGATCCACGATCATTTTCTGCTCCGCCCTGTGGCGACGCGCCACGCCCGTGGCCGTGGCGGCGGAGGCCTTGCGGCTGATGCGCTCCAGGGGCCTAAGGTGGAAGCTGCGCTGCAGCCAGCTCCAGGCGCCCATGTTCTCCGGCTCCTCCTGCACCCAAATCCAGCGATTGGCCTGACCGTAGCGGTCCAGGACCTGGGCCAGGGCACGCTCCGGCAAAGGAGCCAATTGCTCCAGGCGCAGGATGGCCACATCCTGGCGCTCCTCCTCCCGGCGCCGGGCGTCCAGCTCGAAGTAAAGCTTGCCGCTTACCAGCAGCACGCGCTTCACCCGTTCGGGAGTGGCGGAAGGGTCGTCCAGCACCTCCTGGAACGCCGTGCCCGCGGTGAACTCCGCCAGAGGACTGGTGCAGGCCGGGTGTCGCAACAAACTCTTGGGCGAGAACAGGATCAAGGGCACGCGGAAGGGCCGCTTCACTTGCCGACGCAAGAGGTGGAAGAGGTTGGCCGGCGTGCTCACATTCGCCACCTGCAGATTCACGCCCGCGCACATTTGCAGGAAACGCTCCATGCGCGCGCTGCTGTGCTCGTGGCCCTGGCCTTCATAGCCGTGGGGCAGCAGGCAAACCAGTCCGCTGTGCTGGTGCCATTTGGTCTCGGCGCAACTGATGAACTGGTCGAAGATGATCTGGGCGCCGTTGGCGAAGTCCCCGAACTGGGCCTCCCACAAGGTCAGTCCCTGGGGCGTGGCAACGCTGTAGCCGTAATCAAAGCCCAACACGCCGTACTCGCTCAATGGGGAGTTGAGCACGGTGAAGGGCGCCTGCCCCTCCTCCATGCTGGCCAGCGGAATGTGGCGCTCCACCGAATCCACCAGGGTCAGGGCCGCGTGGCGGTGGCTGAAAGTGCCGCGCACACTGTCCTGGCCGCTGAGACGAACGGGATGGCCCTCACGCAGAAGCGTGCCCCAGGCCAGACTCTCCCCCAGGGCCCAGTCCAGTGCCCTGCCTTCCTCCAGCAGGGCCAGACGCTGCTCGTATAGTCGGCGGGCCTTGGGCAGCACGTCCAATTCCGCAGGAACCTTCAACATGCGGCGACCGGTGTCCAGCACCATGTCCCGCTCCACGCCCGTGTCCGGGGAAGGGGCCTGGAAATCCTCCGGTCGGGCGCGACGCAACCCGCGCCACACGCCGCCAAGCTCTTCGCGCATGGGCACCATCTGCACGCGGGAGGCCTGGGCAAGCTCCTCCTCCATCTCCTCGCGGAAGGAGCGCTCAATCTCACGCGCCTCCGTCTCCCCCATGGCGCCTTCCGCCACCAATTGGCGACGGTAGATTTCCAGGGCATCGGGATGGGCGGCAATGGCCTTGTAGAGCAGGGGCTGGGTGAAACGGGGCTCGTCGCCCTCATTGTGGCCATGCTTGCGGTAGCCCAGGATGTCAATGAACACATCCCGGTGGAAAGTCTGACGATACTCCAAGGCCAGTCCCACCGCATGCACCACGGCTTCCACATCATCGCCGTTCACATGGAAAACGGGAGAAAGGGTGATCTTCGCCGCATCCGTGCAATAAGTACTGCTGCGGCCTTCCAGGTAGCCTGTGGTGAAGCCCACCTGATTGTTCAACACCACATGGATGGTGCCGCCCGTGCGATAACCCGGCAGGCGGGACATCTGCAGGATCTCCGCCACGATGCCCTGTCCGGCCATGGCCGCGTCGCCGTGGATGAGAATGGGGGCAATGCGCTTCTCGTCGCCATCATGGCGCTCCAGCAGCTTGGCCCGCACAATGCCTTCCACCACCGGATCCACCGCCTCCAGATGGCTGGGATTGGGTGCCAGGCTCAGATGCACGCGTCGGCCGTCGGGCAACACGCGGTCGCTGCTGTAGCCCAGGTGGTACTTCACATCGTTGGTGAAGTCCACATCCTCGTAGTCCAGATCCTGGAATTCGGCGAAGAGGCGCGAAAGGGGCTTGCCCAGCACATTGGCCAGCACGCTCAGACGCCCACGATGGGGCATGCCCAGCACGAACTCCTCAATGCCCATGGCCGCGCCCTGGCTGATGATGGCGTCCAGGGCGGGAATGACCGCGTCCACCCCTTCAATGCTGAAGCGCTTCTGGCCGGTGAAGCGCGTGTGCATGAGCTTCTCCAGCAGCACGGTGCGCGTGAGCATGCGGTAGATGTGGCGACGCTCCTCCGGCGAGAAGGAGCGCTGGTTTCCGGAACCTTCCACCCGCTGCTGGAGCCAATCCAGCACACGCGGGTGGCGAATGTAGCGGAACTCCACGCCCACGCTGCGGCAATAGGTCTCCTCCAGGCGGGCCACAATCTGGCGCAGGGTGGCAGTGCCCAGGCCCAGCTGGGACCCGGCATGGAAGCTGCGGTCCAGATCCGCCTCCTCCAGCCCGAAGGTCTCCAGAGTCAAAGGCGGGCGGTAGGGGCGGCGGCT
>CAIWAD010000251.1 GCA_903910645.1 uncultured bacterium | reverse complement strand
CGACGCAGCCAGTTCACGGCCTTCAGCACGGAGGGTTGGGACATGACGCGCCGCTCCAGGCGGTACTTGCCGGGGAAGCGCATCAGGGTAAGTCCGGCGAAGATGGTCAGCAGCCCCTGCCCCGGCATGAAAAGCAGGATGACGCCCACCCCCACCATGAAGAGCCCCGCCACATTGCGTGCCGAGCGATAAACCAGGCGCAGCAGTGGATGACGGGCCTTGCCGCGACGGGGCGGATGGACAGGATCCTGGAAGTAGTCGGCGGGAATGCGCACCACCAGCCAGGGCACCACCACAAGGCTGGCCAGGAAGGTGGCCAGCGACAGGCCGAAGAGCCACCATGCAAGGGCGGGGCTCCAGATCTGCTGGACAAGTGGGGGCATCAGGCGTCTGTGGCACCAAGGCGCCGCCAATCCAGCTCTTCCTTGTCCAGGAAGGCCTGCACGCCCCTGTGGCACTCGGCGCTGGCCCGGCGAACCAGGTTGGCTTCCACCGCCGCCGCCATGGCATCCTCCGCGCTCTTGCCGCGAATCTCCTCCAGCAGGGCCTTGGTGCTGGCAATGGAACCGGGACTGCAGCTTCGTGCCAAGGCCCGGGCACGCTGGCCGGCCAAAGCCACCACTTGTCCCTCTTCGGCCAGCTCGTTGATCAAGCCCATGCGCAGGGCCGCATCCGCCTTCACAGCCCTGCCCGATAGCAGGAGGTCGCGGGAGGCGGTCTCACCCACCCGCGCCTGCAGCAACACCGCCACCAGGGCGGGAATGAAGCCGATCATCGCCTCCGGATAGCCGAAGCGCCCATGCACACGATCCGCCACGATGATGTCGCAGGCGGTGGCCAGTCCGGCGCCACCAGCCATGGCGGGGCCGTTCACGGCGGCAATCCAGGGCAGGCGGCAGCGGCGGATGGCCAGGAAGAGATCGCGCAGGCGCTCCGTGTCCCGGCGGATCTCCTCTTCCGGAGCCGTGGCCGTGCGGGCCACATAGCCCAGATCCATGCCGCTGCAGAAGGCTTTTCCCGCGCCCGTGAGCACCACGGCGCGCAAGTCGGGATCCTTGCCCAGGCCTTCCACCAGTTCGTGGAGGTCGGCGATCATGCGCTCGTCGATGGCGTTGCGCTGCAGAGGGCGGTTCAAGGTGACCAGGGCAACCTGCTCATCGGTGTGCAAGGTCAGGGTGGTCAGCACGGCAGCTCCTTCCTATTTGGATCCATCCGGTGCGGCCAGGTCGGCTCCCAGCTGCATCAGGCAAGTGCGCAGACATGCGTCCAAGCGGCGGGGGAAATCCTCCTCCACCAGGCCCTGCACCACCTGGCCATCGGCCAGCACCTGTTCCTCGGTCTCTGTCCAGGCCTTTTTCACCTGGTGGGTGGGCTGGCCGTCACGCCCCTTGAAGAGCGGAAGCGCCTCACCCTGCGCCGAGTAAAATGACAACTCCACGCCGGTGATGAAGCTCAATTCCGCCTTGTACGGAGTGGCTTTGCGCTCCCAGCGTCCAAGTCCGACGCGCACATCCACCAGCACCTGTGGCAGGGGAGGATCCGCCAGCAGGATCTCGCCCAAGGGCACTGAGCTGAACTCGCCTCCCGCCAGTGCCACCTCTGCCGCCGCCACTTCCGCTGCCAGCATCTCGGGGGCCAGCAGGTTGAAGCGGGCGCCAACGCCCAGGGCCTCCTGGGTCCACAGGGTGATGTGCAGCGGATCCGGCTCCCAGCCGGGCAGCACCTTTTCACCACCAACCTGAACCTGCCGAATGCGTGCGTGGGGCCGCCCCGCAGGTCCTGGCAGGCGCAGAAGATCCCCGGGCCGCGGGGGATTTCCATCCGTGGCCGCCAGCAGGCGCAGCTCCGTTCCGCCGGAGGCCTGGGCCAAGGCAATGGAGCCAAGGCGCGGGCCAAGATCCCGGCCCTGGCGATCCTTCATCCTCTCACCCGGACGCAGAACCTCACCCCGTTCTCCGCGCTCCAGCAGGCTTCCCACTCTCAGCACATTCCCGTCCACCGCTTCCAGCGGCAGATCGCGGCTCTTGTTGCTCCAGCCGGCCGCCGCCAGTCGCGCAGCCTCCAGCACGGTGGACCGGGCAAGCTCCCGCCAGGCATTGGCCAAATCCACCTGGCGATAGCGCTCGTGCTGCTTCTCCATGGCCGCGCCTTCGTGGGTCACGCTGAGCAGCACTTCGTGGGTGCGGCGATCATAGATCTCCAGCAGCATGCCCAACCGCAGTTCCTGGGCCTGGTAGCCCAGCCGGGTTGAGCGGGTCAACTGGGCGTGGGCAAGGGAGAGACGGGCCAGCACCTGGGGAAGGCTGCGATGCCCCACCACCTCGCTTTGCCGCACATCCCCCGCCGCGCTGAACACCGCCTGGCTGCGGAAGAAGGCCGCCGCCAACTCCGAAGCTCCCGTGTCCGAACCGCACAGGAGAGGAGGCAGCATGTTGAAAGCCCGCGTGTCCACCAATCCATCGTGAAGCCACTGCCCCAGCGTGGCCGCGTCCACATCGAAGGCCGGATCAAGTCCGGATCGCGGAATGGCGGCGCCAGCCACGGCGATGGGCGGCCCATCCAGGGCCATGAGGCTGTTCACACCGGCAAAGGCGATGGCCTTTCCAAGGGGAGGGCCATCCGGAGTGGTGGACGCCACCACGCGGGCCAGGCTGAAGGGGCCCTGCACCTCCTGCAGGCGCAGAAGCCACTGCTGCCCGTCCGCCAGAACCTGGGCCGTGGCTCCGGCCACCAGGCCGTTGCGGGCGCCGCGATCCACCACCCACAAGCTGTCCTGGGTCCTGCCCGTGAGGACGGCCTCCAGATTGCCGGGCTGGTAGGCAGCGCCCGTGCGTCGGGCGGCATGCTCCAGCGCCGCCTGGAAGGCCTCGCTGAAGAACTGGCGCTTCTGCTCCATGGTGGGGGTGGAGGCGCTCTCCACGGGCAGGCGCACGGTGGCCTCCTGCCCGAACCACACCTGGCCACTGCGGATGTCGAAGCACTCCAGGCGCAGGCCAACAGTGAATGTCCACAGCTCCAGTCCCGCGAAGAGACGGGTCTGGCGGGTGTCCGCCCGCGTGATCACGCCGCGCACATAGACGCGCTCCCCCGCCTGGGCCAGGCTTCCCGCCGTGGAAGCAGGATCGGCCATGAAGTCCGGGTGCACGCGCCAGCCTTCCTGGGAGGAGAGCAAGGCCACCAGCCGTCCGCTCCCCGCCGCCACCTCCTCGCGGCCACCGCCCGACAGGAATGCGGCATCCACATCCGAGCGGCTGTCCACGAAAATCTCCGTCACCACCACCTCGGGCGATGACCCGGGATCCTTTGCCCGGGCAGCGGGAGATGACGCGGGAATCACTAGAGCCAGAAACAGGAGAAAGGCCGCTGCGCAGCGGCCTTTCCCACGAATTCCAGCCAGCGGACGAAGGCGCCGCATGGATCAGAACTCCTCAAGCGTCTCGTAGGACGCGGCGGCTTTCAAGGGAGCCGCACCCGCGCCACGCGCCTGGCCCACGGACTTCAGCAGGGCGTCCAGCGCCGTGAGCTGCGTGGGGATGCCCGCCAGGGCGCTCTTCATCTTTTCCGGAACGCCCACAATGCGTTTGGCATCCGCCCCCAGCCCCATGGCCACTTGCGGGTTCTTCACCGCCTTCAGGGCGTCGTCGGCCTGGTCCACCAAGGCCTTGCCGTTGGCCAGCGCCTGGGTATCATTGGCCACGGCAAGGAGCAGATTGCCGCCCAGCCGCGTCAGATTCTCTTTCTGCTTGTCGGAGAGCTTGCTCGCCTCGTGGCGCTTCTCCGCCTCGGCTTTCTTCAGCACATCCTCCTGCAACTGGCGCGTGGCCAGCACAACATCCTGACCGGCGGCCCTGGCTTCCTCCTGCCTGGCCTTCAGCAGGGCCTTCTCCTCCGAGGTGGCCGACAAGCTGAACAGCGCGGCGCGGCCGGATTCCAGGCAGGCCGTGGCGCCCTCCACCTGGGCCAGGAACGCATCGGCGCGATTGAGCCACCCCTTGGGATCCGCACCGCCCGGCGCGCCAGCCTCGGTCTTGGGAGGGGCGGGCGCCTTGGGCGCTGAAGGGATTTTTGGCAGGCCCACGGCGTGGGCCATGGTGGCGCAGAACAGGGCCAGCGCGGCCACCAGGAAGAGGGGTCGGGTGCGCGTGCTCATGGAGGGCTCCTTGCCTTACTTCAGGTAGAAATTGAGGTTGTTGCCCTTGGCCTCGCGCAGCTCCAGCGTGGGGAAGGAAGGCGCCAGGGCCTCCACGATGGCATAGGTGAGTTCGTCCACGCCGCCATCCTTGTATGTGACATCGATCTCCAGGCGCTTCAGCTTCTCATCCCAGGCGCGCTTCTTGGCCTGCGTCACGCCGGACACGCCCTTTATTCCAGTGATGAACTTCATGCCCTGCTGCACGAAGGAGCCCACATTGTAGAGCTTCACCACAAAGTCCTGTCCGTTGTTGGCCTGGTTCTGCCACTTCTGCAGCACCTGCTCCATGAGCACGGGAGCCACCGCGTCGCCCACCCGGCTGCCTGCCGCAGAGCGCGCCTGCTCCGGACTGATGCCCACGCCACTCTGGGATTCCTGGCGCGTGCCCATGAGCACGCCGGTGGAGGCGTTCACGATCTTCGCGTTCAAGGAGGCCGTGGCCGTGTACTTGCCTCCCAGGACGCTGGCCGGCTCGATCTTGCTCACGCCCAGCACCAGCACCTCCGCCCCATATTCGGCGGCGGCCTGCTGAGCCAGGCGGGTAATGGCCGCGCCATCGTTCATGAGATCGTCCATGGTGGCCATCTCACTCTCGCGCAGCTTCTTCACCATGTCCGCATCCACCAGTTCGAAGCCACGGGCCAGGAAGAGTTCGGCCATGCGCGATGCACTGGCGGGATCGTCCACCTTCTCCTGGGCATCCTTGGGAAGCCCGCCGTCCCACCAGTATTCATCCACCATCACCATCAGCTTGGGCTTGCCCACCAGATCCATCAGCATGCCCAGGGCGCGGGCATCGTCCCCCAGGGACTGCTGGTTCACCACGGCGCGAATGGTCATTTCGTAGACGCCGGACTTCTGACCCTCCTGCAGGACCTCGTGGGAGCTGACAAAGCCCGAGGCGCGGCTGAGGATCTGGTCCTTCTTCAACTCGAAGTTCTCCACCGTGGTACGCCCTTCCAGCAGGGTGCCCAGTCCCGTTTCCACCGCCTTGCGCATGGCATCGCGCAGGGCCGCCTGGCGGGCGTCCAGCAGATTGTTGTTGGAGATTTGGGCCATTCCTGTGACCGTGACAGTGGTGCCCGATCCCTGTGCCCACAGGGGCGCGGCCACGAGGAGCGCCAGCAAAAGGGGCAAGCCTGCGTTGCGGATGATGGCCAAAAGACGCGTGTGCATGGTCGGCCTCTCGAATAAGGTGGGTGGGGCCGGAACTCCGGCGCGGCCAATGTGCAGATGGCCTGCATGCATCGCAAGGTGAAAGCCTTCGTGTGGCCTGGGCAGGCCTTATCTTGCTTCCCAGTCCCTTGAAGCGATGGAGCCTGGCATGAGCTTGTCCACCGACCTGATGACCCGCCTGATGATCGCCGCCGGCATCCTGGTGGCCACCTTCGCGCTGCGCATGCTGTTGAAGGGAGTGGTGCTGCGCCAGCTCATGCGCCTTACGTCCTTGACCCGCTGGCGCCATGATGATCTGGTGCTGGAGGCCTTGAAGCCGCCCGTGCTGGCCTTCACCCTGGGCCTTGGCCTTTACTCCGCCCTGGAGGTCCTGCCTCTGCCGGTGAAGCCGGTGGATCTGCCTCTGTGGATCACCAAAACCTGGCATGGCGTGATGGCGGTGGTGGCCGTGTGGGCCCTGTACCGGCTGGTGACGCCCCTGGCGGCCCTGCTGGAGGATCGCCTCTTCGGCGAGGATGAAACGGCCCTGCGTCAGTTCTCGCCCATCCTCACCGGCGTGCTGCGTTTCATGACGGTCAGCCTGGCGGCTCTTTTCATCGCCCACAACATGGGCTACCAGGTCACCAGCCTGCTGGCGGGACTGGGCATCGGCGGACTGGCCGTGGCCCTGGCCGCCCAGGACACCCTGGCCAACATCCTGGGCACCGTGGTCGTGCTCAGCGACCAGCCCTTCCGCGTGGGAGACTGGGTCATGGTGGATGGTCAGGAGGGCGTGGTGGAGAGCATCGGTTTCCGCTCCACGCGCATCCGCACCTTCGCGCGCAGCCTCATTGTGGTGCCCAACAAATTGCTCACGGAGCGCCAGATCGAGAACTGGTCCGCCATGAACCGGCGCCGGGTGAAGATGACCCTTGGCCTTACCTACTCCACCATGCCGGATGCCATGGCGGCCTTCGTGGAGGGTGTGCGTGCCCTGCTGGGCCAGGACGCGGATGTGGACCAGGAGGCCATCACCGTGGCCTTCACCGAATTCAACGCCAGCAGCCTGGATGTGCTGGTGGTCTACTTCACCCACGCCGTGGCCTATCCGGACCACCTGGTGGTGCGCCAGCGCCTGAACCTGGCCTTCCTGCGCCTGGCAGCGGAACAGGGCCTCAGTTTCGCCTTCCCCACACGCACGGTGCTCATGGGCGGAGGCGGGGACTCCCCGGCCTGACCCATGGGATCCTCATATCCATGGGGACGATGCACCCTATATTGAAGGCCAATCAAGCCTGGAGCCACATCATGCCGCGTCGCATCCCCGTCCTGCTTCCCCTTGCCATGGCGCTGGCCTCCTGCGCTTGCGCCCAGCCGCGTCCCCTCACCATCCTCCATGTGAACGACATCCACACCCACTTCCTGCCGGAACCGGCGGAATGGGTGAAGGAGGACCCCAAGCCCCTTACCGGGGGCATGGTGGCCCTGCAGGATGCGGTGGCTCGCGAAAAGGCGCCTCAGGCAGCCTCCACGCTGGTGCTGGACGCCGGCGACTGGCTGACAGGCACGCCCATTTCCGAGGTGGTGGAGCAGGGAGTGAAGGGCGGCGCCTTCATGGCCATGATGAATCAGGTGGGGTTTGACGCCTCCACCATTGGCAACCACGATTTCGACAATGGTGTGGACGCCCTGCACGGTCTGGTGGAGCTGGCGGCCTTCCCCGTGCTCAGCGCCAACCTGACCCAGCACGGCAGGCTCGTGGCCGACGCCCCGTGGAAAATCTTCACCAAGGACGGGCTGAAGGTGGGCGTGGTGGGGCTGATCCTGGACGATCTGGCCCAGGAGATCAGCAAGGAGACCATGGAAGGCTTCCGTGTGGAATCCGTGGCCGCCACCGCAAGGCAGGCCATTGCCGAGCTGGATCCCCAGACGGATCTCATTGTCCTGCTCACCCACCAGGGGTGGCGGGAGGACAGCCTGCTGGCCACGCGCGTGGAAGGCGCGGATGTGATTATTGGCGGCCATTCCCACACCCGCCTGAAGACGCCGCGCGTGGTGAACGGCGTGATCATCGGCCAGGCCGGCAGTTACGCCCGGGATCTGGGCCGCCTGGACCTGATGGTGGAGAATGACCGCGTGGTCTCCCACAAGGGCAGCCTCATCCCACTCTTCGAACGGGATGTGAAAGCGCCGGATCCCGCCCTGGCGGCCGCAGTGGCGGAGCACAAGGCACGCATCGATGCCGAGTACGCGGTGGTGATCGGCCAGGCCCCGGCCAGGCTGGGTCGCGATTACTTCCACGAGAGCGCGCTGGGGAACTGGATGGCCGACGCCCTGCGGGGCATCGTGGGCGCGGATGTGGCCGTGCTGAACAGCGGCGGCCTGCGCGCCGACCTGGATGCCGGACCGGTGACGCGCCTGGACATCAAGCAGATTCTTCCTTTCCAGAACACGGCCGTGCTGGTGGAATGCACGGGCCGGGAGCTGGAGACCCTGCTGCGCACCAACGCCGAGGCCGGCCTGCGCGAGAGCCAGGGCGTGCTGCAGATCTCCGGCGCCAGTTGCCGCTTCCGCGACACGCCCCAGGGTGCGGAGCTGACCCAGGCCCTGGTGGGCGGCAAGGCCATTCTGCCCGATGCCACCTACCGGCTGGCCACCGTGGACTACGTGCTGGGGCTGGCGGACAAGTACATGGGCTTCACGCCCACCAGTCACGAAAGCCGGGGCGGCACGCTGTTCCAGGCCATGTGCGACTGGATCGCCACTCATCCCCAGGTGGAGGCCCCCACGGGCGGCCGCCAGGTGCGCGAACACTGAAAACCCCCTAACCCGCGAGGTCCCATGCCTGTCTGGTTGTCCAATCTGCTGCCCATCGTCCTGCTGCTCGCGGCGGTGACTGTGGTCTTCATGCGCCTGCCCAAAATCCAGGTGGGCCACAGCAAGGGCTTTCTCCGCCGCCGCGTGCTGAACTGGCTGCCCCTGGGCCTCACCTACGCTTTCCTCTACATGGGGCGCTACAACCTGGAGGTGAGCAAGCACGCCTTCGGGGATATTGTTGGCGCCAACGGCGAGGCCCTCATGGGCAACGCAGACTTCGGCTTCATCTTCGGCGTGGGCACCATCGTCTACGGTTTCTCCTTCATCATCAACGGGCCGCTCACGGACCGGCTGGGCGGCCGTTTCTCCATCCTGGCGGGCGCCCTGGGGGCCCTGGCCGCCAATGTGGCCATGGGTCTGGCCAGCCTGAGCCTGCTCCACCAGGGAATTGGGCACCAGTGGATCGCCGCAAATTTCATCCCGCTCTTCGCCGCGCTCTATGGCGTGAACATGTACTTCCAGAGCTTCGGCGCCGTGGCTATTGTGAAGGTGAACGCCGCGTGGTTCCATGTGCGCGAGCGCGGCGTGTTTGGCGCAATTTTCGGCATCCTCATCAGCCTGGGCATCTACTTCGCCTTCGACTGGTCCGGCATGATCCTGAAGGGCCTGGCCACTGAGAGTGACCCCACCCGTGGACTGCCATGGGTGTTTTTCGTGCCGGCCCTCCTGCTGGGCATCTTTTGGATCATCGATGTCTTCCAGGTCAGGGACACGCCCGGCGAGGCCGGTCTGCGGGACTTCGACACCGGCGACGCCACCAGCGGGGACACGGGTCCGCGTTTGAGCGCCACCAAGGTCTTCGCGCTGATGTTGAAGAATCCTGTGGTGATGACCATCGCGGTGATCGAATTCTGCAGTGGCTTCCTGCGCCAGGCCATCATGCAGTGGTTTCGCACCTTCGCCAAGCAAACCGACGGCATCCTGCATCTGAAGGACAGCTTCGTCTACGAGAACTGGGGCCTCTTGCTGTGCATCGCGGGCATCCTGGGCGGCGTGGTGGCGGGCGTGATCAGCGACCATGTCTTCGGCAGCCGCCGCGGGCCCGTGGCCGTGCTGCTCTACGGCGTGATGCTGGTGGGCGCTGCCGCCCTAAGCTTCGTCTATGTGAGTCCCGCTGTGGGCGTGATGGTCATCGTGATGAGCATGGCGGTGATTGGCGTGCACGGCATGCTGTCGGGCACGGCAAGCATGGACTTCGGGGGCACGCGCAATGTGGGCGTGGCGGTGGGCATCATCGACGGCTTTGTCTATCTGGGCACGGCGGTGATGAGCTTCACCTACGCAGCCATCCTGCCCCAACAGCAGTTGGACCCCGAGGGCAAGCTGATTGGCCCCGCCACGGATCCCGCTAATTGGCGGCCCTGGCCCCTGGCCATGATCCCTGTGGCCGCCCTGGGCCTGGTGCTGGCCCTGCGGGTGTGGCACGCCTACCCCAGCGCGAAGAAGAGTGGCGGACATTGAAAAGCGAGTCAACCAAGTCTATCGGAGTGAGATATGGCAGCGAATCTGTTTGAGAACCTCATCATCATCGGTCGCCCCGCCGCGGGCAAGAGTGAGGTCATAGACTACCTGAAGAAGTGCACGGACGCCGAGCGCGCCGAGCGCTTCCATGTGGGGCCCTTCGAAGAAATCGACGATTTCGTGTTCGTGTGGGAGTGCTTCGAGATCGACAACATCTACAGCAAGCACGGGCGTCCGCGCAAGTTCAGCGATGAGAAGTACTACTTCACCGAGCACTTCGTCTGGAACATGTTCCTGGAGCGCATCAACCTGGAGTACGCCAAGAAGCTGGCCTACAACCCGGACTACCACGACACCAAGACGGCGCTCATCGAGTTCGCCCGCGGTGGCGAAAACGGTTTCCGCGAAGCCTTCGGCTACCTTTCCGACGAGCTGCTCAGCCGTGCGCGCATCATGTACATCAAGGTCCCCTACGAGGAAAGCGTGCGCAAGAACCGCCGCCGCGCCCGTCCGGGACAGGAGGACAGCATCCTCCACCACAGCCTGCCGGATGAGAAGATGGACTTCTACTACAAGACCAACGACTGGGAGGCCATCGAGGCGGCGGATCCCCAGTATGTGCAGGTGCGCGGCTTCCACATTCCCTACACGGCATTCGAGAACATGCCGGAGAAAACCCACGACACGGCCTTGTTGGGCGCGGAACTGGAGCGCACCCTTACCCATCTGTGGCAGATTCCCGCCAAATAGCGGACGCCCACATGCGGATCATCCGGGGCCGGTCTCGCAAGAGCCGGCCCTTTCCTTGTGCAAGGGGTGGGGTCAGGGACGGCGGAAGAGCAGGCTGCGCGCCGCCACGCGGAAGATGTCGCTCCATTCCACCTGACGCAGCTCGGGCAATTCGCAGAAGGCCCTGAGCAGCCTTTCCTGCACCGGGGCGGCGTGGAAAAGTGGGCGGAACAGGCGCGATGCGCGCATCTGGCCACGCATGCGGGCCGTTCCGCGACGGTAGCTGGCGTGCAGGTCGCCGGTCCGGGCAGAGTCCAGCAGGGCCTGGGCCGCCCGTTGTCCTGAGCGCAGGGCGAAGTAGATGCCTTCGCCGGAAATGGGCTCACAGAGGCCGGCGGCATCCCCCGCCAAGAGCACGCGTCCCCGGGACAGGCGGGCGCGACAGCGGTCGGGCAGGATCCATCCCGTGGCGGGGGCGGCGGGCAGGTTGAGGTGTTCCAGGTAGCGGCGCAAGTGGCCAGCGCAGCCCCGTGCATGGCGTCCCCACTGCGCAACACCCACGGTGGCGCAGCCCCGCTTGGGGAAGCGCCAGCCATAACCCCAGGGGAACAGGCCGAAATCCAGGCGCGGAGGCTCCGCCACATCCACGGGCAAATGCAGCTCCATGGCCACGCCCAGCGGCCGTGGAGGCGCCGCCACGGCGTCCGCCAGGATGGAGCGGGCTCCGTCTGCCACAATCAGGTGCTCCGCCACCAGCTCCCCGCCGCCTTTCAGGGCAATGCGCACCCGGCTGTCCTGCGGGCGCTGCCCCTCCACGAGGTCTTGGACCGCGCTATCCTCCCGCAGGCGTGCGCCGGCCTCCACGGCCTGACGCGCAAGGAAGTGATCCAGCTCCAGGCGTTGCACGAAGGCCATGCGGTCGCCCAGGCGCTGGTCGGCCAGCATGCGGCCTCCATGCCAGATCTGGTAGCGGTCATCGCTTGTGTGGTACAAGGGAAGGCAGGATGCGGCGCCGTGCAGCTCCTCCAGCAGGCCCAGGCTGCGCGAGGCCAAAAAGCCGCCACAGAGTTTGTCCCGGGGGAAGACGCCCTTCTCCACCAACAGCACATCCACACCGGCCCGCGCCAACACGCAGGCGGCGGTGGAACCGGCGGGGCCAGCCCCCACCACAATCACCTGGGCCTCATGTGGCATGAGGGGCCACGCCTTTCACAAACTCCGACCACCCCACCTGACGGCCGCGGCCATCCTCCCGCCAAGCCACGCAGCACAAGGTCTTTCGCGCGCGCGTGATGCCCACATAGCAGACGCGACGCTCCTCGGCCAATCCTTCCCCCCGCTGGTTGCGGAAATCCGGCAGCACGCCCTGGCACAGACCCACCAGCCACACCTGGTCGAACTCCATGCCCTTGGCGGCGTGGATGGTGAGCACGGGGACGGCCCCTTCCTCCAGCAAGTCCACCGGGCGGGCAAGGGCTGTTTGCTCCAGCACGGCGCGCAGAGCCTCCTGCGGCGGCAAGTGGGAAAGGCCATCCTCGTCCAGCTGGCGGGCCCAGCGCGTAAGGCGCTCCACCGCCCGAGGCAGGCCCTGTCCGCGCAGACCCTGCCTGTACCAGGTCTCTCCCGCCGCAAGGGCGATCAATTCCGCCGGGCGAAGGGTGCGGGAAAGGGCCCTCAACTTCTCCAGGGCTTCGGCCCAGGGCGAAAAGGCGTGGACAGCCAGGGCCACCAGATCGCGCCGATCCTCCCGGCTTTCCACAACGACGGGCAGCAGCGCTTCCAGCAGGGCCTGGGTGGCGCCCACATCGTCCATGGCGCGGTGGGTGGGTTCCGTCCTTAGGGAAAGCCGGGTGGCCAACTCCCCCAGCCGCATGCTGCCGGTGCGCAACACGCGTCGGGCCAGGCGCAGGGTGTCTTCATGGGCCTGCAAGGACAGGCGCACGCCCAATCGGGAGGCCTGGGCGTGCAGCATGCCCAGATCGAAGCCCACATTGTGCCCCACCACCAGGGAGGCGCCCACATAATCCGCCAGCTCCGTCAGGGCCTGGGCAGGAGGACGGCCCTCGCGGCGCAGCAAGGCCTCGTCCAGTCCATGCACGGAGGCGCTCTCGTCCAAGGGACGCGACGGCTTCAACAACAAATGCAGGCGGTCCAGTTCCACATTGCGCGCCCAGCGCTGGCAGGCGATTTCCACCACTTCATCCACCTGCGCATCCAGGCCCGTGCTTTCAATGTCCAGCACCACATGATGG
>CAIWAD010000250.1 GCA_903910645.1 uncultured bacterium | reverse complement strand
GCCCAATTCCCAGGGCACCGACGTGAGGGCCAAGTTCAATGCCATGGGCGGCGATCTGGAAGCCGCCCAGAAGCTGGTGAAGCAGCTTGAGGACGACAGCCAGGACCTTCCCGGCTGGTTGACCAAGATGCTGCCCACCGGTTACGAAACCATGAGCGACCGCTTGACCGGCGGCCCGGACAGCTTCGGTTACACCTGGGCGGACAGCGATCAGGCGGGCGGCCCGGCTTTCAGCTGGGTGGACATCACCACCATTGGCACCAACCTGGCCATCACGGGCGACGATGTGCTTAGTTCGGCCATCACTTTGCCCTTCAATTTCCCCTTCTACGGCACCAACCAGACAACCATGAAGGCCTGCACCAACGGCCACATCCAGTTTGGCACGGGCACCTCCACGGCCTACAGCAATGCCGCCATTCCCGCGACTGCCACGCCCAACAACGCCCTGTACCCTTTCTGGGATGACATGGCATCGGGCACGGGCACGGGTTGTGCCGGCGCCGCCGTGTACTACTACAACGACACGGCCAACAACCGCGTTATCGTGGAGTGGTACAACATGCGCCGCTCCGGCTGCGGCACCACCAACAACTACACGCTGGAAGCCATCCTTTATCCGGACGGCAATGTCGTCTTCCAGTACCTGACGCTGGTGGGCACGGTGAACAGCGCCACCATCGGCATTGAGAACGGCACCGGCACGGTGGCCCTGCAGGCCCACCTGAACGGCACGGGCTGGCCCTTGGCCGTGAACAAGGCCATCCGCTTCAGCTATCCCGCGGGCGACCACACGGGCCCCACCGTGGTCCACACGCCCTTGACGGACACGGAAGCCGCGGGTCCCTGGACGGTGAACGCCACCATCACGGACGACAGCGGCGTGGCGAGCGCCACCCTGTACTACAACCTGGGCGGCGGCACCTACACATCCGTGGCCATGTCCAATGTGGGCAGCAGCTACACGGCCCAGATCCCCGACTACTTCGGCACGGTGAACTACTACATCGTGTCCGCGGACGGTGCGAGCCCGGCCAACAGCAGCACCAGCAGCACCTGGACCTTCACCCGCCGTCCCTACAGCGGAGGTCCGGATACCTTTGGCTACACATGGGCCAACAGCCACGCCCCGGGTGGACCGGCCTACAGCTGGGTGGACATCAATCTGGATCCCGCCGCCGTGGCCCTCACCCCCGGTGACGACACCTACAGCGCGTCCATTCCCATGAGCTTCGGCTTCCCCTACTACGATGCGGTGAAGACCAGCCTGCGCGTCAGCTCCAACGGTTTCATCACCTTTGGCGCCAGCACGACCAACGGCTACGGCCAGGCCCTGCCCACCACGGCGGAGCCCAACGACGTCATCGCCGTCTTCTGGGATGACATGAACTCTGGTTCCACCACCTCCCCCGGCTACATCAAGTACCTGGACGACGCAGCCAATGGCCGCTTCATCGTGCAGTGGCACAATGTGGCCTACAGCGGCAGTGTCTTCTTTGAT
>CAIWAD010000249.1 GCA_903910645.1 uncultured bacterium | reverse complement strand
TGGGCCGTCGGCCTGACGCGGCTGGGGCCATCCAGTCAGGATGCCGCCTGGGAGGAATGGGGACTTGTTTTGCAGCCCGCCGCGGTGGTTCCCGCCGGAGAGGATCATTTGAGTCTTGAGTTCTCGGCGGTGGATTCCCTGGGAAATGAAAGCGCCGTGCTCAGCGCCTGGGTGCAAATGGAGGAGGACGCCCACTGGAGTCCAGCCTCCCGTGACGACCAGGCCTGGCAGCCCGGGAATCCTCTCATGCCCGGCACGGCGCTCGCCCAGCGCGTTCCCTTGTCCCGCATCGTCGATGACAACGGACTCATCAGCGCGGTGGTGCGGGGAGCCCGCATGCGCGCCAGGGGGGAGGGCTACTTCCTCCTGCGTCTGGTGCAGGATGTGAACGGCCTGCCGGGGCATTCCGATGCGGGTTGGGTGGAACTGGCCGACAGTGTGCTGGTGGCCTCCGGCGGCAGCTGTGGTGACGTCCTGGACGCCAGCTTCACCAACCCGGTGCAGGGTCTGGAGCAAGGAGAACAGGTGTGGATCCTGATGGACTATTCTCTGCCCGAGCACGCCTTTTCCGCGCCGGCGCCGCTGCTTGAATGGTATGGTCCACAAGGTCGGCCGGCGGACAGCCTGTGCTCATCATGGTCGTGGAACCCCTTGGAGGATGAGTGGCTGCCCTTGCCCACCGGCAGTCTGTTGCTGGATGCCCGCCTGGAGGCGGAGAGCTGCGACTTCACCTTGCCCTTCCTTGCGGACTTCGACGCCACCTTCGCCGATCTGCAGTGTTGGCAGGAAGAGCACGCCCTGGGCTCCACAGGCTGGCTTCCCGCCACGGCCGCTTCAGCCAATTCCAGCTGCTTTCTGCCGGGTGGCGAGGCCTTCAATCCCACCCAGCTCATGTCCGGCACCTTCATGATGGTGAACTCCGATGCCCAGGGTCAGGGCGTGCAACAGGCCGACACCTTGTCCACGCCCTGGTTGCGCAGCACGGACGGGGCACACATCAGTTTCTCCTCTTGCATGGGCTTCTCGTCTCCCGATGAGGCTTCCCTGGTGTGGCGTTCCCGCGAAAGCGGCGTGGCGGGCCCCTGGCAGGTAGCCCTGGGCATGACGGACATGCTGGCGCTGAGCGACTCCCTGGTGTGTGGCATTGCGCATCCGAATTGGAGCCGTGTGGAACATGAACTGGCCGTTGTTGGCAGCACGCTGGAATTCCAGGTGGCCTTCGCTCTCCAGAGCACCTGGGGAACCGGCTGGGCTGTGGACAGCCTGCTTATCACTGCCGCCACGGCGCAAGCGCCTTCTCCCTGGGACGGACCCCAGCACGCAGTGGTGGAGTTGGGTCGCATCCATCCCAACCCCTTCAATCCCGAGTGCGTGCTTCCCTGGCGATTGAAGCGTGGTGGTCCCGCCCGCCTGGAGGTCTTCAACCTCCTGGGACAGCGCGTGGCTCTTTTGGTGGACGAGCCCGTGCAGGCCGCGGGCGATTACCGCGCGGTCTTCCATCCAAATGATCTGGCCAGCGGTGTCTACATCGCCCGTCTGGAATCCGCCGGCGCGGTGGATTGTCGGCGTCTGGTCTATGTGAAGTGAGAATCCCCGCATGAGCCCTTCCCTGCCCGTCCTTGGCCTGAAGAAGGACATGGATCGCCGTTTGCGCGGCGGCCACCCCTGGCTGTTTTCCAACGAGCTGGCCGCCCTGCCTGCCGGTTTGGAGCCCGGTGATCTTGTGCAGGTGCAGGATCACCGCGGCCTGGCCCTGGGCACAGGGTATTGGAGCCGGGGCAGTCTCATCGCCGTGCGCATGTTGGAGCGTGGGGCGGAGCTGCCGGAAGGACAGGCCTGGTTCCAGCATACTCTGCAGCGAGCCTTGTCCCGCCGCGCACACCTGGGGCGCGCCACCTGCCGTCTGGTCTTCGCCGAAAGCGATGACTTGCCGGGTCTTGTGGTGGACCGTTATGGCAAAGGTTCTGGCGCCGTGGTGGTGGTTCAGTGCCTCACCCAGGGCATGGAGCGTCGCCGCCATGACATTGCGGAGGCGCTGGACAGCCTGCTTGGGCCCCGCGCCATCATCTTCGACGGATCCTCCTCCTTTCGCGATCTGGAGGGCCTGCCGCGCGGCCGCGAATGGTGGAGCCGGGCAAAGGGATCCGCGTGGACATGTCGTGAAGTGGAGGAACTGGGGCCTGATGCCTTCCAGGGAGTGGAGCTGGATGGCCTGCGCATGGAGCTGGATTTCAGCACGGTGCAGAAGGGCGGACTCTTCCTGGATCAGGTTGAAAACTGGAGCCGCGCCGCCGGACTGGCCCAGGATGGCGCCGTGCTGGACTTGTGTTGCTACCACGGCGGCTGGGGTCTTGCTGCTCTGCGCGCCGGAGCCCGCCACGCGGACTTCCTGGATCGCAGCGAGAGCGCGCTGGAGCGCGTGGAGCGCAACCTGCGGCTCAATGGCCTGGAGGAGCGCGGGGGAGAGCGTTTGTGCGTCCCGGTGATGGACGGACTGAAGACCTTGCTTAGACGGCCCTTGCGTTACCGCCTGGTGGTGGCGGATCCTCCGGCCTTTGTGAAATCGCGCAAGCATTTCGCCCAGGGACGCCAGGGTTACATCGACCTGAACCGCCAGGCCATGGCCCTGGTGGAAGAGGGCGGCTTCCTGGTCAGCTGCTCCTGCAGCCATCACATGGGTGTGGACGCTTTCCGCGAAGTGCTGCGCCTGGCGGCGGCAAGGGCGGGCTGCCGACTGCGCATCCTGGCCCAGTTGGGCCAGGGCCAGGATCATCCCCAGTTGCCCCAGGTGCTGGAGACGGGCTACCTGAAAGGCTTCATTGTGCAGGTGGAACACCGGGGAGCACTGCCTGCCCGGGAAAGCGAGGCCCGACATGGCTGATCGTCCCTTGGTCCGCATCATCACCGATGGCGCCTGCTCGGGCAATCCGGGGCCGGGCGGCTGGGCCTGCATCATCCGCACCGGCGAGGACGCCTTGGAGCATTCCGGCGGTGAGGAAAGCACTACCAACAACCGCATGGAGATGATGGCCGCCCTGCGTGGGCTGGAGGCCCTGCCAGAGTCCAGCCAGGTGGAATTGACCACGGACAGCCAGTATTTGAAGAACGGCATCACCACCTGGATCCACGGCTGGATGCGAAAGGGCTGGCGCACGGCCTCCGGAGAGGCGGTGAAGAACGAGGATTTGTGGCGAGACCTCTGGGAGGAATCCGGGCGCCACAAGATTGAGTGGCGCTGGGTGCGTGGCCACACAGGACACGCGGACAACGAGCGCTGCGATCGTCTTGCCGTGGCGGCGGTGGAGCGCGCCCGCCTGGGCGACACTCAGATGCGTCGCGAGCAGGTGGGGCAGACGCCGGCACCCACTCCCGCAGTCCGGCGCAAGGAGGCTGCGCCACCTCTACCGGTGGAGGGCCGCAATGTGGAAGTGAAGTTCTATTGTCGCAGTCTGGAGGATGTGAAGCGCCGGGCCGGCACCCTGGGGGGCAAGCTGCAGCCACGCCTTAGCCAGGAGGACCAGTTCTTCATCTCCACTGAGGGCTTGCGCGTGAAGCTGCGCCGGGAAACGCTCCACATGCCGGAGGGCACCAACGCGCAACGGGCGGAGCTGATCCGTTATCAGCGCAAGGACGAGGCCGGTGCCCGCTTGTCCTCCTACACGCGTGAAGAGGTCCTGGACGCGTCGTCAATGCAGGAAAGTCTGGCCGCCTCCCACCGCCTTGGCCTGCTGGTGAGCAAAAGCCGTGAAGTGGTCCTGTTGGGTCGCACGCGCCTGCATCTGGATCGCGTGGCGGGTTTGGGATTTTTCGTGGAACTGGAGTGTGTGCTGCGACCGGAAGAATCGGAAGAGGACGGGCGGGCGGAGCTGCAACGGCTGATGCGGGCCCTGGGCCTGGAAGGCTTGCCCGTGGAAGCGCGCTCCTACGCTGACCTGTTGGCCCTTGCGGGTGCTTGATCCTGCCTGATTCCGGTGGGCCTTGCTTGGCGTCACGGATAGTGGCGGATGGTCAGATCAGGTCGCGGACGATCTCCGGGCGGGGATTGGCGATGACCACCTTGTTCACCAGCAAACCTTTGGCGGACACCTTGGCGGCGCCAGCCTCCACGGCGGCGCGCACGGCTGCCACTTCACCTGTCAGGGTCACAAAGGCCTTGCCGCCAATGGCCATGGCCAGGCGGATTTCCAACAACTTCACCTTGGCCGTTTTGGCAGCCTGGTCCGCCGCTTCCACCAGGCTGGCCACGGAGAAGCTCTCGATGATGCCCAGGGCATCCATTTCGCCATAGAGCACGGTGCCTTCCACCGCCGGAATCACATCCGGGTGCAGATTGGGGATGACGAAGGTGTCCACCACCTCGCGCTCAGCGCCTTCGGCGGCGGCGTCAATGGCGCTGCGCACGGCGGCCGTGTCCCCCGCGATCATGCTCATGTGCTTGCCCGGGCAGATGGTGCGCGAGATGAGAAGGCGCACATCCGCTGTCTTCAACATCAGGTCCGCACCCTCGATACCCTTGGCGATGCTGCTGAACTCAATGATTCCCACGGCCGCGGTGGGCCGCTCCGAGGTGAAAGCGCTCTGTTGGTTGCGCATCATTGCAGAGTGATCTCCCCTTGTGTCACGGCCACCACTTTCCCCGCCCGGGGTGCGTGCAGGGCGGCGCCCAACTTGCCTTCCGCCGGTGCCGCCAGCAGCTGGCCCTCCACCACGAGATCCCCCTCGCGCACCACGGACTGGGCCGGAGCGCCAATGTGCTGCCGCAGGCCAAGACGCAGGGGCGATGCGGAGCCGGCCCATTCCTTCCACGGGGCCTCATGCTCGAATCGTGACAGGCCCAGACGCGCCAACAGCTTCCTGGTGGGCACGCGGCGGTGCTCATACATGGGATGGGGCGTCACTTGCGTGGGACCGCTGTACTTCTCGCCCATGGCGGCCAGGCTGCGCTTGCTGTCCTGGCAGGCTTCCCGCGGGAAGAGACCCTCCGGACAGGCGAAAAGCGTGCACAATCCGCATTCGCAACAAATCTGCCCCCAGCGGCTGTGGGCGGGAAAGTCCACCACAAACTGCTGGCGCATGGCCTGGTGCGGCTCCAGCGGATGGCCCAGCAGATAACGCGGACACATTTGCGTGCACAGGCTGCATTGGTCGCAAACGGATTTTCCAATGCGGTATTTGGCCTCCCGGGCGCGCAGCTCCTGCCGCACATAGGGATGGTCCCTGGGAAGGACAATGACGCCGCTGCTGGTTTTCACCACAGGCGTGGAAGGATCCTCCACGATGCGACCCATCATGGGGCCGCCATCCAGGATGACCCAATCCTTGATGGTGGGGCCGCCTGCGGCTTCGATGAGATCCCGGAAAGGCGTGCCCAGGGGCGCCCGCACCGTCATGGGTGAACGCACCGCGCCGGACACTGTCAGGAAACTGCGGGTCACGGGGCGGCCCTGGGAGGCCTCGAAAAGGGTCAGGGCGGTCTCGTTGTTCATGACCACCACGCCCACATGCAGGGGAAGTCCCGCGGGCGGCACCACGCGGCCAGTGAGCTCGTAAACCAGCGTCACTTCATCCCCTGCGGGATAAAAATCCCCCAGCACGCCAATCTCGTAGCGGCCCTCGCCCTGCGGACCCAGACGGGTGGAGGCCATGGCGGAAATGGAGGCCTTGTTCTTGCCCTTGATGCCCACCACCACGCGACTGGCCCGGGTGAGCTCCGCCGCCAGGGCAATGCCCTGGGCCACGCCTTCGGCGAAGTGCTGCATGACCACATTGTCCTTGCGCAGCAGGGGCTCGCATTCGGCGGCATTGATGAGCAGGGTGTCCACCCGCGCCTGCAGTTTCACATGGGTGGGGAAGCCTGCGCCGCCCATGCCCACGCAGCCCGCGCGCTGGATGAAAGTTGTGTCCATGTGCCCCCTTTTGCTCCTGCGGGCAAGCTCTTGCCCTCGTGACCCGTGCGAAGGTAGCAAAGGGGGCAGGGCGGCCGCGCAGTCCCCAGCGGCGCTCCAAGCTTCCCATATTGGGTGCCAGAGAGAACAGGCAGGATGGAGAGTCGCATGAGCCAGGAAACCCAAATGGACGAAGGCCGGGAGCCGAGCGCATCCCAGGCCGCCACGGAGTCCCTTGAGTCCGCCGAGAGCCGGGAGAACCCTGAGATCCTTGAGGCGCCTCTTCCCGATGTGTGGATCGAGGACGCTCCGCACCCCGATGCAGCCCCGTCGGCAAGGGAGGCCGACCAAGCGGTACGCCGCTCCTTTGGACGCGTGCTGCGCATCCAGGAGGACGCCGTGGCCTGGGTGGCGGATTTCCGACCCTTGGGCCGCGATGTGCAGGTGCGCCTGAACTCTCCTTTTCAGGCCAATCCTGGCCATATCCTGGAGTACGAACTGAAAGCCAGCATGAGCGGTGGAAACCGCTGGAATGGCGTGGACACGGTCTTCAATTTTCAACCTGATCTGGATGCCGTGCTGGCCCTGGATGAGGGCAAGGGCCTGTCCCCGGAGGGCTTGAAGTGGCTGTTGGCGGCCATCGCCCGGCAACCCGCCTCACTTGGCCGCGTATTCGGGCCGGGGGGAAGTCTTCGCCTTCAGCAGCAAATCATGGAGCGGGACGATTTTCCCCTGCCGCGCACCCTGCTCCTGGCGGCCCTGCGGCATCCGGGTCTGGCTGGACGCGCCGCCCATCGGCTGTGGGACAGTCCGCTGCGCGGAGCGCAGGAAGTCACGCAAGTGCTTGGATCCACGGGTCCACGGGATGAAGGCCGCTGGGTGGAGCGTGTGGAGCGCGACCATCGTGACTGGTTGCTTGAGGATTTGCATCTGGATCCTCAGCAGGTTTTGCGCGCCTGGCGCAAAAGCCGCGATTTGCGCTGGCTTCTTCAACTCCCGGTGGCCGGCCTGAAGGAGGACTTGGCGCTGGGTCTGCTGCGGGCTGGCATCCTTGGCGGCCACGCATTGCCGGACGAGGATGCCAAGGCCTGGGCGGCCCGATTGCTGACGGTGGATCGTCGTCGATTGCTGGGCGCCGCTTTTCGCGACGCAGGCCGCCAGCCTGCGGACGATGTGCTCTTCCAGGAAGCGGGAGATGATTTCATCCATGTGCTGAAGGACTTGTCCGCGGATGGCCGATGGGGCGAGGAAGCCCGCCGCCGTCTGATGGAGAAGGGCGAATTGGGCGTGGAATCCGCGCTGGAGTTGCTGGGCGCGGGAGCCACGGGAGAGGCCCGTCAACGCCTGCTGGAGATCGTGGCCCAGGCTCCCGCCACTCAACGGCCCGAGCTGGATGACCATCTGGCGCTGGAATGCTTCCAGTTGGGGCTGTCCCGCGCCGACGATGCCGCAGGACAGGCCCTGGTGGATTGGGTGGGTGCCCATGCCGCCGTGCAGGCGCAGGTGGAGCAGTGGTTGTCCCAGGATGCCACCCGAGGGCAGGGGCTGGAGGCGCTCTGCCACGCCGGGGACTTCACGCGGGGCCGTGTGCAGGGGCTGCTGGGACGCAACATGGATGAAGCCCTGCGCCGTCGTCTGGTGCTGGCCATCAGTCGCCGCAATCCGGAACGCTGGGAGGACCGCTATCTGGTGAACGATGCGGAGGCCAAGGCCTGGCGAGATGCGGGCGCCCCCTTGCGCTAGGCGCAGAGATCCGCAAAATCCAAGCCCGCCCTCCGGCGGGCTTTTTCTTTTCACCCTTGTGCAGTTGGCTCTTCAGTAAAGCTCTGGCATTGAAAGTTTGGTTCAACAAACATGTATTGGCGAGTGAAAGTTCAATCTGGAGGTGCGGATGCCCCGCCAACCCTTGCTCCTGCTCTTGATGGCCCTGGTGACAGCGTCCACTGCACTGGCATTGCCGCGTTACTCCGCCCAGTACGGCCAGTCCTGCCATTTGTGCCATGTGAATCCAGCCGGCGGTGGTCTGCGCACCGCCTATGGCAGTCAGTTCTTTGCTGGAAGTGAAATGGCGGAGAAGGTGCTGGGCATGGAGGAAATGGAGCTTCTAAGTCCCAAGCTCAGCGAGCGGGTGGATTTGGGGTTGGATCTGCGCGGCATGGCCTGGTTGCAGCAGCAGCCGGAGGCCAACGGCGCTCCCAATCGGGATGGCAGCAGTTTCTTCCTCATGCAAGGAGATCTCTATCTGGGCCTGCGCATTGGCGAAAAGGTCCAGGTGGTGGTGGAGCAGAGCCTGCGTGGAGAAGGGGAGAGCCACGCATTGCTGCAGGTGCTGCCCTGGCACGGCAGTGTGAAGGTGGGGCGTTTCCTGCCCAACTATGGATGGCGCTGGGCCGACCACAACACCGCCGCGCGGCAGGCCCTGGGCTATGCGGCTGGGCAGGCGGACACAGGCGTGGAGGTGGAGCTGCACCCCGATCACTTCAGCTTGTCCCTGGCGGTGACCAATGACAACAGCGGGCTGATGGATGGGGACGATGGCAAGGCCCTCACTGCGCGTGGCCTGTGGCAGGGTCAGTTGGCGGGCATGACCCTTGGCCTTGGCCTGGATGGCAGGATCTCCGACCGCGCCCCTTCAGCTTCGCGCAGTATCAGCGGGCTCTTCGCGGGGCTCAGCAAGGGCCCCTTCACCTGGACCGGCCAGCTGGATCGCATGGAAGAGGCAGGCCATGTAGGCATTGCGCTTTCCCACGAAGCGGCCTGGAAACTGCGACGCGGGCTGGATCTCTTGTTTGCCCATGACTTCCACGATCAGGACATGAATCGGGCCTCTGGCGCGTGGACGAGGCAGCGCCTGGCGATGGAGTGGACACCTCAGCCTGGCCTGGCCTTGCAGCCTGCTCTTGGCATCCGGGAGGACTCTGCGCCGGGTCTGGACAAAGCCCGGCAGCTGCAGGCGGAAATCCAAATCCACATTTTCATGTAAGGAGCGCCACATGCGTCTCTCCCTTTCACTGCTTGTCGCGGGCGTGCTTGCGGCAACCCTGGCCCATGCAGCGCCACGCACCTTTGTGGTGATGCCCGATTTCGCCCGCAACCAGGTTTCCTTTCACAGCAAGGCCACGGTGGAATC
>CAIWAD010000248.1 GCA_903910645.1 uncultured bacterium | reverse complement strand
CGTGTTGTCCGGGTGGCGCCGGTAGCGGTAGAGCACCTCGTGCAGCTTGCCCGCCTCGTACTTCTCCACCACGCGGGTCACCAGATCGTAGTCCTCGGCAAAATCGCCGTAATGTTCCTCATCGAAGCCACCGAACTCCTCGATCACTGCCCGGTGCCACACGCGCACGGCACCGGCGCCGTCCACGCGCAGGTGGTTGTTGGGATCATACTCCAGATGCTTGATGACGCCAAGCTCCGTCAGCGGTTCGCCCTCCTCCGTCATCAGCTCGTAGTAGGAAATGGCCAGACCCCAGCAGGGGTTGGCCTCCAGGCCCTCCACGGCGGCGGCCAGTGTGCGTGGCGTGTATTCGTCATCGCTGTCCAGCTGGGCGATGAAACGCCCCGTGGCGTGCTTCACGCCCAGGTTGAGGGCGCGGGCAATGACATTGCGGTCGTTCATGATGAGTTTCACACGCGGGTCCCGGTCCACCCAGGCCTGCACCACCTGGACGCCATTGTCCGTGCTGCAATTGTCCACGCACAGGATTTCCACATCCGGCCAGCCACCGTCCAGCACGCTGGCGATGGCCCGGTCAAGGAAGCGCCCGCGGTTGTGGAAGGGAATGACCACGCTGACGCTGCCCGGCTGGCCCACCGGCTCCACACGGGCCGGGGCGTGACACAGGTAGGCATCGTGGCGGCGCAAATGGTTCTTGAAGGCGGTCTCGAACTCCATCTCCTCCGCCGGGCCGTAGAAGAGGTAACTGAACCCGCCCTGCGGCCCCTCACCGGGAGAGAACACCTTGGAGGCGCCCAGGCTGCGGGCCGCCACGCTGTCACCCGTGCGTGGACGAATGGTGCACAGCACCTTTTCCAGCCGCACCCAGGGCGCGTCGGCCGGCAGGCGCAGGCGCAGGTCGTATTCCTGGGCCGTGTTGAAGGCGGGATCGTAATGGCCGGCGGCCTCCACGGCAATGCGGGACAGAAAGACCAGGGGCCCGGTGTTCACCCGCTCCGTCAGGTCTCCGGGCCACAGCAGAGGCTCCACCACGCGCTCGCCGTCGGGGGTGATTTCACGGTGGAAGCCGTAGAGGGCGGCGCAAGTAGGCTGGGCCTTCAGGCCCAGCACGGCGCGCTCCAGCGCCTCGCGATCCAGCTCCAGGCCTTCGGGGATCTCCACCAGCAAGGGTGCGGGCCAGCGCCGGAAAAGCATGGCTTTCATGGACGCCAGATTGCGGAACTCATCCCCCACCAGGCGGAACCGCTCATCGCCATCTGGAAGCCTTTCGACAAAGGGCCGACCATTGCCACACACAAGCACCTGGAAATCTCCAAGGCTTTGGGTCAGCAGGCTCGCCACCGTGCGGGCGAAAGCGGCCCCACCTTCCAGGACCGGCAACAGAAGCGTGATCTGGGGCATGACTCTCCCAAAGATTGACGTGGATCGCTGCAGAATATCCAGGGGCACAAGATAGAAAAGGGGCGCCGAGGCGCCCCTTTCACTAGCGATGAAGACAGGTCTTACTTGACCAGGGTCATCTTCTTCAGGTCGCTGAAGCCCGGAGCCTCCAGCTTGTAGAAGTAGACGCCGCTGGCAAGCTTGGAACCGTCGAACTTCACTTCATAACGGCCGGCAGCCTGCTGACCATTCACCAGGGTGGCAACCTTGGCGCCCAGCATGTTGTAGACGCTCAGGTTCACCTGACCCGCCGTGGGCAGGGCGAACTGGATGCTCGTGCTGGGATTGAAGGGGTTCGGATGGTTTTGCGCCAGGCTGAACGCCGTGGGCAGCTGCTCGTCCACCGAGACATAGATTTCCGAGTAGGCGGCGGGGGCGCTGGCATTCTCATGCACGTCCACCGCACTGGCCCAGAAGTACACGGGCTGATTGGGCTGCAGCACGCCATAGTTGGAAGTGAAGGTTGCGCTGTTCTCCACGCCCTGGTACAGCACCGGAGCCGTGGCGAAGTCGTTGGTCAGGCTGGCCTTCACCACAAAGTGGTCGAAGTCGCCCGTGACATTCTGGTTCCAGCTGATTTCCAGACGGTCCTGGGTGGGCGGCCAGGTGTCGTAAGTCCAGCCTTCGCCGTCCATGCCAGTCACGGCGGCAGGCGCCAGGTTGTCCAGGGAGAAGCCGCTCATGGTGGTGGAGGGCATGGGCACCGGGAAGTGCACGCTATGGGTGCCGATCATGAAGTTGTGGATGTTCTCGTTCTCACCGAACTGGTCATTCAGGGTGGGAACCTGCACCACGTAATGCATGTCGGGATCGGCGATGGCCGCAACCGTGCCAGCGCTCACCCATTCGTCCTCGTCCATGCCAGGGTACTGGACCCACACCGAGTACATGGTCACAGGATTCAGCCAGCTGCCGTCGTTGCTGGAGGCATGGAACTCCACCAGCACATAGCCACCCTGATCATTGGCACGGTCATTCACCGCGGTAATGTGGGCGGCATGCAGGATGGCATGCTGATCGAAGGGGAAGGCGCCCATGTCGCCGGGGGTGCCGTCAGGGTCATTCTCCAGCTCATTCACGCTGACGTCGATGACGCAGTTCGGCATGGTGGGATCCGTCAAGGACCAGTAGGAGACATTGAAGTCGCCATTGGCGGCATCAACATATCCGGGATCGCAATACCACACAGGCAGAACCATGCCAACGGGGAAATCCGCATTCTGGGGATAGATGTTCGTGAAGAACACATTGGGGATGGCGCCGGAGCCCGTCAGATCCGTGTTCACCGGAGAGTTGAAGGTGATCAGGTTCATGCCGGATTCAAACAGGGCCGTGCCACCAGCCAGATACACGCCACCATTATTGGCGCCCGTGTTGTGGGAGATGGTGCTGTTGTAAACCGTGAAGATGCCGCCGTCGGCCACATAAGCCGCGCCACCTTCACCCGCCGTGGTGTTGTGGGCAATAAGGCTGTGGAAGAAACGGGCGTTGCCACCCGTCTGCACGGTGATGGCGCCGCCATCATCGTCGGAGTTCACATTCTCCACCTTGGCATAGTGCAGCTCGGCCTGGGATCCGTCGCCAAAGACCAAACCGTCCCAGTTGTCGCCGGTGAAATTGATCCAGCTATCAATGGTGCCTTCGGCATCCAGCTCACCCAGAATGGTCAGGCTGGTGCCCGGCAGGCCATAGACTTCCATGCCGGCTTCGATGTAAAGCTCTTCGCCCGAAAGCACGGTGAAGTTCTCCGTAAGGGCCACCTGGCCTTCGGGGAAGTTCACGTGATCCCAAACCAGTCCGGGATCGAAAGGCACGCAGCCGTCGCCCGCCGGAATGCTGATGTAGGAGGGGAACTGGGGCCCGCAGGAATAGAAGGTGCTGAAGGGGGCGGGCACATTGGTGAAGGTGTAATAGAAGCCCGGCCCTTCGAAGACGGCCGTCATGGCGTCCACGATGAAAGGCGTGGAACAATTCACCTCGGCATCCACATCGGCCTGGAAGGAGAAGGCCAAGGGCTGTCCCCAGGGTCCGAAAATGTTGCAGTCCACCGTGTACTCCTCAGCCGGATTGGCGGGGTTGTACATGTGGATCGTGGCTTCCGTGGCCGTGCAGGAGTTGGGGTTCCAGCAGCTCACCTGATCCAGGTCGCCCAAGGGCACATCCCACTGGAACATGGCGAAAGCGCCATTGGCGCCAGCCAGGGTGAGCAGCCCAAGCAGCAGATTTCGCTTCATCGCATTCTCCCATCGAGTTTGGAATTGGCCTTTTGCTTCGATGCTATGGATTGCCACGTGCCGAACTGCAACTGCTCCGGCGTCAGGTCAACGAATCCGGGCTGTGCCTTCCAAAGGCTACTGTCGCAATAATGCGTGGCATCTTCCTTCTTGTCCGCATTGAACACCCGCACCAGCACTTTTTCCCACACCTGGATCTTGTTGTCCGTGGGAACCTGCTCCTCAATCCAGATGGTCATGGTGGCGGTAACCATGCCCGGCGTGCCGTTCATCAATTCCTTGAAGCGCGGCTCGTTGTATTCAGGATTGGTCAAGTCGATGCGATCGTCCCCTTCCGCGAAGGGGGGATCCACTTCACCCACAACAGCAATCACTTCAATGTGCCGTTGACTCAAGGGCTGCATGCCGCCGGGGGCGGTCAGACGAAAACCCTCAAGACTGGCGTAGCCAGGCATCACAAGAGGCATGGAGCTGGACTCAGGTGCGGGCGCAGCGTCCGGATGCTGGGCAAATGTGGGGTGAATCAGGAGAAGAACTGGTAGCAGGGCCCCCCACAGGCCGCGGGACATGGACATGGAGGATTCCTTTCGCATGGTGAAGGTGTCGGAATGTAAAGATTCCGGCTATAGTGACCAATCTTCTCTCCCCTGCCCAAGCTGGGGGCATGCAGCCCTGCCTGCTTAGCAAGGAGCGTGCCAGCTGCCAGAAGCGCTGCAGGATCAGTGCCAAACCTGCACGTGCTGAACCTGACGGCTTTCACCCATCTCCACAACAATGAAATAAGCTCCTGAAGCCAGACTCCTTGTGGACAGGGTCTGTTCATGGGGCCCGGCAGCAAATGCCCGCGCTGGAAGGACGCCCACCGTTCGCCCCAGCAGATCCACCACCTTGAACCCCACCATCCCTGGCCCGGGCAACGCGAAGCGCAGCAACGCCAGCCCTGGTGAGATTTCCACACTCAGGGTTGCGGCCTCACTTGCCGCAGAACCAAGTGCGGCCGAGCATTCCGGGTAGGGCGCGAAGATCGCATCAAAGGGAAAAGCCGGACCCTGGGGATAAACCAGGCTGAAAAGTGGAGGCGTCCAGGTCTGGCTCTGGTTCCCGGCCTGAAGCAGGATGCTCTCAACCACGCCACCTGGCAGACTGTCGTCATAATCGAAGATGAGGTGGATGGCCAGGGGAATGCCATCCGGCCCCATGATGGCCGTGGAAGGCAGCTCCGTGCCGTCCGGATACAAGCGCATGGTGGCCTGCATTTCATCGCGGCAGGACTCCGGCACCCATTCCGCCAACACATCCACCTGCAGGATGGCCTGGGCGCAAGACGCCCACAGACCCACGCTCATCCACAGCGCGCGCACTCCACCTCCCGGATATAGACGCGCCCCGCCAAAGGGACGGGGCGCGCCGTTCTGGCTTGATTTGGCGCTACTTCAGGAAGAGCACCTTGCGCACCTGCACGCCCTGGCGACTTTCCGCAGTAACGAAGTAGGTGCCACTGGCCACATGGCCCGGCTCCCACACCAGGTCGTGGCTGCCGGCGGGCATCTCGCCGTCCACCAGCACCGCCACCTGGCGTCCGCGCAGGTCACTCACCGTCATGCGCACGGGGCCTGCCTGGGGCAGATCCAGACGCAGGTGCGTGACCGGATTGAAGGGATTGGGAGCCGCCTCGTGCAGCAGGAAGGCCTGGGGCATGCTCAACTCGGTGGCCTGCAGGAAACTCAGGTCCCAGTTGCACACCGCGCCGTTGTCATTCCACACGCTGGTGCCGTCGCTCACTTCAAGGTGCAGCAGGATGTTCTGGCTGAAGTAGTCGGACAGGTCCACGGTGGAGGTGTTGGCCAGCCAGGTGGAGCCTGTCACTTGGCCGCTCCACACGGCGTTGGCGCCCACCACCACGCTCACCGTCAGGGTCGCGCCACCCATGTTGGCCAGATTCAGGCCAATGGCGCCGCTCTCCCAGTCCGGCACAAAGCCGATGGTGCTGTCATTGAAGTGGCCCAGGTTGTCCACGGCTCCACAGGCGGACTCCGCGCCAACAACCATGGTGACGCCGGCCACTGAAGCCGTCAGCGCGATATCTGCGCAGCTGCCGCCCGTGTCCAGCGTGCAGGCGTAGGCGCCGGAGACCGCGTTCTGGAAGGTGACCGAGACGGTCTGGCTCTGGCCCGCCGTCAGGCTGTAGGTGCCGTTGGCCACGGTGAAGGTGCCGCAGCTCGCCGTCACGGCGCCGCTCAGGGTGCCTCCACCCACATTGGTGACGGTGAAGGTGCGCACCACCGGGGAGCCCGGCAGCACGGTGCCGAAGTCCAGGTTGGCCACGCTCACCGCGCAGGCTGGGGCCAGTTCCACCGCACCGGTCAGCGCGATGTCCGCGCAGCTGCCGCCCGTGTCCAGCGTGCAGGGGAAGCTGCCCGCCGTGGCGCTCTGGAAGGTGACCGTGACGGTCTGGCTCTGGCCCGCCGTCAGGCTGTAAGTGCCGTTGGCCACGGTGTAGGTGCCGCAGCTCTCCGTCACGGCGCCGCTCAGGGTGCCTCCACCCGCATTGGTGACGGTGAAGGTGCGCACCACAGAGGTGCCCGGCAGCACGGTGCCGAAGTCCAGGTTGGCCACGCTCACCGCGCAGGCTGGGGCCAGTTCCACCGCACCGGTCAGCGCGATGTCCGCGCAGCTGCCGCCGGAATCCAGCGTGCAGGCGTAGGCGCCGGAAACCGCGCTCTGGAAGGTGACCGTGACGGTCTGACTCTGGCCCGCCGTCAGGTTGTACACGCCGTTCGTCACCGTGTAGGCCTCACAGTCCTCACTCACGGCGCCGCTCAGGGTGCCGCCGCCCACATTGGTGACGGTGAAGGTGCGCGTCACGGGCGTTCCAGGCTGCACGGTGCCGAAGTCCAGGTTGGCCACGCTCACGACGCAGGCCGGTGCCAGCTCAACGGTGCCGGTCATGGCGATGTCACCACAACTGCCCACCAGCAGGGTGCAGGGATAGGTGCCCGCCACCTGGCTCGTGAAGGTCACCGTGACGGTGTGGCTCTGCCCGGCCGTCAGGCTGTAAGTGCCGTTGGCCACCGTGTAGGCGCCGCAGCTCTCGCTCACCGTGCCGCTCAGGGTGTGGCCGCCGTTGTTGGTGATAGTGAAGTCCCGCACCACGGAGGTGCCCGGCAACACCGTGCCGAAATCCAGGCTGCCCGTGCTCAATTGACAGTCCGCCGCGGGCTGCACTTCCGCCACCAGGGTGACGGCATCCTCACAACCGGTGTTCAAAGAGCAGCTGTACTCGCCGGGAAGGCCCTGGCTGAAGGTCAGGGTCACCGTGTGACTTTGGCCCATGCCCAGGGTGTAGGCCCCATCCACCACTTCCACGCCCGGGCACTCGCCCACCGTGGTCACCTCACCCGTCAGCGTGTGGCCGCCGGCGTTGGAAATGGTGAAGGTGCGCGTGGACACTTCGTCCGGCAGCAGCAGGCCGAAATCGATGAGGCTTGCGCCCACCACACACTGGGGCGCCATCTCCACGCGGCCGCTCAGGGCCACATCGGCGCAGGTGCCGCCCGTACTCAGCGTGCAGGGGAAGTCGCCAGTGCCGCCCGACTGCAACTGCACCACCACGGTCTGGCTCTCGTTGTGGGCCAGGCTGTAAGAGGCGCCGGAAAGGATGCTGTAGCCCGGGCAGTCCAGCGACACTTCGCCTTCAAGGGTGAAACCGCCGGTGTTGGTGATGGTGAAGCTGCGCGTGGCCGCCTCGTTGGGCAGCAGCAGGCCGAAGTCCAGGCTGCCTGCGCTCACGGCGCAGGCCGGAGCGTTGTCCACCGCGCCGGTGAAGGCCACATCCTGGCAGTCGCCACCCGTGTCCAGCGTGCAGCTGTAGCTTCCAGGCGTTTCGGACTGGAAGGCCACAGTCACCGTGTGGGACTGGCCCATGCCCAGAGTGTAGCTGGCGCCGGACTGGATGCTGATGGCCGCGCACTCTTCCGTCACGGTGCCACTCAAGGTGTGGCCGCCGGAATTGGTAATGGTGAAGCTCCGCGTCACCAGGGTGCCCGGCAGAACGGTTCCGAAGTCAGTGTTGGTGGCCACCACCGCGCAGGCGGGATAGGCTTCCACGCGACCACTCAAGGGCAGGTCGGCGCAAATGAGGCCGCCCAGATCCAGCTGACAGCTGAAGTCACCGGGGGTGGCGGACAGGAAGTCCACCGTGAAAGTCTGGCTCTGGCCATGGGTCAGGCTGTAGTTGGCCGGCGAGGTGAGCACGAAGTTCCCGCACACCGACGCCACTGCGCCACTAAGGGTGCCATAGCCTGTGTTGGTGATGGTGAAGTTTCGCACCGTGGGCGTGCTGGGATACTGCAGGCCGAAATCGATGCTGCTGGGCTCGATGAGGCAGGCCGGCGCCGGCTCAACGCTGCCCGTGCAGGTGACCGTGCCGCAGGGCAGGTCGGGATCCAGCGTGCAGCTGTAGTCACCCAGCTGGGTGGCCAGCAGGCGCACGGTCACATCCTGATAATGTGCCGGGGCCAGGTCATAGGTGCCGCCGGAAATGATCTGGAACTGGGCATCGCCACTGAAGGCCACGCTGCCCGTCAGGCGCGCCTGGCCCGTGTTGGTGATGCGGAAGCTGCGCGTCACCGGCGTGCCCAGCTGGGTCAGGCCGAAGGCGATACTCTCCACGGAAATGGCACAGTCGTCGGGGCTGAGCACATTGGCAATGCAGGGCACAACGGCGTTCACGCAACTGGGAATGCCGATGATGGGACAGGCGTAGGAGCCGGAGGCGGTGGCGTTGAAGCGCACCAGCACATCATGGCTTTCGCCGGCCAGCAGGTGGTAATCCAGCTCCGTGAGGATTTCAAACTCATTGCAGCTTTCCGTCAGCGTGCCTTCCAGCACATAACCGCCCACATTGGTGATGGTGAAACTCAGGGTGTCGGATTCGCCCACCATCAGGGTGCCGAAATCCAGATATCCCGGCTCCACGCTGCAGGTGGCCGGCGCCTCCACGATGCCCGTGCACACAATGGGATTGCAGTAGGTGCTGGCCTGCACACTGCAGGTGTAGGTCCCCTGGGTGGCGCTTGACATGCTCAGGGTCACCGTTTGGGTTTCACCAGTCGCCAGCGCGAAGGTGCCGCCACTTAGCACGGTAAACTCGCCGCAACTTTCCGACACGGTGCCTTCCAGCACGCCACCACCCACGTTGGTGATGGTGAAGCTGCGGTTGGAGGCCACATTGGGATAGACATTGCCAAAGTCCAGACTGTCAGCCGAAAGCTGGCACACCGGGGCTGCGCTGGCTGTTCCTGTGAACACCACGCTGCAGTCGCCAGCCTGCACCAGGCAGGACAGCAGCCCGGCCTCCGTGGGACTGGCGGTAAAGGTGAAGACCTGGCTCTGGCCTTCGGTGAGGCTGTAGGCCAAGCTTCCTTCCGTTGTGAAGTCGGCGCATTCCAGCGACAGCGAGCCTGACAGTGTGCCGCCGCCAGTATTGCTGAGAGTGAAACTGCGGGACACGGGAATGCCCACATACACCAGTCCGAAGTCCAGGGTGTCAACACTCATGGCGCAGGCCGGTGCCTCGTCCACTTCGGCGGTCATGGGCAGGTCGCTGCACAAGGCGCCTCCCAGATCCAGCGTGCAAGTGTAGAGACCCGGCGTGTCGCCCGTGTAGCGCACGGTGAAGGTCTGGGTTTGGCCATTGCCCAGGGCGTAGGCGGCCTCGCTGATCACCACGAAATCTTCGCAGGGGGAGGACACGGTGCCTGTGAGGGTTCCGCCTCCGGCGTTGGTGATGGTGAAGTCACGATCCACCGCCACGCCGGCCTGCATGATGCCGAAGTTCAGCGCCTCCACATCCACCGAGCAAGCGGTGGCCACTTCAACCGTGGCCGAGCAAGCGATGTCCTCGCACAGGTCACTCTCCAGATCCAGGGCGCAACCGAAGGCTCCAGCGGGAGTGCCACCCACCGACTGGAAACGCACGGTGAAGTTGCGGCTCTCGCCACCCTGCAAATCGTATGTGGGGCCGTCCATGCTGATGATGCTCAGTTCATCGCACAGGGACGAGACCGTTCCCGACAGCAGGGAGCCGCCCGAGTTGGTTATGGTGAAAACGCGCTCCACCGCCACGCCAGGCTGCATGCTGCCAAAGTCCAGCGATGCCGTGGACAGACTGCACACCGGCGCGAAATCCGATGTTCCCGTCAACGGGATGTCCGCACAGGCCAATCCGTCCAGATCGCAACCATAATTGCCGGGATTGAGGGGAAAGAAGGCCACCGTAATGGGCTGGCTTTGTCCGGCACCCAGGCTGAACTCGCCACCCTCCATTACTTCAAAAGCTCCGCAACTGGAGTAGGATCCACTTAAGGTGCCCTGCCCCGTATTGGTAACGGTGAATGTGCGCTGTGAACTTTCCCCGACATAGACATGGCCAAAATCAAGGGCGCTCACGCTAAGGCCGCACGCGGGAGGCTGTTGGATGGTGCCCGTGCAGGATACATCCGTGCAGGCACCGCCACTGTCCAAAATGCAGGGATAGCTGCCCGGAGTTTCGCCTTGAAAGACCACTGTGAAGGTCTGGCTCTGGCCTGCGGTAAGGGCGTAACTGGTGGCGCTGGTGAAGGAATAAGGCGCGCAGCTTTCCGCCACCGTGCCGCTCAGGGTGCCGCCGCCCGTGTTGGTGATGGTGAAGGTGCGTTCCACCGCCACGCCGGGCTGTACACTGCCAAAGTCCAGGGTGGTGGGAGACACGGAACAAGCCGGCAGGGCTTCAATGATGCCGGTGGCATTCACAGTGCCGCAACTGGAGCCCGCGTTGATGGCACAGGTGTAGGTTCCTGGCACTGCGCCGTTGAATGTCACGGTGACTGTGCGCGAGGCACCGGCCGTCAGGCTGTAGGTGAGGGGAGCAGTGATGCTGTAATTGCTGCAGGCTTCCGAAAGAACCCCGCTCAAGGTGCCACCGCCGGTGTTGGTGATGGTGAATGTGCGGGTTACCGCGGTGCCAGACGGCGTTGTGCCGAAGTCCAGGGAGCCCGTGTCCAGCGAGCAAGCGGGCGGCGGATCCACCACGCCCGTCAAACTCACATCGGCGCAATCTCCACCCGTGTCCAGCGTGCAGCTGTAGGTGCCGGGGGTGGCACTGTTCATCTGCAGCGTAACGGTCTGGCTCTGGCCATTGGACAGGCTATAGGTGGCGCCACTGGTAATGCTGAATTCCGCGCAGTCTTCCGTCACCGTGCCGCTCAGCGTGCCGCCACCGGTATTGGTGATGGTGAAAGTGCGGGTCACCGGGGTGCTGGGCTGTGTGTGTCCAAAGTCCAGGCTGGCCACGCTTACCGAGCAGGTGGGCGGCAAACAGGCGGGATCATTGGGCCAACAGGTGCATAGCACAAAGGGCTGGTCATCCGGCGACACTGTGCCGTTCATGGCCCAGTTCACCGGGAATGCGGGACCCATTTGGTAAAACACGGTGAATGCGGTGGGGGTCCATGTTTTGGAACAGATTCCCGCATTGATGGTGATGCTTGTCACCACGCCGCCCTGAACAGAATCATCATAGTCAAAGACCAGATGGTACATGCTGGGAAATCCATCCGGACCCTGGATCAATGTAGCCGCGAAGGTGGTGGGGTTCCCAAAGAGCACCATGCTTGCGGAGCTGATGCCGTGTCCAGTGGGGAAGTGCGTGGCTGGCACATCCACCTGCACGAAGGCTTTGCCCGCCCCTGCCATGAAAAGCAAGGCCAGCAATAGGGTGGCGAATCGTTTCATGTCGGACTCCGCGTGTCTGTGGAATGGACTTCAGGCTTATTCCAGTGTGTCGATGAACTTACGCTGTTCGGCTTAGCCATGCAAGCAGTTCCTGCACTTGGCTGGGGTGATGGCGCGCAAGAACGCAAGGCCGGATGTATGTGATCCTGCTGGGATTTTCTCAATCAACACCACATCTCTGTCTCTGACCTGAAGTCCCGGGCGGACTCTCACGGCATATCATCAAACACCAATGACAGCCCGCACCTGGATTCAATCCGCCTATAAAGGAAGAGAGGATCCCAACTGTGCGTGGCAAGGGGCCTGCCGGGGCTTCAACGGAGGGGGGAATCCGGGGACGACAAGGAGAACCGCTTGCGCTGGCTTCAAAAGCCTGAACTCAAGGATGTGGAGGCCTGGGGGCAATAAAAAGCCGCCCCCGACACCAGATCGGGGGCGGCGTGCGAAACCGGATCAGGCGAAGCTTACTTCACCAGGACCATCTTCTGCATGGCCGTCTCGTTGGCCGTCTGCAGCGTGTAGACGTACACACCACTGGACAGGCTGGAGGCGTCGAACACAACCTTGT
>CAIWAD010000247.1 GCA_903910645.1 uncultured bacterium | reverse complement strand
TGAGCGCCCTGCGCACCAGCCTTCTGCCCAGCCTGGTGGAATGCGCCGTGTACAATTTGAACCGGCGCGCGGGCACACTTCGCCTCTTCGAACTGGACCGGGAGTTCCATCCCCATCCCCAGAGCGAGACCGGATGCCGCGAGCCCCTGCACTTGGCTTGCGTCATGGGCGGTCTGCGTCGGCCGGCAAGCTGGCAGGGAGCGGCGGAGCCCATGGCCTTCCACGATCTGCGGGAGGCTGTATTGGCTTTGTTGAAGGCAATTCACCTTGAAGGCGCCCGCCTGCTTCCCTACCTTGACAGCGTCTTCTCCGCCAATTCCCTGGCCATCCAGGTGGATGAGCGGCAGTTGGGCGTCTTTGGGCAGCTGGATCCCCGCTTGTGTGAAAACATGGGCACGGAAGAAGCCCTCTTCGCCCTGGATCTGGATGTGGAGGCCCTGCTGCAGGCCGGTGCCGGGCTGCCGCGCTACCGGGCCTTCTCCCGCCAGCCTTCCGTGTGGCGGGATGTGAACCTGCTCTGTGACGCATCAAGCCAGGCCGGCGCCGTGGCGGATACCCTGCTGGAGGCCGGCCAGCCGCTGTTGAAGCAGGTGCAGCTGGTGGATCTCTACCAGGGGCAGGGCGTGCCCGAAGGCCAGGTGAGCCGCAGTTACCGCCTGTGGTTCAACGATGCGGAACGCAGTTTGAACGACGGGGATGTGGATCCCGTCATGGAGCGCCTGTTGAAGGAGGCGGACAGCCGGCACGGAGCCCGGCTGCGGAGCTGAGCATGGATCTGCACGCCCGGTTGGAAGCCCTGGTGGAGCGCCTCATGGCCGATCATGGCCATTGGCGCAAGCGGGCACAGGAGCTGGAACAGCGACTGCGTGAGCAGGATCGCCATGGTCGCCAACTGGATGAACGCCTGGCCCAGGCCTTGCGCCGCGTGCACGAGCTGGAACTGGAGCGCAACCAGTTGAAGGATCGCCTGGCCCAGCTGCCGGATCCTGCCAGTGTGGAGGAAGCACGGCGCCGCCTGCGTCTTCTGCTTGAGGATGAGAGCCTGAACGACTGAACAGACCCGGAATGCGGGTCGTGGCTATAGATGACGGGATGCTTCCCGCGAGCGAACAAGCATGAGTGTCAGCCGCACGGTGACTTTGCACGGTATTCGCGTTCCCCTGCGCACGGCCATGTCCGACACGGACCTGGATGCCGCAGTGCAACTGGTGCGCGAGCGCATGGAGCACATCGCCGGCGGCGCGACCCATCGAGAACCGGCGGTGACGGCCGCGTTGGCGGCCCTGAATCTGGCGGGCGAACAGCTGGCCAGCGGCCGCAACGAGGCCGACGCCGGAGCCATTGAGGCACTCTGCAGGCGCATTGAAGCATATCTGACGGAGGAAGGCGCCGACGGGTAAGCGTCGGGCGATTCGCACAGAACGCCCCTGCGGACCCCACCCCTTGCAAAAGAACCGATTAAGTTGACCATGGGAGTTTGGCTCACACGAGTGCCAATGGCGGGCCGCGCCGCGCAAGCGGAGTTTCTTCGGGAACCGGCGGATTTCAGACACACTCTGGCTGGCACCCACCCTACAGTTGCATGAGGTTTCTTTTGTCTGGCGAGTTCGCAGGGGCTTTTCACCGTCCTGCCACGATCGGCATCCCACAAGCTTGGGACGCCCCATGCCTTTTTTGATCACCCTGTCCGTCTCGCTGTTGGCCCTGGGCCTAGGCATTTATGTCGGTTTCCGGCTGGCCATGCGCGGCGCAAATTCCCACTACCAGTTGCGTCTCCGCGAAGCGGAGGAGGTGCTGCGCGGCGCCCGGGGCGAGGCTGAGACCCTGGCCCACGAGGCGCGTCTGGAAGCCGAGGAGAGCCTGGCCCGGGAGCTGGAGAAGCTGGAGGAGCGCAAGCAGCAGCGCGAAGAGCAGCTGAAGGAACGCGAGAACCAGCTGCGCGAGAAAGAACTGACGGTGGAGAAGAAGCGCGAGCACCTGAACGCCCGCGAGCTGGACATCAAACATCGCGACCAGCTGGTGGAGCAGCAGACCGAGCGGCTGGAGAAAGCCCGCAAGCGCGCCGAGGAGATTGTCGAGCAGCAGAATGAGAAGCTGGAGAGCATCGCACGCCTAAGCACCGAAGAGGCGCGCGCCCAACTCTTCCACAACCTGGAGCACAAGGTCCAGAGCGAAGCTGCCCAGCATTTCAACGAAATCCGAGAGCAGGCCCGCCTTTACGCCAGCCAGGAGGCAAGGCGCATCCTGGTGAACGCCATGGAGCGCACGGCCGTGGAGCACAGCGCCCAGAGCACGGTGACTGTGTTCGAGCTGCCCTCCGATGAAATCAAGGGCCGCATCATTGGCCGTGAAGGGCGCAATATCCGCAGCTTCGAGGCGGTCACCGGCGTGGAACTGCTTGTGGACGACACGCCGCGCACCGTGCTGCTCTCCAGTTTCGACCCCCTGCGCCGGGAAATTGCCCGCATCACCCTGGCCAGCCTGATCAACGACGGCCGCATCCACCCTGCCCGCATCGAGGAGGTGGTGGAGCGTGTGCGTGAGGACATGGCCCAGAACATCCTGCAAATCGGCGAACAGGCCATGCTGGATCTGGGCGTGCACGGCCTGCATCAGGACCTCATCCGCCATCTGGGCATGCTCTCCTTCAAGAACACCCAGGGGCAGAATCTGCTGGCCCATTCCAAGGAAGTGGCCAGCATCGCCGGCATTCTGGCCGCCGAGCTACAGGTGGACAGCCGCCGCGTGCGCCGTGCGGGCCTTTTGCACGACATCGGCCGCGCCGTGGACGGTTATGCCGAGCTGGACAGCTGCCATGTGGGGGCGGATCTGGTGCGCAAGTTCGGTGAGAAGGCGGACATCGAGGACGCCATCCGCTTCCAGGAAGCGGATGCGGGCACGCGGTCGCTCATCGCCACCCTGGTGCATGTGGCCAACAAGGTCAGCATCAGCCGTCCCGGCATCCGGGGCGAGGACATGGGCCGCTACATCCAGCGCCTGACGCAGATCGAAGAGGTGGCGCGCAACTTCAACGGTGTGGAGAGCGCCTGTGTGCTTCAGGCCGGCCGCGAGTTGCGCGTGGTGGTAAGCCCGGCGGAGGTGCCGGAGGATCAGCTGGATCTGCTGGCCACGGAGCTGGCGGAGGACATCCAGCGGCGCATCATCTATCCCGGTCAGATCCGCGTGACCGTGGTGCGTGAATACCGCAGCCTGGGCGTGGCGAAATAATGGCAGGCAAGAGCACGGCGCGCTTCCTTTTCGTGGGCGACATCGTGGCCGAGCCCGGTCTGCGCGTGCTGGAGAAGGAGCTGCCCGGCCTGATCCACGACACAAGCGCCGATGTGTGCGTGGCCAACGTGGAAAACGCCTGGGAAGGCAAGAGCATCAATGCGGACATCCTGAAGCGCATCCGCGCCGCCGGTGTGCAGGTGATGACTGGCGGCAACCACAGCTGGGACCGCTTCCAGATCCACGGCCTTTTGCGCAGCGAGCCCGGTCTGCTGCGTCCATTGAACTACCCGCCCGGATTGGCGGGGCGCGGGTGGACCACCCATCTGGTGCCCGGATTGCCACCCCTTGTGGTGATGAATGTCCAGGGCCGCGTGTTCATGGCGCCCATCGATTGTCCCTTCCGCCGCATGGACGAGGAGCTGGATGCCATTGAGCGTGAAGTTGCCGCGCGCAGCCGTCCGCCCATCATCCTTGTGGACATGCACGCCGAGGCCAGCGCCGAGAAAATCGCCATGGCCCACCACCTGGATGGTCGCGTGAGCGCCGTGGTGGGCACGCACACCCATGTGCAGAGCGCCGACGAGCGCCTCTTCCCCAAGGGCACGGCCTACCTTACCGACGCCGGCATGACCGGATGCCACGAGGGCGTCATTGGCATGAAGGCCGAGGTGGCCCTGCGTCGATTCCTGTTGCAAACCCCCCACAAATACGAAGCAGTGGAAGGGTCCGCCTCGCTGGAGGCCGTACTCTTCACCGTGGATGC
>CAIWAD010000246.1 GCA_903910645.1 uncultured bacterium | reverse complement strand
GGAGCAGGGCGTGACCACGCGGGAGATTTCCCGCAATGTGGAGCAGGCCGCCACGGGCACGCAGGAAGTGAGTCACAATGTGAACAGCCTGAACGCCGCCGCCGAGGAGACGGGCAGCGCCAGCGGCCAGGTGCTCAGCGCGGCGCGGGAGCTGTCGCGCAATGCCGGCCTGCTCTCCAAGGAGATGCAGAGCTTTCTGCAGAAGGTTCGCCAGGGCTGAGTGAACTCTCGTACGCAAGCCTTGAATGAAAAACCGCCCCGTGCCGACATGTGTTGGCACGGGGCGGATCGCTGTTGTCACAGGAAGCTGCGTGGACTGGAGATCCCGGCTACCCTGGGATGACACGTCCGCCAAGTGGCGAAGCGCGTCCGAGAAGGAGAAGTGCAGCGCTACAAACGAACTGGAGGCTCGATTGCGAGCGCAGATTCGTTCCCTTGGGCCTTCTGCGTTCTACTTCAGCAGATCAAGCTTGCGCAGGATGCCGTCCACCAGTTGATCCGTGGTTGCGGTGCCACCCAGGTCCGGCGTGAGATTGCTCTTGTCCGCCAGGAAGAGGGTCAGGGCGGCCTGCACACGGTCGGCGGCCTTCTCCTCCCCCAGATGGCGCAGCATCATGTTGGCGGAAAGAATGGTGGCAATGGGATTGGCCACGCCCTTGCCCGCAATGTCCGGCGCGCTGCCGTGCACGGACTCGAAGACGGCGCAATCATCTCCCACATTGGCGCCGGGCACCACGCCCAGGCCGCCCACCAGACCGGCGCACAGGTCGCTGATGATGTCCCCGTAAAGATTGCCCAGCACCACCACATCGAAGATCTCGGGACGCATCACCATTTGCATGGCGCAGTTGTCCACAATGATCTCCTTGTATTGGATCTGCGGATACTCCGCCGCCACCTTGCGCACGCTCTGCAGGAAAAGACCATCACTCTTCTTCATGATGTTGGCCTTGTGCACGGCATGCACCGTGTGGCGATGCTTCTGGGCCGCCCACTGGAAGGCCGCCCTGGCGATGCGCGTGGAGGCCTTCTCCGTGATGATCTTCAGGCTTTGGGCCACGCCGGGGGCAATGTCCTGCTCCAGGCCGGCATAGAGATCCTCCGTGTTCTCACGGAACAGCACCAGGTTGATAGGCTTGTGATGCTCGGTCACGCCCAGGGAGCTGCGCACGGGGCGGACATTGGAGTACAGGTCCAGCTCCTTGCGAAGGGCCACATTCACACTGCGGAAGCCGCCGCCAATGGGCGTGGTAAGAGGCCCTTTCAAAGCCACTTTGTGCAAGCGGATGCTCTCCAGGGTTTCTTCCGGCAGGGTGTTGCCGTGGGTTTCCGCCGCCGCCGCCCCCGCAGGCATGAGCACCCATTCGATTTGCACCCCCGTGGCGGCAATGACGCGCCGCGCCGCCGAGGTGACTTCCGGACCAATGCCGTCGCCCTGGATCAAGGTGACCGTGTGCACCTTCGCCTGACTCATGATGTTCCCCGCTGGATTTGGTGTTGAATCGGGGAAGAGGATAACAAAAGAGGGCAGGCTCAGGCCCCGATGCCCGGTTCCAGCCTTGTGCGCAACTCCGTGAGCAGGGCGCGGGGGCCGAAGGGCTTCATGAGCACGCCCAGCTTCAGCTCCTGGCACACCGGCTCGTCCAGAGGATGGTCCGTGTAGCCGGACATGAGCACCATGGGCGTCGTGCGTCCCAGGGTGCGCAGGGCCTGGGCCAATTCCATGCCGCCCAACTGGGGCATCACCATGTCGCTGAGCACCAGGTCCACATCCTCCCCGCCCAGCAAGAGATCCAGTGCGCGCTGGCCCTCCTCCGCCACCAGCACCTGGTAGCCATGGTTCTCCAGCGTGCGCTGCAGAACTTCACGCACGGCGCTTTCATCCTCCACCAACAGGATGCGCTCCCGGCCGCCCAGTTCGTCCAGGCCGGCCTGCTCGTGGATCGCGGTCGCCTCCTGGCCGTTGCGTGCCGCGGGCAGATGGATCTGGAAGACGGAGCCCTCCCCCACCTGGCTTTCCACCCGGATGGCGCCGCCACTCTGGGCAATGATGCCATAGACCGTGGCCAGGCCCAGGCCCGTGCCCTTGCCCGGTTCCTTAGTGGTGTAGAATGGCTCGAAGATGTGGGCCAG
>CAIWAD010000245.1 GCA_903910645.1 uncultured bacterium | reverse complement strand
TTCGGCGTGGCCTATGCGGCGCTGGAGGATCCGGCCAACCAGCTGAGCTTCTTCGGCACTTACCAGTCCAACCACCACAGCACGGACGAATACCGTCTGGGCACGGAGTACTCCTTCCACAACCAGCTCTTTGCCCGGGCCGGTTATGTGGTGGCGGCGGATGTGGCAGAGAAGCAGGATTACTTGTACACCTGGTCGGCGGGTCTGGGATTCATGCTGGATCTGGGCGAGAACAACATGTTCATCGACTGGAGCTACAATCCCAACGAACACTTCGACGCATCCCAGTGGTACACCATCCGCTTCGACTTCTAGGCGAAGCGTTCATCGGCTGAAAGAGGCCCCCCGTCACCTGGTGGCGGGGGGCTTTCATATGCATAAAGATGTCGTTTCGGCTAAGATCGAACGGAAAAACCATACTGTAGGTACATTCTGCCCGTCCCGCTAAAATCTCCATAGTTAGGGACTGTGGAACTGCAGAAGTTCCGAGCCTTTGCCGATGAGGATGCAGGCGATGAAGCGTCGGGCCGGGAAGGTCCGCGCCGCGCCACTTCTTCTTTTCAATGCGGCGAGGCAAGCCATGGCATTGCGCATCAATCACAATGTGGCCGCGCTGTCCGTACAGCGCGCCCTGGAAACCACCACCGGCCAGCTTTCCCGCGCGGTGACCCGCCTGTCCAGCGGCCTGCGTATCAACTACGCCTGGGACGATCCCGCCGGGCTTTCCGTGTCGGAGAAGTTCCGTGCCCAGATTGCCAGCATGGTGGAGGCTGAGCGCAACGCCAACCAGGGCATCAACCTGCTGGCCACGGCGGAAGGCGCCCTGGCTGTCATGGACGACAAGTTGACCCGCATGCGCGCCTTGGCGGTGGAGGCCTCCAACGGCACACTTACCAGCCTGGATCGCAGCTATCTGGATGTGGAGTTCCAGCAGTTGAAGAGCGAGATCACCCGCGTGGCCCAGGTGACCAATTACAACGGGCTCTATCTGCTGGACGGCAGCGCGGCCACTTCCGGCATCAATCTGCAAGTGGGAACCTACGCCAACAGCGGAGCGGACTATTACCAGGTAACGGTGGGGGACATGACCGCCAGCGCCCTGGGGCTGGGAAGCGCCGCCCTGACCTCCACGGCCCTGGCGCAGAGCGCGCTGAATGTTGTGGACTCGGCCATCAACACCAAGGACACGGAGCGCACGCGCATCGGCTCTTATGTGGAACGCCTGCAGTACACGGTGCAGAACCTGCAGGTGCAGCGTGAAAACGCCGTGGACAGCGAGTCCACCATCCGCGACGCAGACATGGCGGAGGAGAGCGCCGCCTTCGTGCGGGCGCAGATCCTGACCCAGAGCGGCGTGGCCATGCTCGCCCAGGCCAACCAGATCCCCAAGTTGGCCCTGGCGCTGTTGTAAATCCTCGATTCGTCAGTTGACCTGCTGCAAGAAGGGCCGGCCTGGTGGGAGTCAGACCGGCCCTTCTGCTGTTTTTACCGTTGGGCGCGGGCGCTATTCCGACAGGGCGATGACGCGGAACAGGCGCTGCCCGGGAGCCGCCGTCACCGTCAGGCCGGGATCCGTCACCAGGGACTGGGTGCTCCAGGCATCCTGCTCCGTGGCGCGGCTTTCCACGCGGTAGCTGCTGGCATTGGGAACCGTGCTCCAATCCAGCCGCACCTGACCATTGCCCAGCCAGTGGATGGCCAAATCCTGCACCGGCGGCGGCGTGGGATCCAGACCCTCCAGGCGGAAGTCGTCCAGCATCCAGCCCAGGGTGCCGGCGTTGCTGTCGCTGCCAAAACGCCAGCGCAGGATCACTTCCTGCGTTCCCCATTCACTTAGGTCAATCTTGGACTGCATCCAGGCCTGGGTGCCCGACCAGCAGGGCGTGAAGGGCGGGAAGGGCGAGGTGGTGAGCTGGGCATCGGGGCCAAACCAGCGGATGGTGTGGGTGTAGCCCGCCTCGGGCTCAAGGGCGTGCCAGGTGGCGCCGCCATCGTTGGACAACTCCACCCGCGCGGCGTCGTAGGCCGAGTCCGCGTAGGCCGTGGAGACACTGGCCTGGATGCGCTGCCAGAAGCTGAGGCGGCTGTAGGGCCACAGGCGCGTGGGCGGCAGATCAAGACGGGCGTCCACATGGGGGTCGTAGATGCCGGCTCCCACGGAGCCGCACTTCCACGAATGGGAGGCGCTGTGGCTGTCCTGGGTGTCCACATGCCACATGTCGCCCCAGTCGCCGGGAGCGCTGTGGGTGAAGTCGCCTTCGCCAGCCTCCACCGTGTCCTGCCAGTAGAGAAGGCGCTGGCCGATGTCCAAACCGATGGGCATGTGGATGACCAGATTGCCGTCCGTGAGGGCCAGATCCAGGCTGGCGCTGCCCGCCAGGGGCGCCGTGGACGACACCTGCATCTGGAAAGCCGTGCTGTTGAAGCCCTGGGCCTGGGGCTGCATGAGGGGCCAGGCGCTTAGGCCCTGGTTCACCGTCAGCCAGGGCGTGCCGCTGGTGAGGGTTCCCACAATGCCGCCCTGGGGCGTGGACTCCTGGTTGATCAGGGTGATGCGCAGGGAGACCGTCTCGCCCGGCTCCGCCACAAGATCCCCGTCGCTGGTGGACAGGATGGTGACGGCGCTAAGGCCCAGCAGCAGGCTGGCGGCGGGGTCCAGCGGACCCACCGTGAGTTGCTGGGTGTTCAGGGGATCCAGCCAGTCCCGCAGGCGGGTGGCGGAGCTGCTGCCCCGGTTCCAGCTCATGCTGAACTTGCCGAACCAGTCCGCGGTCTGGCTGGTGCAACTGGCGTAGCCGCCATGCAGCTGGCCCACGATGCGGTGGTTGGTGTCGAAGATGGGGCTGCCCGAGGAGCCCGGCTCCGTGGTGCCGTCGTCCCAGTCCGTCACCTTCCAGTGGCTGGCCACCACGCCCTGGTTGCCCAGGTAGCGGTCGCTCACCAAATCGTCGTTCTCAAAGGAGATCTTCTTGATGTCGCCAGTGGGATGGTGGATGCACACGCCCGCCGTGGCCGCCACATCCTGGGCGCTCCAGCCGGCGTAGACCACATTGTAGTCGTCGGGAATGGGCTCGTTCAGCTCCAGCAGGGCGAAATCCGAGTCCGCCAGGGTGGCGCGGCGCACACAGCCCTGCACCGTGTCCGTGGTGGGGCCATTCTGGTTGAAACAGCTGGGGCTTTGGTAGTTGAACATGAAGATCCAGCTGGTTTCCCCGCCCAGGCAGTGGTTGGCGGTCAGGAAATACTGGCGCAGATCCTGGGCGATGTTGTTCACCAGGGCGCCGCTGCAAACGCGAAAGCCGCCGGCGGTGAGAATCATGGCCACGCTGCGGATCTCGCTGTTCCAGGGGTTGCCTTCCGTGCAGTTCACATTGTTGTTGCAGCTGCCGCTGTCGCCGTAGTCGCGCTCCGCTTCCACCATGCCGAAGAGATTGCGGTAGGCGTGCACCACGCGGCCAAGGCGCACGCGTCCCGGCCAGGCCACGCCCGCCGGCTCCTCGTACTCCAGGGTCACGGCGTCACCCGCCACGGGCTGGGTGGCGAAGCTGCCATCTTCCTTGTTGTTGAATTCCGTGAAGGCGCCCACCACCTGGCTGGCGTCGTCGTTGTAGAGAAACAGGCGCGCACCGGGCGGCAACTGAAAGTCATCGTAGAGGAAATTCAGGGAGTGCGCCCCCGGACTGCTGATGCGCAGGCGCCACAGGCGGCCGCCGTCGGGCAGACTTTCCTCCCTGCCCAGCTGGCGCAAATCCAGCTGCACATCCTGGGGAGCGCCAAAGCGCATGGGCTCGTCCTTGGGGGCCTGGGCGTCTTCCGCCAGCAGGGCGACGTGATCCACCGCGGGCAGGACAATGCTGGGCACCTGTTGGCTGTCCAGCCGGGCGGCCAGGGCGGGCGGCGTGCCGCCGGCGCTTACCTGGGCCAGTGCGGGAGCGGACGCCAGGGCAAACAGGGCCAAGGCGAGCGATAGGGATCGGATCATGTGGGTCTCCCAATGGTGTTGGGCATCCTGATGGATGCCGCTGGAAGAGTATCGTCAATGCCATGGGCCAATGTGACAGAAGCGTGGCCACTTACCACGGCCGGATCTCCACCACCTCCAGAGGCAGGGCGCGGTCCTGGGAAATGGCCTCTTTCAAGGCGCGGTGCTTGTGCGGGTCGTACCACCACAGGCGGATAAGATCCCGGTAATCCCCCGTGCGCGACAGCACGGCCTTGGGCATGCCGTACTTGTTCCAATAGATGAAGCGGCTGTAGGGGCCGTGCCAGGCCAGGGCCACATAGCAGCCTTCCATGAGGCGCCGGTCAATGGCCTGCACCTGGGCCTGCCTCACCTGCTGGTCATAGGTGATGTCGTAGGCCGTGCACAGGCTGTCGATGACGGGATCCATCACGCCGGGATGGTTTCCCGTGTCCGGCCCCAGCGCGAATTCACTGTGCCAGCTGCTG
>CAIWAD010000244.1 GCA_903910645.1 uncultured bacterium | reverse complement strand
GCGGACAACCGCGATGGCGCCCTGTGCATGGATTGCCACGAAGACCAGAGCCAGGTGCTGGGCAGCGCCCACGACCGGCGGGCCCAGCCCGGTGCCAGCGCCAATGCCTGCGCCGCCTGCCACAGTCCCCATCAGGCCGCCACAGCCGCTCTGCTCAGTCCCCGCGTGGCCGGACCCAACCTGGACCACCTGCTGCCAGAGTCCGACTGGGCCCCAGACAGCCGGGAGCACAAGGACGAGAACTGGAGCGCGGGCGCCATGGGCTGTCTGGCCTGCCACCACGACAGCGATGCCGGCCAGCGCGTGCCCCAGGCATGGTTCCATCCTTCTTGGGAAAGCGGTCCCCTGCCGGAACAGGTGGCGGAGACCCACCGCGATCTGCACATCGACTGCCGCAGCTGCCACAATCCCCACAAGGCCTGGCGCCACCAGAGCGGCGACGCCCGCGTGCAATTCCTTACCGCCCACAGCAGCGAGACCCTGTGCTCCACCTGCCATGGCGACGAGGCCCTGTGGCGTTACAACTACTACCACAATCCGGAGCGCCGCCGACCCTAAGGCCCAGCTTGATGGCGCTCCGGCGCTGCGGATGTTGTCCGCTTTCCTACTTTGCCCTCCAAGCTCGGCCACGGTCCCGGCCCGGCTTTCACCGGAGGTCCCATGCCACGCCACCCGCTGCGCCATCGGCTGCCCTTGCTGCCGCTGTTGTTGCTTGCCCTGTCGGCCTGCCATGGCGAAGGCCCCGCACCCAATCCGTCGGAAAGGAGTCTTGCGCCCACCATGCCTTCCCAGAAGTTCGATCCCGCGGAGCTGAAGGCCCGCCTGGATCCCGAGCAGTACCGCGTGACCCAGGAGCGCGGCACGGAGGCCCCCTACACGGGCAAATACTGGAATCATCATGACGACGGCCGCTACACCTGCGTGGTCTGCCAGGCCGAACTCTTCACGTCAACCAGCAAGTACGACAGCGGCTGTGGCTGGCCCAGCTTCTTCACCGCGGAGAACGGCAAGGTGGCCACGCGTCCGGACCACAGCCATGGCATGGAGCGCACGGAGATCATCTGCGCCTCCTGCGGCGCCCACCTGGGCCATGTCTTCGACGACGGCCCCCAGCCCACGGGCCAGCGCTACTGCGTGAACAGCGCATCCCTGGACTTCCGGGCCAAATGACCTCAGCGCCGGTGTTCCGGCAGGGAGACAACATGCAACGATTCCTCCTGGGCGCCTTCATGGCCGCCTTCACAACACAACTGGCCTGGAGCGCCTCCTCCATCACCGTCTACAGCGACGGCTTCGGCCTGATCAGCGAAGAGCGCGAGCTGCAGCTGAAGAAGGGCCGCCAGGAATGGCTCTTCGATGGTGTCAGCCGCCAAATCGAACCGGCCAGCGTGCTCTTCAGCTGCGAGGGCGTCACCCTGCGCGAGCAGAACTACGAGTACGACCTGGTGGATGAGGCCACCCTTCTCCAGCGCTACCTGGGACACGAAGTGGAGGTGCAGATCAAGGAGGGCGAGTGGCTGCGCGGCACCCTGTTGTCCGGTGGCATGGGCTTGATCCTGCAAGGTGCCCAGGGCGTCACCAGCCTGAAGGCCGATGCCCTGGTGGCCGTGCGCTATCCCAGCCTGCCGGAGGGTCTGCGCCTGAAGCCCGCCCTGCGCTGGGAGCTGGACTCCCGCGTGGAGGGCAAGCGCAGCGCCACCGTGAGCTACCTGAGTGGCGGCCTGGGCTGGAAAGCCGAGTATGTCTGCCTTCTGGCGGAGGACGAGAGCCGCATGGAGATGGCCAGCTGGGTAAACCTGAGCAACCAGACCGGGCTGGGCTGGACGGATGCCAATCTGCAGCTGGTGGCGGGTAAGGTGAACCGTGTGCAGACCCGCCAGAACGACTACATGGTGAAGGCCCCGCGCATGGCCATGGCCGCCGATGCCATGGAGGCGGGATTCCAGGAGGAGGCCTTCTTCGAATACCACCTCTACACCCTGCCCCGTCCTGTCAGCCTGGCGGATCGCCAGGACAAGCAGGTTGCCCTGTTCGATGCCAAGCCGGTGGCGCTGGTGAAGCGTTATGTCTCGGACAGCCAGCGGGGGCAGGATGTGGCCGTGGAGCTGGAGTTCACCAACAGCAAGGAAAAGGGCCCGGGCCTGGCCCTGCCCGAAGGCACCGTGCGCCTTTACAAGAAGGACAGCCGCGGCCGCCGTCAGTTGGTGGGTGAGGATGCCCTGCGCCACACGCCAATGGATGAAAAGGTGGTGCTGAACGCCGGCAAGGCCTTCGATCTGGTCTCAGAGCACAAGGTGCTGGACGAGCAGCGCAGCGGACGCAGCGTGGAGCGGGACTACGAGGTGGTGCTGCGCAACCGCAAGGAGAAGGAAACGGTGGAGATCACCGTGCGCGAGCATTTCTGGGGCGACTGGAGCGTGGTCAAGAGTGATGTGAAAGCCGTGAAGAAGGACGCGGGAACGCTGGAGATGGTGGTGCCGCTGAAAGCCGGCGAATCCCGCACCGTGCGCTTCCGCGTGCGTCAGGACAACTGAGGCGCGGCACTGAACAGGGTGTCGCCCATCTTCTCCGGCAGGACACGATGCCGCGCATAACGGGATTGGTTGGCCAGCACCATGCGCAGCACTTCGCCCACGCTGGCGCGAATTTCCGCCACACGGGCCTTGCCCAGCAGCTGTTCCGCCTCATGCAATTCCAACATGGGTTCCCCCCTCGTGGAAATGGTTCTGGATGATTTTTCGTCGATTTTGCCGGAATGCTGGGCGAGAGTATCATCCCCAATGCAGCTTGGCAAGAGGATTTTTGCAGTGCCGATGATTTTTTTCAAAGCTGGCTCAGCTTTGCATTTTTCTCATCACACCTTTCCAGCTCTCTCCTGCAGTGGAGTTAAGGTCTTGTCTTATTTCGGAACATGTTGAAGACCCTATGCAGTTCTTCACTATTGAACACGAATCGGATCCCGTCGCGCCCGCGTTGCGCCGCCCGCCCTTCCTGGACGAGGAACTCACCTGGTTGAAGGGTGTGGGTCCGCGCAAGGCGGAGGTGTTGGCCCGCCACGGCCTGCGCACAAATGAAGATCTCTTGCACTTCTATCCCCGCCGCTACCTGGATCGCACCAGCGTGACGCGCATCTCCGAACTGAACGCGGACATGGGTGAAGTGACGGTTGTGGGCCGCGTGGTGGGCGTGCAGGTGAAAGGCTTCGCAAAGGGCCAGCGCTGCGAGGCTGTGCTGGTGGACGGCAGCGGACGCATGAGCCTGGTGTGGTTCAATCGCGTGGCCTGGGTGCAGAAATTCCTGGCGGTGGGGGACATCATTGCCGCCAGCGCCAAGCCCAGCTTCTTCCGCGGCTGGCAGTTTCAGCATCCCGCCGTGGAAAAGCTGGCCATCGATGAAACGGAAGTGGACCCCGACGCGCCATCCGGCGCGCCGGAGGATTTGCAGTACCAGGGCCAGGTGGTTCCCATCTATCCCGGCTCGGAGGAATTGCGTCGCGCCTGGCTGGACAGCCGCGCCTTGTCACGCATCGTGCGCGGCCTGTTCCAGCGCCACACGGTGGCAGTGCCGGATCCCCTGCCGGAGGAGTTGCGTCGTCGTCACGCCCTGGTGGATCTGGATCTGGCCCTGCGGGATGTGCATCTGGGGCAGGGCCTGGCGGAAGTGGAACGCGCACGGCATCGCCTGAAATTCGAAGAGTTCTTTCTGCTGGAGTTGATGCTGGCCTGGCGCAAGGCCACGGTGGGCCGCAGCGAGAAAGGACTGCAGTTCAACCAGGACAGCGGCCTCGTGCAGCGCCTGCTGGACAGCCTGCCCTTCCAGCTTACCGGCGACCAGCGCCGCGCCGTGGATGAGATTGTGCGCGACATGCGTTCGCCCCACCCCATGAATCGCCTGGTGCAGGGCGATGTGGGGTGCGGCAAGACACTGGTGGCCCTGTGCGCCATGCTGCTGTGCGTGGACAATGGCCATCAGGCCGCCTTGATGGCGCCAACGGAAATCCTGGCCGAGCAGCACGCACGCACGCTCATCCGCCTGGCGGAACCCCTGGGCGTGCGCGTGGCCCTGCTCACAGGATCGCGCAACGGATCCGCCCGCAAGCGCGCCCTGCTGGAGACGGCCTCGGGCATGGCCCAGCTCATCGTGGGCACCCACGCGCTTATCCAGGATGATGTGGCCTATGCCAGCCTGGGACTGGCCATCATCGACGAGCAGCACCGCTTCGGCGTGGAGCAACGCGCCCGCCTGCGGCGCAAGTCCCCGGTGCTGGACACGCTGGTGATGACCGCCACGCCCATTCCCCGCACCCTGGCCATTGTGGGCTATGGCGACATGGATTTGAGCGTCATCCGCGAACTGCCCCCCGGACGCCAGCCCATCACCACCGTGTGGAGGCGGGAAAACAAGCGCGAGGAG
>CAIWAD010000243.1 GCA_903910645.1 uncultured bacterium | reverse complement strand
GCCGTTGCGCTCGATCCGGCCAGAGCGGTTCGGCGAGAAGAGCGCGGATTACACCATCGATACGATTTATACGTCACGCGGCTGCCCCTGGGTCTGCTCCTTCTGCGCGAACGACAAGATGCACAAGCACTGGCGGGGCCGTAGCGCGGAGAATGTGGTCGAGGAGATTGCGCAGTTGCACGACCGCAAAAAGAAAAAGCTGCTCAAAATCTGGGACGCGAACTTTCTGACCAATATCAAGCGCGTCGAGCGGATTTGCGATCTCATGATCGAGCGCGGGTTGACCAACTTCCGCATCGTCACCGAGACGCGGGCCAAAGATGTGATCCGCGCCGAACGCATCCTGCCGAAGCTGCGCAAGATCGGGCTGAACAAGGTAGGCCTCGGCATCGAGAGTCCCAACCCGAAGACGCTCGAACTGATGAACAAGCAGAACTCGCTCGACGAGGTGACGACGGCGATCAATCTGCTCAACAAATTCGGCGTCGGCTCGGAGGGATACTTCATCGTCGGCCACTACGCGGAGAGCGTCGAGGACACGATGCCCTACCCGAAATTCGCCCGCGCGCTCGGCCTGCGCCAGACGCTTTTCATGGCGATGACGCCGTATCCCGGCACCCGGATTTTCGACGAATACGCTCGCGAGAACAATATTACGTCATTCGACTGGGATTTGTATAACAACTTCGTGCCGGTGATTCGCACAGCGCACATGGAGAACCGCGACATCATGCGCATGATGGTTTACTGCAACGTGGCCTTCTGCGACTACCGCTCCGTGCTCAAGCGCGACGATAATCGCGGCGTACTTCTGGCGTTTCTGAAGGATTTGTTCCAGCTCGTGTTCCTGCTGAAGATCAACAAAACGCTTGACCGCAAGGAGGCGTCGCAGATTCTTTTCGAAGCGTTCGAGTTGTGGCTTGGCACTTCGCCCTCGCCCGACTACGTCAGAACGCCGCCTCCGCCGCCGCTCAAGGAGCCGACCGGTGTGTGCCTCGCGCACTCATCCGGCCAGCGCATCGACTTTCGCATCGAGCAGGCTGGCGACCGGCGCGTGCTGAAACTACGCCAGGTAGCGGCGAGCGAACCGGCGGAGTTCCCGGTGGTGCGCCTCGACGAGGTGGTCGATGCGGCCTTTTCACTCTCGATGGACGATCTCATGCGGTTGCTCTACCGCAACGAGCTGATGCGCAACAACCCCCGCCAAACCACCCGCCAGGCGCTGGCGCTCATCGCCGACCGCGACATTCGCAAGGTGGCGATGCGTTTCTGGCGGCTCTATCGCGGGTGTATGCGGTGATGGGGGGGCGCATTGTGCCGTTTTTCCGTTAATGGTAGAAAAAGCACGATCTGTCATTCTGAACGGAGCAAAGCGAAGTGAAGAATCCAGTTTCTTCGCAATTATTCCGATAAGTGACAAAATTAAAAAATGATACGTGGCTTTCTGGATTCTTCGTCCGACAAGTCGGACTCAGAATGACAGTAAGAGAATCATGACTTTGTCATTCTGCGTATCTTCGCAAGGGCGTCCACAAGAGCCGCCCCTACAGGAGATTTGGATTGCCACGTCACTATGCGGCTTTCCATGAACAGCAATGTGACGCGGGCAATAATCAAGAGGACGGGCACAAGACCCGTCCCTACAGTCGGGAATGGTACGGGTTGTCAAGATATTCATGTTCATTGTCCGTGTGTGGAATCCTGCCGGATATGGGCGGCTTTCCATGAACGTGTACTAGTTTGTCGCTATTTTACGTTATTTAATAATTATCACTGAATCACCGGAGGGCAGACACGCAGGTCTGCCCCTACAGTTGAGAAGGACAGGTTTTGATCGGGATAATCATGTTCATGGACTATGTGCGGTATCCTACTGGATACAGGCGGCTCGCAATGACGGTAGATACACAGCGACGGTTGACGTAATAACGTAAATGACTTTAATGACGTAATTGATTTTTTCATGATCGAAGCGATTTTGTGGGATAACGATGGGGTGCTGGTGGATAGCGAGTCGCTCTTTTTCGAGATGACGCGGAGTTTTTTCGCCGAGGCGGGGCTGCATATCGACGCGGAGTACTGGGGCGTCGAGTATCTTGGCAACGCCAAGCACAGCTACCAGATCGCCGGGGAGCTCGGCCTCGCGCCGGAGCTGATTCCGCCGCATAGGCCACGCCGAACTGGAAGCTGGACGGCAGCTCGAAGGGCTGATAGATGGGCCGGGCCACGCGGTGGGCGGCGCCGGTTTCATCCGTTTCGTACACAACGCGCTGCTCGCCACCATAACCGGCGTAGCTCATGTCCGGGCCGAAGTTCTTCAGCACCACGCCGAAGTCCAGGCCGTCCATGGGCGTGGACACCTGCACACCGAAGTCCAGACTGTAGCCCTTGGCATGCATGTCCTTGATCTTCTCGGAGAGCAGGTTCAGGTTCACACCCAGATTCACGCGGTCGGTCATCTGCTTGGCCCAACCCATCGTGACAATGGAGAACTTGGGCTGGATGGTCTCGCCAGTGCCTGCAGGCATGTCTTCCGTGGTGACCAGAAGGTCGCCCACATTGAAGACACGGGCGGCGATGCCAATGGCACCCTTCTCGCCAAAATTGTGTCCCGCCGAAAACTGGGTCATGTTCATGTCGGCCCAGTACTGGTAGTTGCCAAAGCTGGCCTGGGAGCCTTCCATGTTGGCCAGGCCGCCCGGGTTCCAGAACATGGCTTCCACGCCCACCAGGTTGCTCACATTGGAGCCCGACAGGGCGGTCATGCGGGCTCCCACCGGAATGCGCAACTCCTGCGCGCCGGCGGTGCCGACGGCTGTCATTTCCGCATGCAGGCCGGAACCGGCGATCAAAGCGCCCGCGAGGACGCCGAAACAGGTCGTTCTCATAGCAGTACCTCCTACGCCTTGATCAATACTCTTTGAGCCGCTCTTCCTCGAGCATGACGGCCAGCTTGCCGAAGCTGTCGCCATAGCCCGGGGCCTCCACATAGTACACGTACACGCCGCTGGCGACGTAGACGCCGTACTCGTTCTTCAGATCCCAACTAACCTCGTGGGTGGTGTTGGCGGTCTTGTGCAGGGTGCGGACATGATCACCGGCAATGTTGAAGAGTTTGATCGTGGCCACTTCGGGAAGGCTGGTGAACTTGACCACCTTCACATCCGACTTGGTCTCGTAGGCGCTGTGTCCGTAATAGGGGTTGGGAACGGCGCGCACCGCGTTCAGGGCGGACTCCCGCTGCACCACATCCACGGCCGAGGTCTGGATGGTCACCACATCGTTGCCGGTGTAGGGCTGGGCGGCCACGAAGGTGAAGGCGCCGGCGCCCGTAGCCAGCTGATCAGCGAAGGTGCGGCTCTCGTCGCGCAGGATGGGCCACCAGGCCCAAAGCACATCGCCACCAGGGCCCCAGTTGTCGTCGTTGTAGTCCACGCCGCCGTTGTAGTCGCTGTTCATCACGAAGAGGTAATGACGACCACCCAAACCGGCGTTGTTGGGATTCCACAGCAGGTCGGCGGTATCACCGGAATTGGTGTTCTCCACGAAGCACACATTCAGGCGCCGGGGCGGATCAACTGTCATGTCCCAGGCGCTGCCGGGGAAACGGCCAATGTCCGCCGCGCCGTAACCCGGACGCGTGTAGGTCCGGGCATCGGACCAGTCGGCCTCGTTGGGGGTCAGGCGAATTTCCACCGTTTTCATGTCCGGCAGGCCCAAGGTGCTGCCGAAGAAGTCCATGCCGAACATCACGCCGCCGCCCAACAGGGTTCCTCCGGCGTCCACACCCGTCAGCCAGCGGGCCGCGCCGCCTTCGCCAACCCAGGCATAGGAAGCGGGGACCACCTCGGGGAGGTTCGTCACGCTGATGACCATGCCTTCGGTGTAGGGATAGCTGGCGTTCACATCGCCGCTCAGGTTGGTGCCTTCAGGAATGAGCACCTCGCCCGTGGCCGTGTTGGTCAGGATGTAGTTCAACAGGTCCGTCTGGGTGATGTCCACCAGGGTGGAATCCGTGCCGTCCTCATTGTACTGCCACTCCTGGCCAGTCACATAAGTGGTGTCGTGGAAAGTGATGGAATAGGCGTTTCCGGTAATGGCCCAGTCGTCGATGATGTTCACCTCAATGGGACCATTGCCGCTGCCCGCCGTGTGCGTCACCGTGGCGCCCACGCTGCCCCACTCCACGCCAGCCGGCCCGCCGGAGGGCGACGCCATGATGACGGACTTGGCCGACTCCAGGAAGTTCTGCAGGGAGTCCGCCGGATTGTCGCTGTAGCTGTAGGCGGAAAGGGCGAAGTAGTAAGGATGGTTGTTCACCAGGCCGGGGTTGCCGCCCCATGTGTAGGCGTCGCTGGTGATCTGGGCGCTGAACTGGATGCCTGTGTTCAATCCGAACTGGGCGGGCTGCAGGTAGAGTTCGCCATTGTCCACATTGAACTGCCAGGTGTAGATGGTCTCCACATCATCCACCAAGTCGTAGGTGGCGATGCGCGTCCAGGGACCGGCCGCCGTCTCGCCCTGCCACAGATTGTAGCCCTGGAAGGCGAAGTCGCCGGGGTTGGTGATGCTGTTGTCGCCCCAGGCGAAGCTCACTTCCTCGTCCAGATTGGCGCTGGCCAGAATCTCAGGCTGGGCCGGGGGCTGCTTCACCACGAAGTCCGCATCGAACACTTCCTGGGCAAGCTGATCGATGTAGTTGAGGTAAGTGATGCTGCTCAAGCGGTTGCCACCCTGGGCCACCAGCACGGCGGCCACCACTTCCACCGTCTCGCCGGGCATCATGCGGAAGGGGCCCGCACTCATCATGAATCGACGGTCGGCGGGATCGGTGTCGTTCTCGCCCGTGCCGCTCACCGGATCACCCGCCATTTGGAAGGTGGTGCCGTTGGAAAGCGGCGTGCCATCGCTGTTCAGACCCTGCATGTAGGCATAGGTCTGCTGCATGCTGTGCGGGTCCGTGCCGTTGATGTACTTGTTGAAGCTGGTCATGGGCAGGTAGGTCGGACGCTGTCCGCTGCCAATGGGCCACTCGATGTTGTAGGAGTTCCGCGGGCCCTTGAAGAAGTCGAAGCCCACGGCCGGCGGCTGGGAGCCGTAAGCCTTGTCCTGGTTGGTGGCGTTGTAGCAATAGCCCAGGCCAATGGCCGGGTTGCAACCCACATAGTCATCACCGGAGCCGCCCAGGTCGGGATCGCTCCACAGACTCAGGTAGGCGTCCTCCAGGGGCTGGGCGGGCTGCCCGGCGGCGGCGGGATCGTAGGTGATCTCGTACTTCATGAAGATCACATTGCCCAGGGCGTCGCTGCGGTTGAAAGCGAAGGTGGTTTGCTTCACTTCCAGGCCAATGGGCGCCGTGGATCCGGCATCGTTGGTGTGGGAGCTGGCCACGCCGTCATTGAAGACCGTGTAGGTCATCTGGTCGGCGCCCAGTTCATTGATCCAGGGCGTGCCATCCCCGCCCAAGGGTGCGCCCTGACCCACCGGCCACTCATCGTAGTCGTTGGAGGTCAAGGGGATCACATCCTCGTGGTTGGCGGGATTGCGCACCAGGTAACCGGCGGCAACCTTGGCCAGGTGATCCTTGTAGATCTTGTAGACGCGGTTGGCGGCCGCTGCGGGATCGCTGCCCAGGGGGCCCGGGGAGTATTCCTGGGAATACTCGGCCACGGTCACCAGGGTGTCGCCGCCGCGCACGCCACCGAACCACAGACCCGCGTCGTAGATCACGGTCTTGTCGGAAAGTGGGTAGTTGTTGGGGAAGTACAGACCGTCGGCCTTGCCACGGGCATTGGACTTGTCATAGGCGAAAACGCCCACATTAGTCACAAACATGTCCATTTGGTTGGCATCGAGGGTCGTGGTGGTGGAGATCTCGTCCGTGCGCGCCGGGGCCTTTCCTGCCGTCTGACGCCGCTCGGCGAGAGCGGGCAGCACGCAGGCGCAGGCCAGCACCACGGCCACCGCTCCTGTCACGAGTTTTCGCTGCATCTATCGACTCCTTGAATTAGCCTAGTAGTTGACCGTAAGGCCCACCTGCAGCATGCGCGGCACGTTCCAGTTGTTGGGATCGTCCTCGCGCAGATGGTACAGCTCCTCGCCATCGATGCCCTGGTCGGCCATGGTCTGCATCCAGGCCTGTCCCTCGCTGGACTCCAGCCAGTAGGTGGTGCCAGGATCACCGGAGGACTCCCACACGGACACATAGTTCTCGGCGTTAAGCAGGTTGGTCACATTGAAGAAGAAGTCCAGGTCCACATCGTTCACCTTCACGCTGCGAGTGTAGCGGAAGTCCAACTGGTAGCTCCAGTCGATGTTGGCGGCGTTGATGGCGCGCTCGTTCTCGGGGAAGTTGGCGCCCAGGGTGATCTCGTTGAAGACCTTCTTCTTCGTGTAGGGACGGCCGCTGGCCACATCCATGTTGAAGCCGAAAGTGCTGTTCTGCAGGAAGGGATAGCCGGCCAGCTTGGGGCCGTCGCCATTGGCGAATTCATACAGCACCACGCCACTGAAGTGGTGGCGGCGGTCGAAGACCAGCGGGTTGGTGAACTTGGGAGGATCGCTGCCCGTCCAGGCCACGCGGTCGTTGCCCAGGTTGGAGGAGCCCGTGCCGTTGGCCCAGCTGATGGTGTAGTTCAAGGCGCCACTGAAACGCTTGTAGGGCTTCAGGCGGAACTCCACTTCCAGACCCTTGGTGATGGCGCGGTCCATGTTGAAGTAGGTGCTGTAGGCACTGGGCACGGCGGGCAGGTTCAGCACATTCACATAGTCCTTGATGGACTTGTAGTAAGCGGTGAACGCCAAGGCCGTGTAGTCGCCCAAACCGTGATCCACACCAAACTCATAGCTGGTGGTCTTGCTGGGCTCCAGATCAGGGTTGCCCATTTCCACATGGTAGCCAGCATACTTGACCATCTTCTCGAAGTAGTTCAGGTCAACATAGTAGCTGTAGAAGCTGGGGAACTGGGTGTAACGACCATAATTGAAGTGGAAAGTGGTCACATCGCTCACCGGGAAGCTCACGCCCAAGCGGGGGCTCCAGATGTTGAAGGGATCCACTTCCTCCGTGTCGTTCCACAGGGTCAGCTGGCCGTCGCCCAGGGGATCCGTGGGGTTCTTCACCTTGTGGGCATCGGGATCCAGATAGTCCCAGCGCAGGCCCAGGTCAAAGCGAATGCCATAGTCCAGGCGGATTTTGTCCTGGACATACCAGCTCATGGTAAGGGGTTCCGGGGGCGCCATCACATAGTCGGGATCATTCTGCTCGTCGTAGGTCAAGTTGCCCACGCCGTTGCTCTCATGACCGTAGCGGTCGTAGCCGAAGTTGTTCACATCCACATAACCGGCCACCGGCCCCAACAGGGTGGCGTCGGGACGGTAGTGCTCGTAGTAGCGCAGCGTGTACTGCTGGAAGTCCAGACCCGTGCGGATGTCGTGGTCGAAGCCGATGAGCTTCTGCAGATCCGCGCGCAGGCCCTTGGACTCGGTGCGGCGCTTCATGTAGTTGCGGAAGTAGCGGCCTTCGCCCCAGAAAAGGGCGGACTCGTCGTAGTTGACAAGGTTGTCCGTGCCATAGGCCATCAGATCTTCGCGGAAGGTGTCGTCGCCACGGAAACGCTTGATGTCCGTGTAATTCGCCGTCACCGTGTAGTTCAGATCGGCGGCCATGGTGTGGTTCACGCGGCCATACACCGCCAGGTTCTCGTCATGGTAGAAAGGCATGTGCTCCAGATTGAAGAGATAGGAATGGCGATACTCGTTCCACTCTTCGTCACTGTAAAGCACGCCCACATCCACGCGCAGATTGTCCGTGGGGTGGCTGGTGAGCTTCAGCGTGGCAGCGTCCCAGGCGGAGCCGTTCTGCTCCTTGGCGCCGTCATCGATGAAGGAGGGGCCACGATCGCCGTAGTCCCCGCGCTCGTAAGCCACAAAGAAGTGGTGGGCCGGGTTTTCCATCACCACGGGACCGCTCAGGCTTACGCCAATCTTGTTCTGGTCGAAGCGGTGCTTCTCCGGATTGATGGCGTCCGTGGTGAACTCCGCCGCCGCGTGGTAGTCCTCGCCACCGGTCTTGGTGGTCCAGTTCACCACGCCGGACATGTAGCGCCCGTATTCCGCGGAGAAGTTGCCCTTCAGGAAGGAGAACTCGTCCCAGGCCAGATCAGGGACGCGGAAAGTGATGAAGCCCGAATAAGGATCATTCAGGGCCACGCCGTCCACATTGAACAGGACTTCGTCATCGCGCGAACCGCGCACGCTGATGCGCGGACCGTTGCTGTTCTCGTTGTAGCTGCGACCGGCGTTGCTGGTGTTGTAGCTGTAAGTCTGCACGCCGCTCTGGATTTTCACAATGTCCGTGTAGCCGCGCACAGGCAACTGCTGAAGCTCGGCGGCCTCCGTGATTTGCACGCTGGCCGTCTTGTCCAGCTCGATCATGGGACGCTCCGCCACAATGGTGACCTCGGCGCCCTGGACGCTGGTCTCCACCAGGGTGAAGTTCTGCTGCTTGAGCAGGTCGGCGCTAACGCGCAGATTGCTCAAGGTTGTGTTCTTGTAGCCCACCGCCGTCACGCGCACCGAGTAGGTGCCCGCCGGAATGTTGGCGATGTAATACACGCCATTAAGGTCCGTGGCGGCGCCCATCCGTGTCCCTTCGAGCACCACGTTGGCACCCACCACGGGACTGCCGTCCCCGGTTCTGCTCACCTTGCCTTTCAGGCTGCCGGTGGTGCCGGCCAGCACAAGGGCGGGGAACAGAAGGAGCCAGCAACCAAGTGCTGTCACGCATCGTTTCATGCCAAACCTCCAGTTATCCATGGATGATTCACGAGTGCGAGAGAAAAGCCGCCCATGGCGGGGTTGCAAGCGTTTGATGATGAATCGTAAAAGTGTGACGCGCGCAGACGGGTTGTGGATCCCCGTCTGTTTGAATTCTGTGAGCAAGCTACATCGGCAACCACGCCATGTCAAGAGCCAAGTGCCCCCGCATTGATGCCGGATCGGCCTTGGCAGCGCCCTTGCGGTGCCTCATAAGGCAGGTGCTCTTGTGGCGGAGAACTCCTCAGGCGCTTGCCTCTCCGCCCACAGGTTGCAGCGTGTCCCGTCCTCTTTCCAGGTAGCGGTAGATGCTGCGCTTGGAGATGTCCAGCCACGCGGCGGCCTTCTCCATGTCGCCATGGAAGTGGGCCACGGTCTG
>CAIWAD010000242.1 GCA_903910645.1 uncultured bacterium | reverse complement strand
TTGGACGGCGGGGCATCCTCCAACCGAATCACCCATGAGGAGTCAGCATGAGCAAGATCACGGTCATCGGCGCCGGAAATGTGGGGGCCACTTGCGCCCAGCGCCTGGCGGAGAAGCAGTTGGCGGAAACAGTTGTGCTGGTGGACATCGCGGAGGGCATTCCCCAGGGCAAGGCTCTGGACATGTGGGAAACCGCGCCCATTGAAGCCTACGACACGCGTCTGGTGGGCACCAACACCTACGAGGCCACCGCGGGCAGCGATGTGATCATCATGACGGCCGGCCTGGCCCGCAAGCCCGGCATGAGCCGTGACGACCTGCTCAAGATGAACACGGAAATCGTGTGGAGCTGCATCAGCCAGGCTGCTCCCTTAAGCCCGGATGCGGTCATCATCGTCGTTTCCAATCCCCTGGACGCCATGACCTATGTGGCGCTCAAGGCTTCGGGTTTCCCCCACCAGCGCGTCTTCGGCATGGCGGGCATCCTGGACACGGCCCGCTATCGCAGCTTCATCGCCGAAGCACTGAATGTGAGCGTGAAGGATGTGCAGGCCATGGTGCTGGGTGGCCACGGCGACACCATGGTGCCCCTGCCCCGTTACACCACGGTGGGCGGCATCCCCTTGACGGAACTCATGAGCGCCGAGCAGATTGAGGCCATTGTCACGCGCACGCGCAACGGCGGCGCGGAGATTGTGAACTACCTGAAGACGGGCAGCGCCTATTATGCTCCCAGCGCCGCCGCAGTGGAAATGGCGGAAAGCGTGGTGCGCAATCGTCGCCGCATCCTGCCCTGCGCCTCCTGGCTCACGGGCGAGTTCGGCCACCAGGATGTGTACATGGGCGTGCCCACTCTCATCGACAAGACGGGCGTGGCCAAGGTGCTGGAAATGGATCTGAGCGCGGACGAGCGCGCCCTCTTCGAGGCCAGCCTGGTGCATTGCCGCAAGAATGTCACCGAGGTGATGGAACTGCTGGCTGCCCGCGCCTGATAGGACCTTTGCGGATCCCGGCCCGCCTGACGGGGGTCGGGATCTTGTTCTGGAGGATGGCATGAAGCAGGTCGCCGGCATTCTGGCGGGGTGTGGCTTTCTGGACGGCGCCGAGATCCAGGAAGTGGTGCTTTGCCAGCTGGCCCTGGAGCGTCGCGGCGTGGCCCTGCAGTGGTTTGCGCCGGACATGCCCCAACACCATGTGGTGGATCACCGCAGTGGGAAGGAAGTGGCAGGAGCCAGCCGCAATGTGCTGGAGGAAAGCGCCCGCGTGGTGCGCGGTGCGGTGAAGCCACTGGACGGGCTGGATCCCGCCCGGCACGACGGCCTCATTCTGCCTGGTGGTTTTGGTGCGGCCAAGAACCTGTGCAGTTGGGCTTTCCAGGGCGAGAACATGCAGGTGCTGCCCCAAGTGGAGGAGATCCTGCTCCAGTTCCAGGCCCTGCGCCGCCCCATGGCCTTTGTGTGCATTGCGCCGGTCATCGCGGCAAAGGTGCTGGGCCGGGCCGGTGCGCGTCCGCAACTCACCACGGGTGAGAGCCGTGAAGTGGCGGAGGCCTTCTTCCATTGGGGCGCCGTGCATGTGGATTGCGCGGCGGATGAGATCTGCGTGGATGGCAGCAACCTGCTGGTGTCCACTCCGGCCTGGAATGCCGCCCGGGGCATTGCCCAGGTGGCCTCAGGCATCGACAAACTGGGCGAGCGCCTGGCGCGCATGATTTAAGGCAGCAGGAAGCGAGGAATCATGGATCGTCTGGATCGGGTCATCACCGTCATCCTGGGTGGAGGCCGTGGCACGCGCCTCATGCCTCTCACACTCATGCGTTCCAAGCCCGCCGTCTCCTTTGGCGGCAAGTACCGGCTGGTGGACATCCCCATCAGCAACTGCCTGCACGCCGGCCTCACCAAGGTCTTCGTGCTCACCCAGTTCAACAGTTACAGCTTGAACCGCCATGTGCATTCCAGCTATGTGATGAAGGACTTCCGCAATTCCTTTGTGGAGGTTTTCGCCGCCGAGCAGACGCCGGACAACGCCGAGTGGTTCCAGGGCACGGCCGACGCCGTGCGCCAGGTGATGGGCCATCTGCGCGCCTACAATCCCACCCATGTGCTGATCCTATCCGGTGACCAGCTCTACACCATGGATCTGCGGGAGTTCGTCCTTAGCCACATGGATTCCCAGGAGGCCATTACCGTGGCCACCACGGCAGTGGGCCGGGAAAGCGCCAAGGGCTTTGGCATCATGCGCACCCAGGGAGGGCGCATCACGGAGTTTGTGGAGAAGCCCAAGGACGAGGCCCTGCTGGACAGCCTTGCCCAGCCGGACGGCAATTTCCTGGCATCCATGGGCATCTATGTCTTCTGCTACGACACGCTGGAGAAACTGCTTACCACCCACGCCACCTGCACGGACTTCGGCCGGGAGATCATTCCCGCCGCCCTGAAGGAGGAGCCGGTGCGCGCCTTCCGCCACGAGGGTTACTGGGAGGACATCGGGACCATCAGCAGCTTTTATGAAGCAAACCTCATGCTCACCAAGCGCGTGCCGGAGGTGGAGCTATATGATCCTGCCCGGCCCATCTACACCAACGCCCGTTACCTGCCGCCGTCACGCCTTTCCGCCTGCCAGGTGACGGACAGCATGATCTGCGACGGCTGCTACATCAACGGCGCGCGCATCGAGCGCTCGGTGATTGGCATCCGCAGCGTCATTGGCAACGGCACCAGCATCAGCGATTCCATTGTGATGGGCGCCGACGAATACGACTTCCGCAATCCGCCTCCCGGCAAACTGCCCCAGGCCATTGGCCAGGGCGTCACCATTCGCCGCGCCATCATCGACAAGGGGGCGCGCATCGGCGCAGATGTGAGCCTGGTGAACGAGAAGGGCCTGGATGAATACATGGACGACTATGTCCATATCCATGAGGGCATCATTGTGGTGCCGCGGGAGACCATGATCCCTTCAGGCTATCGGATCTAGTCTTACAGCAGCTTTCGTACCCGAGCCTTGAGTCCTCAATGTGCAGCGGCTCTCGTACTCGTGGTCACTCCGCGATCCAGCGGCTTGGTCATCCCGGTCAAAGCTGGGAATTCGCTTCAACCTGCTCCGGTCCAGCGGCTCGAGTACACGATGAGACCGTGTCCCTTACTCTCCACACAACAGCGCCACCGATGTCAGGAGCAGGGCGCTGCCCACCGCAAGATCCAGTGTCCCCATGGTGGCCAATCCCCAGCCCCAGTCCATGGAAAGCCGCTTGGCCGCCGCGCTGAACGCAATCATCAGCGCAATGAGGAGCATGAGACGCGGAGGGTAGATGCGCCAGGCCGGCACCTGCGCTTGGGAGCGTAGCCAGGCCGCGTCCCGCTTCAGCAGTGGGATCATCAAGCGGTGGGACTTGTAGCCACCCGCCAGGACCGCCAGGGGTGCCAGCCAGTAGGCATGCTCGCCATCCACGCCCAGCTCGTGGGCCCTGCGCGCCAGTCGAAGAGCCGCCAGCAGCAACATGGCCCCTGCCACGCGCAAAGTCCATTGGGCCGCCAGTGCCACTTGCGGGCCGCTCACGCGGGCTCCCTGTAGGCACTGGAAGCGCCAAGCAGGGCCGCCGCCACCATGAGGTCCACGCCACCCAGCAGGGCGGTGGGAAGAGCCAGGCCCTCAGCAAGTCCTTTCGCCCAGGCCATGAGCAGGACCATGGCGAGAATGAAGGCAAAGAGCTGGGGCGGATACAGCTGCCAGGGAGCCAATCGGCCTTGATGGGCCCGCAGCCGCGCCACATTGATCACCATGCGCGGCTTCATCACAAAGCGGGCCTTGCCAAGTCCCAGCACCACTGCCAGGGGAAGGATCCACGCCAGGTGCAGAGGCCGCAATCCCAGGATCCAGGCACGGTGCAGAAGTTGCCAGGTGCGCCACAGCAGGCTTAAGGATCCCACCCGCAACACCCAGCCACCCAACCGGGCCAATTGGCTTCCACTCATCATGTGACGATCTCCTTTCGGGCTGTGAAGCTAACAGAGCGCGGTGTCAGACGGGAGGTATCGCCTTGTCATGTGGGCGTTGAGTGCACGGCTGGTGGTACTTTGCAGCCAGACAGTTCATTTCGGAAGGATGCACCCATGTCCCGCATCGTCGAGTGTGTTCCCAATTTCTCTGAAGGCCGGGATTCCGGCCGCATTGCCCAAATCACAACATCCATCCAGGCCGTGGCGGGGGTGACCTTGCTGGATGTGGATCCCGGCGTGGCCACTAACCGCACGGTGGTCACCTTCACCGGGGAACCCGAGGCGGTGCTGGAGGCGGCCTTCCAGGCCATCAAGACGGCATCGGAGCAGATTGACATGCGGCAGCACCAGGGCGAGCACGCCCGCATGGGTGCCACGGATGTGTGCCCCTTCGTGCCGGTTGCAGGAGTGAGCATGGAGGAGTGCGCCCAGCTGGCCCGCCGTCTGGGAGAACGCGTGGGGCGTGAGCTTGAGATTCCCGTCTACCTCTATGAGCACGCCGCCAGCTCGCCTTCGCGGCGCAATCTGGCCGATGTGCGGTCCGGCGAGTACGAGGGCCTTGGCCAGAAACTCCTCCAACCCGAGTGGACGCCCGACTTCGGCCCCGCCGCCTTTGGCGAGCGCCAGCAGCGCAGCGGCGCCACCGTCATTGGTGCGCGCAACTTCCTGATAGCGTGGAACTTCAACCTGAACACGCGGGACGCCGCCCGGGCTCACGATGTGGCCTTGTCACTGCGCGAAAAGGGCCGCCTGGCAAAGGATGGCCAGGGCAAGATCGTGCGCGATGCGGAGGGGAGCAAGGTGCGCCAGCCAGGGCGCCTGCCCGCCACCAAGTGTGTGGGCTGGTATATCCCGGAATTTGGCCGTGCGCAGATCAGCATGAATCTCACGGACCACCTTGTGACGCCCATGGCCCTGGCCTTCGACACTGCCTTGGAGGAGGCCGCCAAAGTGGGCCTGCGTGTCACGGGAGCGGAAATTGTCGGCCTGGTGCCCCTGGAGGCGCTGCTGGCCGCCGGCCGCCACTATCTGGCCAGGCAGGGCCGCTGCACGGGCCAGTCCGAGGCGGAGCTGCTGGAGTGCGCCGTGCAGAGCATGGGCCTCTCGGAACTCTATCCCTTCAAGGCGGAAGAGAAGATCATCGACTACCGGGTGGCGGCAGCCAAGGACCGTCTGGTGGATCTCTCACTGAAGGGTTTCGCGGATCTGTTGGCCAGCGATGCCCCGGCCCCCGGCGGTGGCAGCACGGCGGCCCTGTGCGGAGCACTGGGCGCGGCCCTGGCCGCCATGGTGGCCAACCTCACCCATGGCCGCAAGGGCATGGCCCAGCATGATGAAGAGATGGATCAGGTGGCCCGGCAGGGTCAGGAGCTGAAGGCGCGTTTCCTGCGCCTGCTGGACGAGGACACGGACGCCTTTGCCGCCGTGATGGCCGCCATGAAGCTTCCCAAGGCCACCGAAGCGGAGAAGGCCGTCCGCGCGGCTGCGCTGGAGGCCGCCAACCAACTGGCCACGCGCGTGCCCTTCCAGGTTGTGGAGGCCTGTTTGCCCGCGCTGGAGCTGGTGGAGGCGGTGGTGGCCCGTGGCAATCCCAACAGCCTGTCGGACGCGGGCGTGGCGGCTCTCTGTCTGGGCACGGCCTGTGATGGCGCCGCCTTCAATGTGCGCATCAACCTGGTGGGCATTGCGGATCGTCGCTGGGCCGCCGACATGGATGCTCGCACGGCGGAGCTGCAACAGCGCCTCCACGAGCGGCGCGGCGTCTTGCTGCGCCAGGTGGAGGAACGCCTCGCCTTCACAGCCTGACAAGTCCCATGATGGAGGCCAAACCACCCGCGCACAGCTCCCACGGACGCACCCGGGCGGCCTTGCGGCGTCGCATGGCGCCGCTGTTGGAAACGGAGTTGCCACTTGAGGGCGTGGTCTTTCGCAGCGTGGGTTTGCGTTATGCCACCGGCGAGGACTTCCTGGGAGGCCACGGAGCAAGCCTTTACGGTGGCCGCTGGAATCCACCGGGCCTGCGCGCCGTGTATGCTTCCGGCAGTCCGATCACAGCTGTGAAAGAGGCGTACCAGAGCTTTCTGCACTATGGATTCCAGCCGCAGACCCTGAAAGCGCGCGTGCAGGTGGCCTTGCGTTTCCACTTGCACCGCGTACTGGACTTGCAGTCGGCGGAAGTACTCATGCAGCTGCGGGTTGGTCCAGCGGCTTTGGTGGCGGAAGGCTGGCAGGAGGCCATTGGGAAGGGCGAGGCCGTCTTGACCCAGGACTTGGGACAGCTGGCTTGTGAACTGGGATGGGAGGCCTTGCGCGTCCCCTCGGCCCAGGATCCTGAGGGATGGAACCTGGTGCTCTTCCCCCAGACGCTGCTCCCGGAGAGTTGGGTGGAAGTGGTTGATAAAGAATCGCTTCCCCGTCATCCAGTCCTGACATGATCCTGAACTCCGGGACCTTCCAGTCCTAAGCAAGCCCAAATGCCACACTATTTTACTTGCAAAATTGCAGGAAAAGATTCACTCTTCGGGCGAAGCAGATTCAATGGGAGCAAGGCCATGCCCACCCGAGCAAAGTCACCGGGAGTCTCCGAGGCGGCTTCTTTCGCCTACGCCCTTGATGCCACACAGTTGCCCGCCCTGAGCCTGGTGGAGGTGGGCGGGCATCGCAAACTTGAGCTGCGCCACATGCTTGGCATGGCCCGGGAAGCATTTGGGCGCCTGGTGGATGTCAGCGTGCGCACCTTGGCGGCCGTGGAGTCCAAAGGCATCCACGCCGAAAAGCTGCAACGCAACTATGCTGAGGTGAAGCGTTTGTGCGACGCACTGGCCGAGGTCATGGAGCCCGCCCAGCTTGGGCTCTGGTTGTGCCGTCCCAATGCCGCCTTCAACGGACTGAAGCCGTTGGAGATCATCGAGCGTGGGGAGATGGACCGCCTATGGGAAATGTGCTTCCGCCTTCGCTCAGGGCTTCCCACTTGAGCTTGAACGCCAGGGGCAGCTTGCTTTGGCCGCATCGCGCTTCTCGCTCCAGCCATCCCTGTCCCCTTGGCCTGAAGGTGGAAGGCGTGGACGCGGCATGCGTTGCCAGCTGACCTGATTTGCTTCGCGAAAACAGAACCGCGGCCCTGCCCTTGCACCTGCGGCCCGGCACTGTCACTTTAGGGCCGACACGGAACACCAACCCTTTAAACCCGCCCGGCGAGGCGGCAAAGGAGGTGCAGGATGCCAGCAGTTACGAAGACAACGGCCGACACGCCCATGGCGGAGTCGGTTTTTTCATGCCCGTGAATGGGCGAAAGGAGGGGGCATGGGCTTCCGTCGCAAGGCTCAGTTGATGGACGAGGCGGGTCTGAGCCGCACCATCACCCGGCTGGCCCACGAGATTGTGGAGAAGAACAAGGGCCTGGAGTCCCTGGCCCTGGTGGGCATGCAAACCCGCGGTGTCTTCCTGGCGCGTCGCTTGCGCGATCGCCTGGCGGAGATTGAAGGCGTGTCCCCGCCCCTGGGCAGCCTGGATGTCACCTTCTACCGGGACGACTGGCGCATGAAGCTCAAGCAGCCGGATGTGCAGGCCACGGACCTGGATTTCGACATCCACGACCTGAACCTGGTGTTGGTGGATGATGTGCTCTTCACGGGACGCACGGTGCGCGCCGCCCTGGATGCGTTGATGGATCTGGGCCGTCCGGCGCGCATCCAGCTGGCCGTGCTGGTGGATCGCGGCCATCGGGAGCTGCCCATCCGACCGGATTTCGTGGGCAAGAATCTTCCCACCTCCATGGGTGAGGAGGTGCGTGTGAAACTGCAGGAGCACGACGGCGAGGAAGGGGTGTGGCTGGTGGAGAAGGTGGAGGACGAGGCATGAGCGGAATGGAGGCGGAGGCCCCCGTGGGACTCAAACACAAGCATCTGCTGGGTCTGGAGGATTACAGCGCACAGGAGATCCACCTCATCCTGGACACGGCGGAGAGCTTCCTGGATGTGCTGGAGCGGCCCATCAAGAAGGTGCCCACCCTGCGCGGCATCACGGTGGTGAACCTCTTCTTCGAGAACAGCACGCGCACGCGCATTTCGTTCGAGATGGCCGAGAAACGCCTGAGTGCGGACACGGTGAACTTCAGCGCATCCAGCAGCAGCACGCAGAAGGGCGAAACCCTGCGCGACACGGCGGCCAACATCGAGGCCATGAAAATCGATGCGGTGGTGATGCGGCACAGCGCGCCTGGCTCCTGCCTGTTCCTCAGCCGCTGTCTGGACAGCGTGATCATCAACGCCGGTGACGGCGCCCACGAGCATCCCACCCAGGCCCTGCTGGACCTTCTCACATTGCGCCGCCGCCTGGGCAGCCTGGAAGGCAAGCGCGTGACCCTGGTGGGGGACATCCTGCACAGCCGCGTGGCCATGAGCAACATCTACGGGTTGCAGAAGGTGGGGGCGAAGGTGCAGGTGTGCGGCCCCGCGCCCCTGGTTCCGCGCCACATCCAGGATCTGGGCGTGGAGGTCTTCTGGAATGTTGAGGAGGCCATTGAGAACAGCGATGTGCTCAATGTGCTGCGCATCCAGCTGGAGCGTCACAACGCCCACCACTTTCCCAGCCTGCGCGAATACCACGAGGAGTTTGGCGTCACGGCGGACCGCCTGGATCGCCATGCCTCGGACGAGCTGCTGGTGATGCATCCCGGACCCATCAACCGCGGAGTGGAGATCGCCAGCGATGTGGCGGACTCCGGACGCAGCGTGATCCTGGAACAGGTGACCAATGGCGTGGCCGTGCGCATGGCCGTGCTCTATCTGCTGTTGGGAGGCAAAACCCGTGAACACTGAGCTGAACTTTCTTGAGTGTGGTCTGTTCCTCCTGAAGGGCGCGCGCCTGCTGGATCCTTCCGCCGGCGTGGATTCCTGTGAAGACCTCCTGGTGGAGAACGGCATCATTGCCCGGCGGGGCGTGGATCTGGAGGTGGAGGGCGCCGAGGTTCTTGATCTGCAGGGCCTCACCGTGGTGCCGGGATTCGTGGACTTGCGCGCGCGCTTTGGCGAGCCCGGGCGGGAGGATCGCGAGACCATCGAGAGCGGTCTGGATGCGGCGGCGGCTGGCGGTTACACGGCGGTTTGCCTGACGCCTGAGTGCACACCCACCTGCGACAACGCCGCAATGGTGGAGTTTCTCTTGGCCAAATCCCGTGACCACGCCGTGACGCTGCTGCCCCTGGGCGCCGTCACCGCGGGCTTGAAGGGCGAACGACTGGCGGATCTGGGCGAGCTGGCCCGGGCCGGCGTGGCGGGTTATTGTGAAGGGAACACGGGCCTTCATGGTGCCGCCGCACTGCGCGGTGCCCTCAGTTACAGCCGCATGTTCGGCCTTCCCCTGTTCGAGTTTCCCCGGGAAGCCGGCTTTGGCGAAGGGCAGGTGCACGAGGGTTTGGTCTCCCTGCGCATGGGGCTGAAGGGTCGCCCCCGCTTGGAGGAGGATCTGGGCGTGCAGCGGGGCATCCGCGTGGCGGAGTTCGAGGAGGCCCGCCTCCACCTGCAGTTGCTTTCAACGGCAGAGAGCGTGGAGCTGCTGCGTCAGGCGCGGGAGCGCGGGGTGGCGGTGACGGCGGACTGCAGCCCACAGCATCTTGCCCTGTCCGACACAGCCTGCCTGGATTTCAATCCATCCACCAAACTCCTTCCGCCCTTGCGGCCGGAGGAGGACCGTCAGGCCCTGGCCAAGGCGGCGGCGGATGGCGTGCTGGATGCCATTTGCAGCGACCATCGCCCCGCCATGTTCGATGACCTGGACCGGGAATTCCCCTACACGCCCTTTGGATGCGCCAGTCTGGAAACGGCATTCGCCGTGGCCCACAAAGCCCTGGTGGAGAGCGGCATTTGCCAGCTGGATCGTCTGCTGGAGCTGTTCAGCGCCGGGCCGCGACGCATTCTGGGAATGCCGCCCGCCTCGCTGGAGGTGGGAGCGCCGGCGGAGCTTAGTCTGCTGGATCTGGACTGCCCCTGGACCTATCGGGGGGAGGAGGCCCAGACCCTGGGCGTGAACAGCCCGTGGGAAGGACAATCGTTCGCAGTGCGGCCGGCCGGCATGGTGAATGGAAACTATCTGGCCTTGCGCGGCTGATCCAGGCCGCTGACTGGGCGCAGCCAGGGCGACATGCCCCGGGCGTCCAGTTCCGCCAGTGTTGGCGGGCCGGTATAACGCACGGCCTTGCCGGGGCGGGTCAGCTCAAGGGCCGCGCACAGCTCGCGCACGGCATCCAGGTGGCGTCCCACACGCATGGCCAGCGGCAGGCCTTCGGGACCCACCTTCACCTTGTTCATGCCGGGAATGAGCTGGGCGGCGTCGTAACAGGGATCCTTGCCCAATAGAAGCTGCTCCGCGTTGGTGCGGCCACGCAGACGCCCCTGGCCGGGGTTGGCCGTTTCCAGCAGCGTGGCCTGCAGCCCGGGCAATGCATCGCCCAGCTCCCGATGGCTCAGGCCGTGCAGGTTGGCGGGTGAAGGCTCAAGGGCAATCTCCACGCCATTCATGGACAAGCCGAACACCGCCGCCGCCGCCAGATCACCCGCGCGCTCATGGGCCACCAGGGCATTCACCACCGGATATTCAATGGCCGCCTCGTGCAGGTCCACCAGCAGATCAATCCCCTCCTGCTCGATGATGCGATGGATGGCCCAGGCCACCTGCTCGGTGAAAAAGCCCTCCGGACGGCCGGGATAGCTGCGGTTGAGGTTGCGCACTTCCACGCCGCTCAAGCTCTGCAGGCTGGGCCGATGCACGGTGATCTCCGGGTCGGGCCATTGATCCAGCGGATTGGTGGCGCGGCCACCCACGCGAAAAGCGCGCGGCTGTCCCAGGGAATCCGGCAGAGCCAGCACCTGGGGTGTACCCTCCTGGGGATCCGTGGCCGTGAAGGCGGAAGCGTTGGCCCGGGGCAGGACCCAGATCTCGCCGGCCTCCACACGCAGATTCTCCACCAACAGCACCGCCGCCAGATAGCCTGCCGGCTCGTTTGGATGGGTCCCACCCAGCACCAGCACGCGGCCGCCCTCTTCCTGCCCACGGAAGACAAAGACCTCGCTGTCCCCGCGTCCACCCTTCAGCGGGGCGTGCCAGTGGCTGAGCCATTGGCGGGCGCTGAGGGCGGGCGAGGGCCACAGGTCTTCGACAAGATGCTGCCGGAGGAAGTCCTTTCCGGCCAGCACCGTCAGCAGGGCCGCCGCTGCCAGCAAGGCCAGGGCGCGGGCGTGTTCCTTCATGGAAATGGGTTTGACGAATCTCATTTGACCAACAGCAATCGGAGGACCATGGGCACCAGCACCAGGGCGGCCAGGGCTTGCTCACGCCAGTCCCGGCTGCTCCACAGGAGCTTCAACAGCCCCGCCACCACCAGAAGGACCATGATCCAATAACTCCAGAACAGCAGGGCCTGCATTTCAGCCTCCTCCCGCCAGGCGGTTCAACCATGGGCTTGCCGCCATCACCGCCAATGCCCAGACCGCCGCCAGCAGGGCTGGTCCCAGCGTGCGCCGGGCCACGGCGAAATAGTTCTTCTCTCCCGTCACCTGGGCGGCGAAGTTGCAGGCCAGGCTGGCGGGAGGCATAAGATCCCCCAGGGCGGCCAAAAGGGAGATGCCGCTGCACACCCAGATCTCCGGTTTGCCCAGCAGGGCCAACAGGAAGGGAACGCCCAGCACACTGGCGCTGCCCAGGGCGGACACGGCCCCAAAGGCGGGCAGAGAAAGGGCGATGCCCAGCCAGGCGGCCCAGGCCGGCAGCTGCAACACCGTGAGCACCAGGTCGCCACGCTGGCCAGTCAGGGTCAGGATCTGGATGAAAGAGCCCACCCCCGCCAGGATGCCCATCACAGGCAGGGCCTGACGCAGGGCGCCTTCCGCCGCTGGCCGCAGGGCCACGCGATCCCCTGTGAACAGCCCCGTGAGGGCGCCCAGCACCAGTACGAGAGGCATGCCCAGGGAAGGCCAATGGGCGGGCAAGAGGCGCGGTCCGGTCATGAGCACAAGGATCACCGCCAGGGGTAGGAGCAGACGCAATCCGTGGCGTTGCAAGGGGCCTTTGTCCACTTCGTCCAGCGCGGCGCCGGCATCCCCGCTCTTCAGGGCGCCATGGGCCAGCCACAGAGATGAGGCGGCCAGCAGGGGCAGACAAAGCACCAGCAGAGGCAGCACGAAGCCCAGGTAGGGCATGTCCACGCCGGCGCAGATGATCATGGCCGGGAGGTTGACTGGGGGAGCCACCACGCCCAGGATGGCCGCCACGGCAATGAAAGCGCCGGTGCGCCGGGCATCCAGGCCCATGCGGCGCAGAGGTGGCGCGGCGATGGCGCCGGTGGTGAGCACAGAGGCCGTGCTCAGGCCCGTGAGCATGCCGGGAAAGGCCACGAAAAGGCCCAGGGCCATGGCCAACAGGGCGGGTCGCTTGCCCAGTCCGCGCAGGATCCACCAGGTGAGGGCCGAGAGCAGTCCGTTCTCACGGATGACCTGCATGAAGAGGAAGGCGGCCACCATGATGAGCATGGGATCGATGTAGACGAAAGCCCCTTCCACCAAATGACGCCAAATGGCGCTGCCGGGCTGGGGCAATCCCCCTTGCGCGGTGGTGATGAAGGGCACGCCCTGCAGCAGGCCACCCGCCAGGGCGGCGGCGGCCAGGGCCAAACCCAGGGGCCAGCGCCAGCGGCTGAAGAGCAGGATGAAGAACAGGAGCATGAGTCCCAGGGGCCACAGGCTCATGGTTTGCGCTTTCCTTTTGTGACGGGCTTTTGCGCAGGCTTGGCCCTGGGCCGTTGACAATCCTTCACCAGTTCCGCGGGACTTGCCGCTTCCTGGGGCGGTGCGGGTAGACCCCACTCCCGGGCCAGTCGCACGATGTCACTGAAGTGCAGGATGGGCAGACCCTCCTGCCAATAGAGCTGCATGACGCCCACGGTGCCCGCCTCATCGCCAGCCTGGGCGGGCGAACTGGCCCCCTCACCGAGAAGGCCGCCGGGCATTTGCCGGCCAAAGTCATTGCCACCCAGTACCGGGTGGCTGCCGCCCACATTCACCAGCAGGCTTAGGCTAGGGCGCGGTCCCAACAGCTCACGACGCAACTCCACCGCCTGTTGGATGCTGGCGGGATGCAGGCTGGCCTTGTGGGGCCGCAGGGCCTCCTCGGCGGCGCGCATGGCGTCCAGATCGTGCCCGTTCAGCCGATCCCCGCTGCCGCCTGGTGTGATGGCCAGCGATCCCGTGCGCAGCAGGCGGCGCTGGCGCAGCCAGCCTTCCACAAGCGGCCAATTGAAAGTGCTGTCGTTGGCGCCGAAGGTTGAGGCCCCCAGGCTGGAAATGCAGCGATAGGGAATGCCGCCAGCCTCCAGGGTCAACAAGACCGCCAGGTTGAGGCCGGGGAAGGAGCCCGTCATGGTGACGGCCACGGTGTCCTTCTCATCCACCTGCAAGCTGTCCAGCAGACAGGCGATGACGCGGCACCAGCCGCTTTGGGCGGCACTTTGCTTGGCTTCCAATTGCCCCAGCGAGGTGGTGAACACGCCTTCCTCATGTCCCACCAGGCCACTGAGGGCGGGATCCAGATTCTCCTGCCAGGAGCGGTTGGCGCGCCGCTTGGCCAGCACCCAACCACTGGCTTCCATCCAGCGGGCCTCCGCCTTGGCCACCTGGGCGGCCGTATAGGCGGCGGATGCGCTATGGGGAGTCAGCCACCCTCCCGCCAACAACGCCACCAGCAGGATGCAACGGATGCCCAGACTCATGGACGCGGCTCCACCAGCACGGCGGCCCCATCCCGGCGGCCATCCGCCGCACCCATCAAGCTTCCATCAGGGAGGCGGCGGATGCCATGGGCTCCCCCGAAGAAAGAGTCCATGGGGCCCATGGGATACAACCGGTAGCCGATGGCCTCAAGTGCGCCGTTTGTGGCTGGCGGGAAACGGGGCTCGATCACCAGCGTGGTGCCCGCGGGATAGCAGCGTGGGGCGTCGATGGCTTCCTGCAAACCCAAACCCAGCTGCAAGTGGCCAATGAGCAGGCCGGTCATGGTGGAGGGGATGCGCAGGCCGCCCGGCGTGCCCAGGCACAGGATGGGTTGGCCATCCTGCTGGACGATCATGGGGGCCATGCTGCTGCGCGGACGCTTGCCGGGCGCGGGCAGGTTGGGACTTCCCTCGTCCCAGCTGAAATCGTCCACCTGATTGTTGAGCAGGATGCCGTGGGCCATCACGCCGGCGCCAAAGAAGTAGTTGATGCTCTGGGTCAGGCTTACCACTCCGCCCTGACCGTCCCACACAGAGAGGTGGGTGGTGTTGCCCTTGTCCCGCGGGTTGCGCCCCGGCTCATCCTCCCAGACCGGTGTGGAACCCAACACCGGCCACACCGCGTGGATGCCGTCCCCATGGATCTGGGCCAGACTGGCCCTGGCCAGCTCCTCGTTCAACAAGCTGTCCACCGGCGTGTTGTAGAAGGCCGGGTCGGCGCAGCGGGCACTGCGATCGCGCAGGGCTTTGCGCAGGGCTTCCGCCACCACATGCATGCGTCGGGCTTCCGGCATGGCGGCCAGATCCAGCGGTTCCAGGATCTCCAGCGCCTGCATGACCGCCAGCGCGCCGCTGGCTGGAGGAGAGGCCCCAACCAGTTCCATGCCTCGCCACTGGCTGCGAATGGGCTGCCGCAGCAGCGCACGATACTCCGTCAGATCGCTCTCGACCAGCCAGCCCCCGGCTTCACGCACAGCTTCAGACAAGGCGCGGCCATGCCGTGCAGCCACCACGCCAAAGCCCTCCTGGCCAATCTCCTCAAGGACCTGGGCCAGGGCCGGATTGCGCAGGCTATCCCCTTCCATGGGTGGCAGGCCGTCCAGAAGGAAGAGGCTGGCGAACGCGGAATCGCCCAGGAAAAGCTCGGCACGCTCGGCGATGAGGGAACTCAAGGTGCGGCTGACCGGGAATCCATCCCTGGCCAAATGGATGGCGGGAGCCACGAGACGCGCCAGCGGCAGGCGTCCGTGGCGCTCATGAAGCAGGGCCAGACCGGCGGGTGTGCCGGGAACCGCCACGGCTTTGCCACCCCGGGAGCGGGCGGCGTGCAGGCTGTCCGCAGGATCGAAGAAAGCAGCGGGATCCAGGGCCCTTGGGGCTTGTTCGCGGAAATCCAGGCTCTCGAAGGACCCGTCCGCGCTGCGCACCAGGGCGAATCCACCGCCTCCCAGGCCGGAGGCTTGGGGCTCCACCACCGCCAGCACCATGGCCGCTGCGATGGTGGCGTCCGCCGCCGTGCCACCTTCCCGCAACACGGCGGCTCCAGCCTCCGCCGCCAGGGGATGGGCCGCCACCACTGCACCCGGGCCGTTGGCGGGCTGTTCCGGGTCAACAATCAGGGCGTGAAGGGCACAAGGGCGAAAGAGCAAGCCCAGCGCGCCAAGGGCAAGGGCGAAGATATGGCGATAGGGTCGTGACATGGGCCTTCCTGAAGCTGACAAGGCGGTTCCTCGATCCGGTGTCGGCATCTTAGCAAAGGCGGGGCGGCGACCACGGCCTTCCTACATTGCGCAAAAGGAGGATCCCCATGATTCCGCACACGCGTCTTGCACATCCCCGGGTACTGGCCCTTGCCGCTCTGTTTTTGGCAATGGCTGGCGGTCATGCCGCCACCTTGACACCGGAGCCCCAGGCGGCGCGGGATGTGCAGCGGGTGGAGGGGCGGGACGAGCGCCTGGTCCTGGCCTTTCCCCAGGCTGAGTCCTGGAGCTTCCTGGAGCGTCACGCCGATGCCCAGGTGGCCACGCGATCATTTGTGCGCCAGGACAGCCTGGCGCCGGGCTTCGACTTTGCCACGGCCAGCACCATGAGAAACCTGTGGAATGCGGATCTGGAGAAGGTGCAGCACCTCTTCGGGCACAAGCTCTCCGCCGAATGTCCCGATGTACGGGCCCGCCTGTGGCTGGCGGACTCCCTGGGCGGTCGGCGGGTGGTGGAATACGCCTGTCCCGGGGCCAAGCCACCTTTCACCGTGCTGCAACTGTTGAAGCAGGGCCGCGACGACCTCTTCACCGTGGAACTCTACAGCCGCAGGGGCTTGGCCGCCGAGGGCCAGCTGGTGAGATGGGCCGAGTGGCTGAAGGAGATTCAGCTGTGCCGCACGGAAAAGGGCGGTCAGCCTCCCTGTCCTGACGACGCGGAACCCAGGTGACACGAGGCCCCTTTCCCCCCGCCTGACAAGCCATGCCAAAGCTGACAGCCGCTTTCACCCCTGCGGGGGGAGTGCTATCTTTATGCCGCGCAAGGAAATACTCGCAAAACAGCACACAGGGTCTGTCGCAATCGGCGGCTCGCCCAGGCATGGACACAGCGGATGAACGACTCCTTCACCCTGGTGAGCGATTACGCGCCCTGCGGGGATCAGGGGGAGGCCATTGCCCAGTTGGTGGAAGGTTTCAAGGATCCGTTGACGCAGGGGGAGAGCCGCTCCCAGGTGCTGCTGGGCGTCACTGGATCGGGCAAGACCTACACGGTTGCCAACACCATCGCCCGCCTGAACCGGCCCACCCTGGTGCTGTCGCACAACAAGACCCTGGCGGCCCAGCTTTATGGTGAGCTGAAGGCTTTCTTCCCGCGCAATGCCGTGGAATTCTTCATCAGCTACTACGACTACTACCAGCCCGAGGCCTATCTCCCCGCCAGCGACACCTACATCGAAAAGGACTCGGCCATCAACGCGGAAATCGACCGTCTGCGCCTGAAGGCCACCAGCTCCCTGATCGAGCGGCGGGATGTGGTGATCGTGGCCAGCGTCTCGGCCATTTACGGCCTGGGCAATCCGGAAGAGTACCGCAAGGGCCTGGTGGTGCTGCGGCGCGGACAGCAGATCGAGCGCCGCGAACTGCTGCGGCGTCTGGTGGACATCCATTACACCCGGGCGGCGGCCCATCTGGAGCGCGGCACCTTCCGGGTGAACGGGGATGTGCTGGAGATCCAGCCGGCCTATGAGGAGACCGCCCTGCGCGTGGACACCTTCGGCGACGAGATCGAGCGCATCCAGGTGATCAATCCTCTCACCGGCGAGGTGATGGGGGAGAAGAGCGGCGCGGCCATCTACCCCGCCAAGCATTTCGTCACCGACCAGCCCGGCCTGGAGCGGGCCGAGGCCACCATCGAGGCGGAGCTGGAGGAGCGTCTGATCCAGCTGGAGCGCCAGGGCCGCAGTGTGGAGGCCCATCGGCTGCGCCAGCGCACGCGCTTCGATCTGGAGATGATGCGCGAAATCGGCTACTGCTCGGGCATTGAAAATTACAGCCGCCACCTGGATGGGCGTCAGGCGGGCACGCGTCCCTCCTGTCTGCTGGACTATTTCCCGGAGGACCTGCTGGTGGTGGTGGATGAAAGCCATGTCACCCTGCCCCAGTTGCGCGCCATGTACCGGGGCGACCGCATGCGCAAGGAGACGCTGGTGGAGCACGGTTTCCGCCTGCCCAGCGCCCTGGACAACCGTCCCCTCACCTTCGACGAGTTCGAGGATCTGGCCCGCGACCTGCTCTATGTGAGCGCCACCCCCGGCGACTACGAGCTGTCGCACAGCGGCGGCGTCTTTGTGGAGCAGCTCATCCGGCCCACCGGCCTGCTGGATCCCCGCATCGAGCTGCGCCCGGTGGAGGGCCAGATGGAGGATCTGGCCGCCGAGATCCGTCTGTGCGCGGAAGCGGGGGAGCGCATCCTGGTGACCACCCTCACCAAGCGCATGGCTGAGGACCTGGCCACCTTCCTGGGAAGGCGCGGGGTGCGCGTGCGCTATCTGCACAGCGACATCGAAAGCCTGCGACGGGTGGAGTTGCTGCGCGACCTGCGTCTGGGCGTCTACGATGTGCTGGTGGGCGTGAACCTGCTGCGCGAAGGCCTGGACCTGCCCGAGGTCAGCCTGGTGGCCGTGCTGGACGCCAACAAGGAGGGCTTCCTGCGCAGCGCGCGCAGCCTCTTCCAGATTACTGGCCGCGCCGCCCGGCATGTGCGGGGTCGCGTCCTGTTCTACGCTGACTCGGTCAGTCCCGCCATGGCACAGGTGATGGAGGAGACCGCCCGTCGGCGCGAATTGCAGCAAGCCCACAATGAGGCCCACGGCATCGAGCCGCGCAGCGTGACCAAGTCCGCTGCGGAGATCCGCGCCACCACCACCGTGCTGGACGAGGCCCGGCGCATTGGCGACTACGAGCGCGAAGGTGGACCACGCAAGGCGGCGGAGAGTGCCGCCCTTTACGGCCAGGAGCTGGAGGAGTGCCGGGACACGGAACTTCTGCGCCTGCTCATGGAGGAAGCGGCTGGCCGATTGGATTTTGAGGAAGCCGCCCGCCTGCGGGATCGCTTGCGCACCCTGGAGGCGGAACCCGCGCCGGTGGAGATGGATGCCCATGGCCGGCAGAGCGAGACTCGTCTGCAGGCCAAGACCCGGGGAAGGCAGGATGCCGCCCGGGCCATGCGGCGCCTGCAGGCGCGCCGCGGACGGAGCTTGGACCCGACGGGTCGCTCCGGTGATGCGACAACAAGCGGAGGAAGATCCTGATGATGCTGACCGCAACGGATGCCGCCCTGAAAGGGTGGTGGACCTGGGCGCTCAAAACCGGCAAGCCCGAGCACCCCGACGCGGCGGAGATGAAGCAGTTGCTCGCCACCTGGGAGAAGCAGGCGGGACCGGCCCTGGAGGCCCGGGCGCTGAAGGAGAAGCCCTCCGTGGTGCAGAAGGACCTGGAGCCCTACAAGGAGCTCAAGGACAACTGGCAGGTCTGCCTCATCGAGCTGATCATCGCCGAGCGCAAGGGCATGTATGAGGCGGCCCGGGAGGCCTTCTTCCGTCCCTTCAAGGTGGACGATTCCACCAAGGACCGGCGGGATTGGCGCACCATGAAGCACACCACCGTGCTCTACCTGCAAATGCTGCTCAAGCGCACGGCCACCAACGAAGCCAAGCGCATCCTGGACTTCATGAATCGGCGCTACAGCCTGGAGCCCCATGTGCTGGCCTTCGAGCGCGGCATGATCCATGACGCCATGGAAGAGTACCAGGACGCCTTCCTGTGGCTCACCCGGGCCATGCAAAAGAACCGCAAGGCCCGCGCCTGGCTGGACGAGGGCGTGGAGATCCTGGAAGGCAAGGACCTTTATCCACGACTGCGCCTGCACGAGGAGTGGGAAGCCTACATCGCCTCCCCCGCCCGTTGGTGCAAGAAGCAGGGGCTTGAGCCCTGATGCCCCTGCGGATCCTGCTCCTGGGCGGTGGGGGTCGCGAGGCCGCCCTGGCCTGGCGTCTGTCCCGCAGCGCACGCTGTGGCCACCTGCTCCTTGCCCCGGGCAATGCCGGCATGGAGGCCTGGGGCCAACGCCTGCCCAGCTTGAATCTGCTGGACTTTTCCGGCGTGATCCAAAGCTGCGCGCGGGAGGAAGTGGATCTTGTGGTGGTGGGACCCGAGCAGCCATTGGTGGCTGGCTTGGTGGATGCCCTGCAAGCGGAGGGTATCCCCGTTTTCGGTCCCACCCGCCTGGCAGCGGAACTGGAGGGGTCCAAGGCATGGTCCAAGGCCTTCATGGCGCGCCACGGCATTCCCACGGCCGATTTCCGCGTGTTCACCTCCGCCATGGAAGCCCTGGCTTTTCTGGAGCAGGCTCCCTGGCCCGTGGTCATCAAGGCCAGCGGACTGGCCGCAGGCAAAGGCGTGCTGCTGCCCGACAGCCCTGAAGAGGCGCGGGATGGCGTGGTGGCCATGCTGGAAGGCGCCGCCTTCGGCGAAGCCGGTTCCACCATTGTCCTGGAAGAGCGGCTGGAGGGTCCGGAGCTCTCCGTCTTCGCGCTGTGCGATGGCGAACGCGGCTGGATCCTGGGCAGCGCACGGGACCACAAGCGGGTGGGGGAAGGGGATCGCGGGCCCAACACCGGCGGCATGGGAGCCATCGCGCCGGGACCATTGGCCACCCCCCAATTGCTTGAGGAGGTGCGGCGCACGGTGCTGGAACCCGTGCTGGCGGGCATGGCGGCGGAAGGCAGGCCCTTTTGTGGCGTGCTCTTCATTGGATTGATGTTGACCCGGCAAGGCCCGCGCGTGATGGAGTTCAATTGCCGATTCGGCGACCCGGAGACCCAGGTCCTTATGCCGGCCCTGGACGAGGGGCTTGACCTGGCGGATTTGTTGTACCGGGTGGCCAAGGGTGAAGGTCTGCCTGCGGATCTTCCCCAACATCCCATGACTGATACTGCCGTCTGCCTTGTGCTGGCGGCGGAGGGTTATCCGGGGCCGGTCAAGACCGGCGACGAGATCCTGGGCCTGGATTCCCTGGCCAATGATCGGCACCTGCAGGTTTTCCTGGCGGGGGCCGCACGGGGGGATGACGGTCGCCTGCTCAGCGCTGGTGGCCGGGTGCTGGCCTTGACCGCACGAGGTGCCGATACGGAGCAGGCCCGGGCAAGAGCCCTGGCGGCCATGTCCCGCTTGCGCATGCGCGGCGGGCACTATCGAAAGGACATTGGGGCATGAGGATGCTGGTGACGGGTGGCGCGGGCTTCATTGGCTCCACCACCGTTGACATGCTGGTGGCGGCGGGTCACCAGGTGGTGGTGATGGACGATTTCAGCACCGGTCGCGAAGAGAACCTGAACCCGGAGGCCGAAGTCCTGCGCATGAGCATCGCCGATGAGAGCGTGTTGCAGGTGATGGCCGAATGGCGCTTCGAAGCGGTGATGCACAGCGCCGCCCAGATTGATGTGCGCAAGAGCGTGGAGAATCCGGTGTTCGACGCCGGTCTGAACATCCTGGGCACGCTGAATCTGTTGGAAGCCGCCCGCCGCACAGGGGTAAGGCGCTTCGTCTTCAGCTCCACGGGCGGGGCCATCTACGGGGACACGGACCAGCGCCCCACGCCGGTGGGCGCCGAGTGCAAGCCCATCAGCCCCTACGGCATCACCAAGTTCTCCGTGGAGAAATACCTCTACTACTACCGCGAGATCATGGGTCTGTCCACATTCGCCCTGCGCTACGGCAATGTCTACGGGCCGCGGCAGAATCCCCACGGCGAGGCCGGCGTGGTGGCCATTTTCGCCCGTCGCCTCCTGGAGGACATGCCGCTTCAGATCAATGGCCCCGGCACGCAAACCCGCGACTATGTCTTCGTGGAGGATGTGGCCCGGGCGAACATGCTGGCCCTGCAGAGCGATTGCGGCGGGGCGGCCAATGTGGGCACGGGCGTGGAGACGGATGTGAACCGGCTCTATGAACTCCTGGCGGCGGCCCTGGGCAGCAGGCGCGAGGCGCCCCACGGACCGGCCCTGACGGGTGAGCAGATGACCAGTTGTCTGGACTGGAGCGGCACACGCGAGCTGCTGGGCTGGGAGCCCGTGGTGGACTTTGCCGAGGGCATCCGCCGCACGGCGGAGTGGTTCCGTTCACGCCACAGCGCCCAGGCTTAGGGCGAAGGGACACAGGGAGGCCGCGGCAGGCCCTGCTCCCGTGGGAGACTGGATGCTGGAAGCGTTGGCAAGCGTGGGCATGGCGGGCGCCGGTTCGGCCATGCAGCAGGTGGCGGCCTTGATCCGACAGGTGGCGCCCACGGATCTCTCCGTGCTCATCACCGGGGAATCCGGCACAGGCAAGGAGCTGGTTGCCCGGGCCATCCATGAGAACAGCCGACGGGCCGGCGGAAAGCTCATCACGGTGAATTGCGGGGCCATTCCCGAAGGCATTTTCGAATCCGAGATCTTTGGCCACGAGAAGGGTGCATTCACCGGGGCCGACCGCATGCGCAAGGGCATGTTCGAATTGGCTGACGGTGGCACCATCTTCCTGGATGAGATCGGCGAGATGCCCCTCTTCACCCAGGTGAAAATCCTGCGCGTGCTTGAGACAGGGGAGTTCATGCGCGTGGGGGGCCAGGAAACGGTCCGCGTGAATGTGCGCGTGGTGGCCGCCACCAACCGGGACCTGGCCATGGAGAGCACCCGGGGACGATTCCGTCAGGATCTCTATTTCCGTCTGAAGGCGGTGGCCGTGCACCTTCCCCCCCTGCGGGAACGGCGGGAGGATATCCCCGAGCTGGCCATGACCTTTGCCGCCCGCTTCTGCCACATCAACCACCTGCCCGCCGCCCACTTCACCCAGGAGGCGCTTGAGCTCCTGTCCAGCCACTACTGGCAAGGCAATGTGCGCGAGCTGAAAAACCTGGTGGAGAGTCTGGTGATCATGGCGGGCGGAGGCGCCGTGGATGGCCCGCTGTTGCGCAGCCGCCTGCTGGCGGAGGGCAGCAGCGCCAACCTTCCCGCCCTGCGGCCCCTGGCGGAAGAGCAGCCCGCCCTGGGTGTGGAAATGCTGCAGACCATGTTCATCCTGCTGCAGCAGCAGTTGAACGAGATCAAGACCCTGATCCAGGAGCAGTCAGAGCGCCAGCGCCAGGTGGGAGAACACTACCATCTGGCGGACATGAGCGTGGATGAACTGGAGCGTGATCACATCCGCGAGGTGCTGGCCGAGCATGGCGGCAACCGCCTGCGGGCCGCCCGCAGCCTGGGCATGAGCGAGCGCACCTTGTATCGCAAAATCAGGAAGCATGAACTGTGAGTCCTCGGAGTCTGAAGGATGGGGCCGCCACGCGGTCGTCATCGTCCCAGCTGAAGCGGGTGTTTGAAGCCCTTCCGTCCCCCGGTGGGAAGGGAATGCGTCCCGCCCGCCGGACGGATTCACTCCGTGATCCCATGGGGAGAACAGGAGAGGCCGGGCCTGACGGACTCCAGGCGGGAAAGCTCCTTGGGCGGCGCCATTTCCCACTTGTCCTCGGCTTGCTACTGGTGCTGGGGCTGTGCGCCGCCTGCAGCTATTCTTTCAAAGGAAGCCTGCCGCCCCATCTGCGCACGGTGGCCATTCCTCCCATCGTCAACGAAACGGCGGAGTTCGGCGTGGCGGAGGATCTGGGCGAGCTGGTGCTGGCCCGTTTCCTGCGGGACGGCCTGCTGCGTGTCACCGACGAGGAGCGTGCGGACAGCCGGCTTGTGCTCAGTTTCAAGCAGATCAGCGAGGCACCCTTCGCCTACAGCCAGGACGAAGTGACTTCCCAGGTGCGTTTGACCATCCGCCTCCACGGCGAGTTCATGGATCGTGTGGAGGACCGGGAGCTTTGGCAGAAGGACTTCTCCGAGTGGGGCACCTACGACCCCAACGGCACGCCCACCCGCGCCGATGCCATCGCCGAGGCTGCCCGCAAACTGGTGGAAGCCATCAACCAGCAGCTGGTGGCGGACTGGTGAGCCAACTGCGGCGTCATGTGGAGGCGCAACTGCGCCAATTGAAGCGGGAGGCGCCGCGGTGCCCCTGGCTGATGCCGCGCCTGGCGGCTTTGCTGCTGGAGGCGGGGCGTGTGCGAGAGGCCGCCACCCTGATTCGCAAACATGCGCCCCAGTTCGAAAACTCCACGGATGGCCTGCTGGTGCGCGCGGAGCTTGCAGAGCGGGAAGGCCGCGAGTCCGCCGCCGCCCTGCTCTGGGAGGAGCTCTGTCATCGCCTGCCGGGCATCCACCAGGGCTGGATGCAGCTCATGGCCGCCTCCCGGGACGATTCCATTCGTCATTTGGAGTTGGTGCGGGGCGCCTGGGAGCTGGATCAGTTCAGCGCCCGGCTGAACAATGAGATGGAGAAGAGCGGTCTGCGTCGCACCGCCGATTATGAGCAGGCCCTGCGTCCCACCGCCGCCGAGGCCGCCCGCCGGGAGCGGCAATTCCGTCGTCTGCTGGATCAGCATGCCCACGGCGCCGACCTGGCCAGATCAGAACAGGATGCCGCCACGCAGGAAGCTGAATCCTTCCTTGAAAGCCCTGCGGAACAACTGGTGGAACTGGATGCGCTTCTGCCGGCTTGCGAAGAAGGCCCTTCCTTGGATCAGATGCTCGAAGCCGGTCACGCGGTGGAGTCCTTCACCGGTGGTGAGGCCGAACTGATTGATGGTGAAGAGGAATCCTCGACTGTGCACGCCACTGTGGATGCTACTGCGACAGAGCCCGCACACGCGGAGCATGCACGTGCAGAACCCGTTCACGCTGACCATGAACAAGCCTTTCCCGCCATGGACGAGGAGGAGTCCGGCACAGCGCCACCGCCTTCGCCCCAGCGGGAGCGTCAGTTGGTGGAGCAGTCCGAGCGCCTGGCGGGACTTACCCGCCCCCTGCGCCTGCCGGTGGAACAAGGTGTGCGAAAATCCGCCCGGGATGCGGACCTCTTCGATGCCCGCAGCATGATGACCCGCCGACTGGCGGCCATTTATCTGGAGCAGGGATACCCCGCCCTGGCCCGTCGCACATTGGAGATTCTGCAAACGCGCGAACCCGACGCCTCCGATTTGGCGGAACGGCTGGCCCAGGCTGTGGATGCCGAGCGCCGCCTGGCGGAAAGCTCTTCCGCGCCTGGCAGGCGAAGGGCAGGCTCCCAGGCATAACAGGATTCCAATCCCGCGGATTCCAGCTGGGTTAAACCCCCTGCCTTCATCTTTGTTAGCTTCAGCGCAGCATTTTCAAGGCCGGAGCATCATGCAGAACGTCGTTAGCCTGTTGGAGATGTCCCTCGCCCGCCATGCCCAGCGTCCTGTGCAGCGCATCCGGCGCGGGGGCCAGTGGCATGCCTGGACTTATGCGCAATTCGACCAGCGGTGGCGCACCCTGGCCGCCGCCCTGCACAGTCTGGGCATCCAGGCGGGTGATCGCGTTGGCATCTGGTGCCCCAATCGCCCCGAATGGACGCTGATGGACTTGTCACTCATGCGCTTGCGCGCCCTGCCGGTGCCCGTTTACACCTCCTCCACCGCCGCTCAGGCGGCAGAGGTTTTTGAGGATGCGGGCGCTTGCTGGTTGGCTGTGGGCGGTGCTCGCCAGGTTGAGCTTGCCCGCACAGTGGCCCGGCAGCTGGGAATGCGCGGGCTCATCCTGCTGGATGAGGAAGGGGAGGCCGGCCCGGGCGAGGTGAACTTGTCCACCCTTTTGGAAGGCAGCCCTTCGGAAGACTCCCAGGAAGCCGTGGCCCAGGGTGTCGCCGCCATCCAGGCCGATGACACGGTGACCCTGATCTACACATCGGGCACCACGGGCGAGCCCAAGGGCGTCATGCTCAGCCACACCAATCTTTTGCACCAGTGCGACACGGTGGACCGCTTCTTCGATGTGGGGCCAGAGGATCGCTCCCTTAGCTTTCTACCTCTTGGACACATTTTCGAGCGCGTGTGGAGTGCCTATCTCCTGACCCGCGGGGCGGAAATCGTCAGCGTGGAAGACATCACCCAGGTGCCGGCCATGTTGCGGGAGGTGCGTCCCACCGTCATGGTCAGCGTGCCCCGCCTCTTCGAGAAAATCCGCCAGACCGTTTTGGACAAGGTGTCCACGGCGCCACCTCTGCGCCAACGCCTCTTCCGCTTCGCCATGCGCGCCGGCATGGACATGGGGCGCTTGAAACTGGCGAAGGGCAAGGCATCCCTTGGTTTGAAGTTGCGCCACGCGCTGGCGGATCGTTTGGTTTTGTCCAAGCTGAGAGACGCGGTGGGCGGATCCAAGCGTCTGCTGGTCAGCGGCGGTGCCGCGCTGGATCGCCAGGTGGAGGACTTCTTTCTGGCGGCGGGGTTGCCCATTTGCCAGGGCTACGGCCTAACGGAAACCAGCCCCATTGTCAGCTGCAATCGGCCTTCCGAGTATCGAGCAGGCACCGTGGGGCGCGCCGTGCCCGGGTGTGAAATCCGTCTGGAGTCAGCCTCGGGGGAAATTCAGGTGCGGGGGCTGAACGTGTTCCAGGGCTATTGGAACAAGCCTGGCGCCACGGCCCTGGCCTTCGACGGGGAGTGGTTCCGCACGGGGGATGTGGGCGTGCTTGACGAGGATGGATACCTGTGCATCACGGATCGCATCAAGGACCTCATTGTCACCAGCCAGGGGAAGAACATCGCTCCCCAACGCATTGAAGCCCTGCTTTCCCGCGATCTTTACATCGAGCAGGCGGCGGCGGTGGGGGATGGGCGCAAATGCATCACGGCCCTGGTGGTGCCGGTTTTCGAAAAGCTGGAGGCCTTCGCCCGGGAGCATGGCCTGCATTTTGAGAACCGCGAGCACCTGCTCAGCTTGCCGGAGATCGTGGAGCTGGTGCGACGGCGCATTGACGCCCAAAGCCAGGAATTGGCCCGCCACGAGTTGGTGCGGCGCTTCACCCTGCTGCCGGAGCTGTTCAACGAGGCTGCCGGTGAGATAACCCCCACGCTGAAACTGCGTCGCCGGGTAATCCACCAGCGTTACTGCGATCTGATTGACAGCATGTACCACGCTCTGGAAGAGTCAACATCGGTGGAGGCCCAGCCCGAAGGCTGAGGCTCATTTCCATGTGTGCCACGGGGGCTCCGGCAGGGTCGGGGCCCCTTTCATGTGGCTGCGTCCACCCTTTGGCGGGCAAGGGGCCGGACGAACACTACCTTCACTCCCGTCAACCAAGAAGGATCCCATGGCCATTCGCAACGTCGCCATCATCGCCCACGTGGACCACGGCAAGACCACGCTGGTGGACGAAAT
>CAIWAD010000241.1 GCA_903910645.1 uncultured bacterium | reverse complement strand
CTCTTTTCCGCGCTCGGCGGGCAGGCAGTGCATGACCAGGCAATCTTTCCTCGCCAGATCCACCAGAGACTGGTTGATCTGATAGGCCTTCAGCAACTGGGCCTTGGCATCCGCCTGCTCCTTTTGCCCCATGCTGGCCCATACATCCGTGTAGAGCACGTCCGCGCCCTCGGCGGCGGCGCGCGGGTCGTCCGTGACCACGATGGTGGACAAACCCTCCGTCTGGGCGGCCTTCAGGATGGCGGGATCCGGCAGGCAATCCGGGCTGGTGGCAATGCGCAGTTCCATGGGAATGCGGCGGGCCAGGTTCAGCCAGCTGTTGGTCATGTTGTTGCCGTCGCCCAGGTAGCTGACCACCAGATTGTCCACCGTGCCCTTGTGCTCCCACACCGTGAAGATGTCCGCCAGCACCTGGCAGGGATGGGTCAGATCCGTGAGCATGTTCACCACAGGCACCGTGGCGTGGAGGGCCAATTCCTCCACCGAGGCGTGGCTGAAGGTGCGGATGAGGATGGCGTCCACATAGCGGCTCATCACCTTGGCCACGTCGTGGATGCTCTCGCGCTTGCCCAGCTCGATCTCCTTCTCGGTGATGTAGAGCGTGCTGCCGCCCAGTTGGGCCAGCCCCACTTCAAAACTGATGCGCGTGCGCAGGCTGGGCTTGTGGAAAATGCAGGCGAAGGACTTGTCGGCAAAGGGCTTGCGGAAGTGTCCGCGCCGCACTTCGGCCTTCATTTCCGCTGCCAGGGCCAGCATGCCCCGTAGTTCCTCCGCCGTGAAGTCGATCAGTTGCAGGCAATCGCGCTTCATGTATCCTCCAACATGGATGGTGATGGGGTGGCCCGCCGGGCATCCCGCCCGGCACTGGCGCCACAGACCGCGCCCAATATAAGGCGACGCCCCCACCCGTGAAGGTGGGGGCGCCGCAAAGAAGCCGTTCAGGCGGGGTCAGGTTAGTTGCAAACCGACACAACCTTGTAGAACTGCTTGCCCAGGGCCTGGGCACCCGTCTGCACGAGGCTCGTGCCCGTGGTGTTGCCCAGCAGCGTGTAGGTGCCGTAGCCCTCGCCGGCCACGTACACGTTGTAGCTGGCGGCGCCGGCCACGGCATCCCAATGGATGGTGGCGTTGCCGCTGGCCATGGTCACATGGACGTTGGTGGCGGGATCACAGGGCACGAAGCTGCGGATGCGCACGCTCACGCCGCTGGCCACGCTGCCACCCAGGTCGTTGTAGTTCACCTGCAGACCATCGGTGGCGGTGGAGTTCTCAACACCCACCGTGGCGCCATTGCGCAGGCCCTGCATGTCCTGATAGTTGTAACGGATGCTGCCGTTGGAGCTCAACACGGCCTGGAAGGTGAAGGGCAGGGTGGAGGTGCCGAAGCGGAAGATGCCCGTCCACTGCAGAGTCACCGTGCCGCCAATGGCGTCCACCAGGCTGTGCACCGTGCCACCCGTCGAGGGATTCATGTCTTCCCAGAAGGGAGCGATGAAGTTGTCCGGCGTGCCAACGGCGGGAATGGGAT
>CAIWAD010000240.1 GCA_903910645.1 uncultured bacterium | reverse complement strand
CGCCCCGCTCCTCTTTCTTCTGTCGCCGGGGAGGCGCGGCGGGAATCCAGTCGATGATGCTGCCTCCCTCGTCCTCCACGAAGGGGCCGTAGAGCCAGTTGCGTTCATTGAACCTAAGCACGCGGTAATCCTTCACCTGGAAGACGCGGTCCGTGTGGATGTCGCGCTTCCATTGCCACAGTTTGGGCACGGGGGTGAAGATGAAGAGCTGGCTGAGCACCAGCGCGCGCGCCTCATCGGGAATGACATACTCCTCAATGACCACATCACCCAGATGCAGGTCCTTCAACGGGTAGGGCAGCAGGTCGACATGGGGATCCATGGGCGTCTCCTTGTGAGTTGTGAAGCCCGCAAACGCCCAGGGCGCGGCGAAGTTGCCCCCCTCGCTTCCTCCCTTCACCATTTGTTGTTGCCCTGTCTGGCAGGATGGCTGGACAGGGCGTTTCCAGTCCTTGACGCCTTGCAATGTTCCACCGGCTGGACAGTGCTTGGCAGTTGTGCCCGCGCCGCCCCTTCCCCACCTTGGGGCAAATAAACCATGTCAGGATCTTCGTGAACCGCAGCGCCCGCGCCATCTTCGGATGGGTCATGTACGACTTCGCCAACAGCGCCTATGCCGTGGTCATCCTGGCGGTGATTTTCAACGCCTACTTCGCCGGAGCCGTGGCGGGCGGGAAGGCGGGCACCACCTTCCACATGGGCAGCTGGAGCCTGACTGTGCCCGGCGCCAGCCTTTTCAGCTTTGTCAACGCCCTGGCCATGGGACTGGTGGGTTTGGCTGCTCCCGTACTGGGGGCCCTGGCGGATTATTCCGGCCGCAAGCGCCGTTACCTGGCTTGGGCCTGGCTGGGCGGCGTGGCCAGCACGGCGGCCCTGGTATGGGTGGGAAAGGGCGACTTCTGGCTGGGCAGCGTCCTGTTCATCCTAAGCAGCGTGGGCTTCAGCGCAGGATCCATTTTCTACGACGCCTTTCTGCCGGAACTGGGCCACGAAAGCCAGGCCGGTCGCATCAGCGGCGCAGGTTACGCGGCGGGCTATCTGGGCGGAGGCCTGCTCCTGGTGGTGATCCTGCTGCTGAAGGAGCGCGTGCCGGCTTTCGACTACCACCACAGCTTCCCCCTTACCGCACTGTGGTGGCTGCTCTTCGCCCTGCCCACCATGTTCTGGCTGAAGGATCGTCCGGTGGACATCCCCGCCGGCCGTCTGGGCGGCTACCTGAAGATCGGCCTGCGGCGCGTGCGGCGCAGCCTGGCGCACTTCCGCGAACTGAGCGTGCTTGAGCGCTTCCTGCTGGCCAACCTCATCTATTCCACCGGCATTGAGAGCGTCATCCGCCTGGCCTCCATTTTCGGCGCCCAGGAACTGGGCATGCCCCAGGGCGAGCTTGTGCTCTTCTTCCTGGTCATCCAGGGCACGGCCCTGGTGGGCGCCATGGCCTTTGGCTGGGCGGCGGACCGCTTCACACGGCGCGGCGCCCTGATGGCCACGCTGGGCATCTGGGTTCTCACCTTGCTGTGGGCCTGGCAGCTGGGACTCTTCGGCAACCCCAAGGGCGAGTTCTGGCTTATCGGCGTCCTTGCGGGCACGGCCATGGGTGGCAGCCAGGGCGTGTCCCGGGCTTTGCAGAGCGTGCTTCTGCCTGCTGGCATGGAGAACGAGTTCTTCGGCTTCTTCACCCTTAGCGGACGCATGGCCAACATCCTGGGCATGCTCAGTTTCGGCCTGGTAACCTGGATTACCGGCGACATGCGCCTGGGCATTGTCAGCCTGCTCTTCTTCTTCGTTGCGGGCATGGCCCTGCTTCTGCGCGTGGATGTGGCCCAGGGACTGGAGCAGGCGGAGCGCTTCCGCCGGGCCTATGGTGAAGGAGGGCGTGCCTGATGGCCCAGAACACCTGGACAAGCCGTCGGCGGGACAAGCGCCGCCGTGACGAGCAGGACCGCCACGAGGAGCGCCGGGAGCTGCGTCGCGCCTCTTTGATGGAACAAGGCCATGCGGCGGTGGGCCTGGAAGAGGCCGAGGAGCTGAGCGACCAGGCCCTGCAGCGCACGGTGCGCAGTGGACGCAAGGGAGGCGAGGCGCAGGAGCCTTCCCGGCCGGCCGGGGGCGTGGTGGAGGCCCTTGTGGTGCACTACCGCCGCAACCATTTCGAGCTGCGTCTGGCCGACGGCAGCATGCTGCTGGGATCCAGCCGCAGCACCACGCGCACGCCCCACACCGATTCCACGCTCATCACCGTGGGGGACCGTGTGCGCGTGGACTGCGCCACGGGCATCATCGAGGAGGTGCTGGAGCGGCGCACGCGCATCAGCCGCGCCTCCAAGATCCACCGGGAAGTGGAACAGGTGCTGGTGGCCAATGTGGACCAGCTGGTGGTGGTCTCCTCGGTGCAGGATCCCTACCTGAAGCCCGGCCTCATCGACCGCTACCTCATCACTGCCGAGCGCCACGGCATTGCCGCGGTGCTTTGCCTGAACAAGATCGACCTGGCGGATCCCGAGGACTGGGAGGAAGTGGCCGAGGCCTATCGCGGCGCCGGCTATCCCGTGCTGGTCTGCTCGGCCGCCACGGGGGAAGGCCTGGACACCCTGCGCGAGGTGCTGCGCGACCGCGTCAGCGTGCTCTCCGGGCAAAGCGGCGTGGGGAAGAGTTCGTTGTTGAACGCACTGGACCCCGCCCTGGGCCTGACCGTGGGGGATGTGGTGCGCCAAACGCGCAAAGGGCGCCACACCACCACGCATTCGCGCCTGATTCCCTTCTGCTTTGGCGGCTTCGTGGCGGATACGCCGGGCATCAAGGAATTCACCTTGTGGCGCATGGAAGAGGCGGAAGTGGGGACTTTGTATCCGGACATTCGAGTTTGGGCTCCGAAATGCCGATTTAGCAACTGCACGCACACACACGAACCAGACTGCGCGGTGGAAGCGGCGGTGGAGCGCGGGGAGATAAGCCCCTTGCGCTATCGCACCTACCTGCAGGTGATGGAGACGCTGCACGAGGAGACGGCATGAGCTATCACGTATTCATTGTGGACGACGAGCGCGAGGTGCGCCTGCTATTGGGCGAGTACCTGGGCGACATGGGCCACGAAGTGCACACTTTCGCCACCGGGCGCGAAGCCCTGGAGGCCGCCACCCACACCACGCCGGACCTGGCCCTGCTGGACATCAACCTGCCGGACCAGTCGGGCCTTAGGGTTCTGGAAGGCCTGCGCACCCTGCACCCCACCCTGCACTGCGTGATGATCACCGGCGAGTTCAGCAGCAAGCATGTGGTGGAATCCATGCGCCACGGCGCCTCGGATTTCCTCATCAAACCCATCAACCTGGAACAGCTGAAGCTGGTGGTGGAAAAAGTGCAGCGCGAAATCCGCGAGCGCCTGCAGATGGAAGTCCTGCAGAAACAGCAGGGCGACGGGCGCTTCTCCGCCATCATCAGCCAGAGCCAGGCCATGAAGCGCACGCTGGACGCCACGGCCAAGGTGGCCGCCTCCAGCGCCAACACCGTACTCATCCGCGGGGAGACGGGAACGGGCAAGGAACTCTTCGCCCGCGCCCTGCACTTCAATTCGCCCCGCGCCGCCGAGCCCTTCATTGAAGTGAACTGCTCGGCCATTCCGCCCCAGTTGCTGGAGAGCGAGCTCTTCGGCCACGAGAAAGGCTCCTTCACCGATGCCAAGGAGCGCAAGATCGGCCTCATCGAGCGCGCCCACGGCGGCACCTTCTTCCTGGACGAAATCGGTGACATGGACTTCAACCTGCAGGCCAAGATCCTGCGGGTGCTTGAGGAGCGCTCCGTGCGCCGGGTGGGCGGAGATCGCATGATCCCCGTGGACATCCGTTTCGTGGCCGCCACCCACAAGAACCTGGATGACATGATTGCCCAGCATGTGTTCCGCGAGGACCTTTACTTCCGCCTGAGCGTGATCGTGCTGGACCTGCCGCCCTTGCGCGAGCGGGGCGATGATGTGGTGCTGCTGGCGGATTACTTCCTGCAGCGCTTCAGCCGGGAACATGCCCGCGCCATCCGCGGCTTCACGCCACAGGCCCTGGAGGTCATGCGCAGCTACGGCTGGCCTGGCAATGTGCGCGAGCTGCGCAACACGGTGGAGCGTGCCGTGCTCATCGAGGCCGACGACTGGGTGGATGTGGACCATCTGCGCCTGTACCGGCGCCGCACCGAGCGCGACGCCGCGCCGGGAAGCGCTCCCCAGGCCGTCCAGCGCCAACGCATCGGCTACGATTTCGAGATCCCCGACAAGGGATTCAATCTGGACGAGTTCGAAAAGATCCTGCTCAGCCGGGCCATGAAGCAGTCGCGCTACAATGTCTCCAAAGCGGCGCGCCTGCTGGGGCTGTCCCGGGAGACCATGCGCTACCGCATCAAGAAGCACGAGTTGGCGCTGGACTGAGATCGCCCGCCGGGCGGAAGGGAATTGCAAGCGCCGTGGAAGCCGCCGCCCTGCACAGTCTTCTTCTCTCCCTGCGCGTGGCCTTGTGCGCCACCGTGCTGGTGGTGGCCATTGGCCTGCCCCTCGCCTGGCTCCTGGCCCGTCGGCGCTTTCCTGGTCGCGAGCTGCTGGACACGGCCCTGATGCTTCCCCTGGTGCTGCCACCCACCGTCACCGGCTACTATCTGGTCCTGCTTCTTGGCCGCCACGGATGGCTGGGGCGCTGGATCCACGCCTGGAGCGGGTGGAACCTGCTCTTCACCTGGCAGGCCGCGGTGCTGGCCTCCTTCGTGGTGGCCCTCCCCCTATTGGTGAAGACGGCCCGCGCCGCCTTCGAATCCGTGGACGAGCGCCTGATGGAAATGGCGGCCACCCTTGGGCACTCGGAGTGGAGCGCCACCAGGCGCGTGCTCTTGCCCCTGGCGCGGCGCGGCATCCTGGCCGGAACCGCGCTGGCCTTCGCCCGGGCCATGGGCGAATTCGGCGCCACGCTCATGGTGGCGGGGAACATTCCCGGCCGCACCGATACCATGCCTCTGGCCATCTACGGCGCCGTGTCCTCGGGGAGCTGGGTCACCGCCCATGTGCTGGTGCTGGTCATGACGCTCAGCTCCGGACTCTTCCTCTATCTGGCAAGCAAGGCCTCGCGCCGATGGATGTGAAAGCGCTGGCCCTTCGCCTGCGCAGGCAGGTGCCCGGGTTCACCCTGGATGTGGCCTGGGACAGCGCTGGCGGCATCACCGCGCTGGTGGGGTTCTCCGGGTCCGGCAAGACCATGACCCTGCGCCTGCTCGCCGGGCTGGATCGGCCAGACGATGGCTTCATCACGGTGGGCGGGAGCTGTTGGTGCGACGGCGACCGGGGAGTGTGGCTGCCGCCGGGAGAAAGGCGCGTGGGCTATGTGATGCAGGAGGCGGCGCTGCTGCCCCAGCTGGATGTGCTGGCCAATGTGGAGTTTGGCGCTCCCGGCCTGTCCAGGGAGGAGGGCCGACAGCGGGCCTGGGAGCTGCTGCGCGAGTTTCGGCTTGAAGGCCTGGAGTCGCTGAAGCCCCACGCGTTGTCGGGAGGCCAGAAGCAGCGCGTGGCGCTGGCCCGCGCCCTTGTGCGAAACCCACGGCTCCTGCTTCTGGACGAGCCTTTCAGCGCACTGGACCGCCCGCTGCGGCGCGATTTGTGCGAAGTGGCCGCCACGCTTCCCGCGCGCTTCAAGGTCCCCGTGGTGCTGGTGACCCATGATGTGGACGAGGCGGCCGCCCTGGCCGACCAGTTGATTGTCTACGACGCCGGAGGCGTGGCCCAGCGGGGCGATCTTGAGGCCCTGCGCCTGGCTCCGGCCACTCCAGCCGTGGCGCGCCTGCTGCGCTGAGCACCTTCTACACTTAGCGGTCCGGCCCCTCCCAGCTCTCGCGGGTGGGCAGGAAGTACATCAGGGCTGGCAGCGCGCACAGGACCAGGGAGGCCGCTGGCGCCACCAGTGCGCATGCCGTGGCGCTGATGTAGATGGCCAGGGCCACAAAGTTCTTGCGCGCCATTTGCCGGTTCAGCGCTTGGAAGGCCGGATCCTCGGCGCGCTGGCGGCCAATGGCGTCGCGCAGCAGGAAGAAGGATCCCCCGCACAGGGTGGCCACGCCGGCATAGCAGGCGGTGGGAAGAGGCGCCGCTCCGGACTCCCCCAGCCAGGCGGTGGTGAGGGGCATCAGGCTCATCCAAAAGAGCAGGTTGATGTTGGTCCACAGGACGCGGGCATCCACGCGCCGGGCCAGTCCCAGGATCTGGTGGTGGTTGATCCAGTAAATGGCCGCTATGGTGAAGCTGAGCACATAGCTCAGGAAGACCGGCGCCAGCTGAAGAAGCCCGTGCAGATCCGCCGTGGCGGGTGCGCGCAACTCCAGCACCATGATGGTGATGATGATGGCGATGACGCCGTCGCTGAAGGCCTCCAACCGCGAGGTGCCGCTTTCCATGCCGCCTCCTTGTGTGTGCCTGCAACATGGCCCCTTTCATGGCGCGCGTCAAGGGGCTGCCACCCACAGAAAAGCGCCGGAGACCGTGGGGCCGCCGGCGCCTGGAATGCATGGAATGGAGGGGATCAGGCCTTTGGATCCAGCTGCTCCAGCTCAAGGGCGCGGCCACTCATCACCACTTCGTGGAGCATGCGCATGCGCGGCAGGGCGTCGGCCATGAAGCGCGCCGCCACCTTGCGCTTGTAGTCCCACTTGGACGCCTGGTGCAACAACAACCAGCCCAGATAGTGGTCCAGCGCCAGATCCACCAAACGCCGGGCCATCAGGTCGCGGTACTGGGCGCCCTTCTCCTTCACGAAGGCGGTGGCCTCATCCAGCAGGGCGCGGGTGGCGGACAGGGCCGCCGCCTCTTCCGCCAGGCCAAGCGCTGCCCAATCCAGCTCGCCAAAAGGTGTCAGGATGGCCGCCATGTCGCCACGCACCAGGCGTATCACCGCCCAGTCAATCTGGATCTGGCTGGTGCCTTCGTAGATGGTGGTGATGCGCGCATCACGGAAGAGGCGCTCCACCGGGTAGTCCTTCATGAAGCCGTTGCCGCCATGCACCTGGATGGCGTCGCTGGCCACGCGATTGCACACCTCGGAGGTGTAGTACTTCACCAGGGGTGTCAGCAGATCCGCGCCACGGGCGAAACGCTTCTCCTCCTCCTTCATGCCGAACTTCTCCGCCGCCTCCTGCAGGTCCACATAAGCGCTGGTGGCATAGAGCAGGGCGCGGGAGGCCTCCGTGGCCACGCGCATCTCCGCCAACATGGAGGCCACGGCAGGCATGCTGCGGATGGGCTTGCCGAACTGCTCGCGCTCGTCGGCATAGGCCTCGGCCTCACGCAGGGCGGCCTCGGAAATGCCCACGCTTTGTCCGGCCACGCCCAGGCGGGCGGCGGCCATCAGCCAGGCCGTGTAGCGGGTTAGGCCGTGTCCGCGTCGCCCGATGAGGCGGGCGGGGGCCTTGTCGAAGTAGAGTTCGCAGGTGGGCGATCCGTGGATGCCCAGTTTCTCCTCAATGCGGCGCACCTGCACGCGCTCGCTCTTCGTCACCAGGAAGAAGCTCAGGCCGCGACCACCGCCGTACTTGGCGGGATCCTCACTGCGCGCCAGCACAAGCAGCACATCGCCACAGCCGTTGGTGATGAAGCGCTTGGCGCCGCTGATGGTCCAGGCGCCCTCGGGATCCTGCTCCGCCTCCAGCGTGCTGCGCGTGCGCACGCTGCCCAGGTCGCTGCCCGCGTCGGCTTCCGTCAGCACCATGGCGCCGCTCAATTCGCCCGAAGCCATGGGCGGCAGCATTTCCGCCTTGATCTCCTCGGAAGCAAACATCTGGAGGGTGTCGGCGATGCCCTGGAGGCCGAAGAAATTCATCAGGCTGGCGTCGGCTCGGCTCACCAGTTCCGTGGCGGCGCTGTAGAAGGTCTTGGTGAAGCCGATGCCGCCGTAGGCGGGGTCCACCGTCAAACCGGTGAGCTGGGCGTCGCGCAAATCGTCCAGGTTGCGCTGCAGGGCGTCGGGGAAGCGCACGGCGCCATTCTCCAGGCGGCAACCCAGGTGGTCCACTTCCTCGGCGCGGGGCGCGATGCGCTGGGCGGAAATGGCGCCAATGGGATCCGCCAGCATGTCCAGGTTGGCTTCCTTGGCCTCGTCCACACTGTCGAAGGGAGAGTCCGGCCGACCCACATCCCCACGCAGGCTGAAAAGGGTTTGCCAGTCGATCATCTGCTCCATGACGAAACGCAGGTCTGGATTGTCGTGGTAGAAATTCTCGCTCGTGATCATCCTTGCTCCTATGAATCCATCGGGCGCTCATGCGCCACTCACTTTGCTACGCCAAAAGCTCTACGAGCTTGGGCACCACCACGGTCAAATCCCCCACGATGCGGTAGTGGGACACGCGGAAGATGGGGGCGGAGGCGTCGCTGTTGATGGCCACCACGGTCTTGGCCTCCCGGATGCCCACCAGATGCTGCACCGCCCCGCTGATGCCGCAGGCGATGTAGAGATCCGGCCGCACGGTGACACCCGTTTGGCCGATTTGGCGCTCCGCGGAAATCCACCCGGCGTCCACACTGGCGCGCGTGGCGCCAAGTTCGCCGCCCAGCTTCTCCGCCAGACGCTCCAGCAGCGCGAAGTTCTCGCGGTTGCCCACACCGGCGCCGCCGCCGATGATCACCTTGGCGTCCTTCAGGTTCACAGTCTTCTTCACCACTTCCCGGCGCTGCACCGCGCCGCGCAAGGCCTCGGGGCCCAGCTCCACCCTTGTGGCCACCACCTGGCCACCCACGGCCGGTGCCGCCTCGGCGATGCCGTCCTTCACCGTCACCAGCGCGGGGCCTTCGCCCACGGCCTCGTACACGGCCCGCACCCGGGCGTCGAACTCCGTGCGCAGGAAGCGCCAGGCGCCCTCGTCGACTTCCACGCCATCGCAGTCCACAATGCAGGCGGCCTCCAGAAGGCCGGCCGCCAGAGGTGCCAGGTCATTGCCCACGGTGCTGGAAGGCACCAGTACCAGGCGCGGGGCGCGCTCCATCACCACGGCTTTCAGCGCGTGGGCGGCGGGAAGGGCCACATGCCCGGCCAGGGCCGGATGCTCCACCGCGAGCACATCCTGGGCGCCATGGGCCAGGACGGTGGCGGCCATTGCCGACACATTTTCACCCAGCAAAAGTGCGTCGCCTCCACCCAGCCGCGTGGCCAGGGCCAGGGCCTGCAGGGAGAGATCGCTGACGCCGCTCTCGTCGTGTTCGATGTAGACCAGAATCTTCGCCATTGTCCCTCCTAACGGATATCCTGCAACATGGCCTTCAGGGCGGCCTCATTGCCCGGATCCACATCCCGCGTCTCCACCTGCCGCTGGGGAAGGGCGCGCAAGGCCGCCACCCGCACGCGGGGTGCGGGATCCACGCCCAGATCCGTTGCCGTCCACTCGGCGATGGGAGCCTTCTTCAACTTCAGCTTCAACATGGCCTTGGCGGCGCGCGGCGTGCGGGGATCGTCCTTCAACAGGTACACGCCCAGGGCCAGCACGGCGGGAAGAGGCGCGGAGATGAACTCGCTGCCCATCTCGATCTCGCGGCGGCAGGCCACCTGGTCGCCGCTCAGCTCGGTGATGCTGTCCACATAGGTGATCTGCCCATGGCCCAGGCGCCCGGCCAGCTCGCCGGCCAGCAGGGAGTTCTCGCCATCAGGCACGCCCACGCCCAGCAGCACCAGATCATGCTCGCCCAGGCGTCGGATGGCCGCCGCCAGGAGCGCGGCAGTGGCGGCGCTGTCCACGGCGCCCTGGGCCACCACGCGCACGGCCTCGTCGGCGCCCCGGTAAAGGCATTCACGCAGGACATCCAGGTCACCGGCGGGGGCCAGCGAGACCACGCTGACCTTGCAGCCGTCCCGGTCCTTGATTTGCAACGCCTGCTCCAGACTGTTCAGGTCCTCCGGCTCGAAGCGCCGGGGAAGGGCCCGCAGGGCGCCATCCGCACCCAGCGCGTCGCCAATGATGTCGCGCGTGTCCCACACTTCGCGCACCACGACGATGATGTGCTTGGCCATGTATGCTCCTTGTTCAGTGACGGTATTTGACGCCCATGCCGCCGTCGGGGAAGCGCCATTCCAGCGAATCCGTGGGGCAGACCTGCACGCAGGTGCCGCACTCCAGGCAGTTGTCATGGGACACGAGCACGAGCTCGCGCTCGTCGGGTTTGCGCTTGTACACATGGGCCGGGCAGAGCAGGACACAGGGTTTTCCCACGCAGCTCCGGCAGATCTCCTCCTTCACCGTGATATGCGGATGGTCGCTGTCCGGCTCGTAGCGCGTGCGGTAGAGCTTGTCTTCCAGCGTCATGCTGAAGAGGTCGGGCATGGCCGCGTCCTCCTACATCAGGCGGCGGGCGCGATAGAGATCGCGCGCCAACCGCAGTTTGGACAGGCCACCCAGGGCCTGCTTCACCGCACGCTTCTGCATGCGCTCCTTGGGTTCATCCGTGATGGTGAACCAGTCCGTGAGCAGG
>CAIWAD010000239.1 GCA_903910645.1 uncultured bacterium | reverse complement strand
GTTTGCCACCGCAGCTCCGCCGCCACAGTGGGATTGCCCTCCTCCGGATGGAGCACCATGGGAAGTTCCTCCTCCTGGGGACGCGCGGCAAACAGAGCGCGGGGCGATGTGCTTTCCATCTCGTCCAGCAGTTCGCCCATGCGACGCACCAGAGCCTTCACATGGCGGCCGGTGGCGGCACTGATGAGCAGGTCGTGCTCCAACTTCAGCTTGCGCTTGCTGGGCGTGGTCACATCACTCTTGTTCAGCACCACCAACGACGGTCGCCGTGCCAGCTCCGGTGAGTAGCGGGCCAGCTCCGCCCGCAGCACGCGCAACTGGTCGGCGGGATCCTCGGAGCTGATGTCCACCAGATAGAGCAGCAGGCGGCAGCGTTCCACATGGCGCAGGAATTGGTGGCCCAGGCCACGGCCCTCGTGGGCACCCTCGATAAGGCCGGGAATGTCCGCCATAGCGAACGACTTGAACTCGGCGTAGGGCACAATGCCCACATTGGGCACCAGGGTGGTGAAGGGGTAGTCGGCAATTTTGGGACGCGCCGCGCTGAGCACGCTGAGCAGGGTGGACTTGCCGGCATTGGGGAAGCCCACCAGACCCACATCCGCCAGGATCTTCAGCTCCAGCTCAATCTCCACTTCCCGGCCAGGGCCGCCGGGAGTGGCATAGCGCGGCGTCTGCTGGGTGGGGGACTTGAAGCGGGCGTTGCCCTTGCCGCCATGGCCGCCATTAAGCAGCACCTCGCGCTGGTCAGGCAGGGTCAGATCCAGCAGCAGCTTGCCCGTGGCGGCATCGCGCACCTGGGTGCCCGGCGGAACCTTGATCACCACATCCTTGCCGCGACGCCCACGGCGCAGGGAGCTGGAACCCGGACGGCCATCCTCGGCCTGGAAGAGCCGGCTCCACTTGAAGTCCAGCAGATTCATGCGGCCGGGGTCCACTTCCACCACGATGTCGCCGCCGCGCCCCCCGTCGCCGCCGTCGGGCCCACCCTTGGGCAGATACTTGGCATGGTGCAGGCTGACGCAACCGTCTCCGCCCTTGCCACTGCTGACAGTGATGCGGACATGATCGATGAACATGGTCTCTCCCGGCAATCCTCAGACAGGGTCTTCAACAAAGGCGCCCCCGATCGGGGACCGGGGGCGCCTGGAAGGACTGGACGCGCTGCTTACTTGGTCAGCAGCATCTTGCGGGTCTCGGTGCGGCCCGCGGCCTCCAGCGTGTAGAAGTACACGCCGCTGGAGAGCTGGCTGCCGTCGAAGGAGACCGTGTGGCGGCCGGCGCCCTTGGGGCCGTCCACCAGCGTGCTCACCTGCTCACCCGCCAGGTTGAAGATCTTCAGGCTCACTTGGCCCGCGTTGGTCAGCGTGTAGCTGATCTCCGTGGTGGGGTTGAAGGGGTTGGGCACATTCTGGGAAAGGGCGAAGTCCACCGGGCTGGTCGGAGTGTCCACCGCGGTGCCGTCGTTGTTATAGAGCACGATGCTGGAGTACTGGTCCAAGTTGGCGATGTCAATCTCGGCCACGAGGGGCTCGCCACCGTCGGCGGGCTGGTACACGTAGCGATAAACACGCTCGGTGCCATCGTTGAAGGTGAACTTGAAGGCCTGCTCGCGCAGGGGCAGTCCGCGATGGCCCACGGACACATGGGTCTGCACCATGCCCATGGCGGGGATGTTGCCATTCCACTCGTCGGCGTTGGCGGGATCCACAATCCACTCGCCCGGGGCGGCGATGGTGCCTTCCATTACTTCCCAGGTCACCCACAGGTTGCTCTCGGGGGTGCCGAACTCATCAAGCATGTCGTGGTACATGGTGAGGTTCATCAGCGTCTTGGCCGTATTGCCTTCGTTGAAGATGGTCACCTTGTCGATCATGCGCATGGTGTCGGGATGGCCACTGGTGAAGTACCAGGGGCGGTTGTAGCTGTTCAGGCCGATGTGGCCTTCGGCGTCCCAGGGACTGCCGGCATGGGGCGGAACGGCGCTGGTGGGGACACGCATGTAGTAGTAGTTGTTGCTGGTCTCAACGGAGCCGTCGTTGGCGTCCGTGTTGCGGATGGAGGAACCGGCGTGCTTGTCCATCATGAAGGTGATGTGCAGGTAGCCATTGTCCACCACCTCGGCCAGGCTGCCGAAGGTCTCGCTGAAACAGTTGGGGGACTCGCAGCCCGGGGAGGGGCTGTTGGTCAGGTTCACATGGGGGCCCCAGGTCAGGCCGCCGTCGGCGGAGCAGGCGATGTAGAGCTCGCCATTGGCCATCAGCTTGGCGTCCGTGCCGGGGGCGCGAACATCGTCCGGGCTGTAGACATTCCACAGGCAGTAGAGGTAACCGGTGGCCGGGTCATGGGCCAACTGGGGGCGGTCCTGGGCATTGCGGAACACTCCCACATAGGAGCCGGCCTCCGGGGCGTCGCCTTCACCATCAGCGGTGAGCCAGCCGCCCACATGGCCCCAGGTGCCCTGGGTGGCATTGTGGAACCACACGGCGCTGTGCCAGGAGTCGATGTTGCAGAAGTCGGTGTAGTAGGTGGTGCCGTCGCCCGCCGCCACATCTTCATAGAGCATGGAGTCCATCATGGACACGGGCGTGGGGAAGGTGAGCAGCAGGTTGGGAACTTCTGCCGTGTCGTAGATACCGTCCACATCCGCATAGGCGTACACAGCGCCGCTGAAGGGGGCGGTGGACTCAGGGCAGTTGTAGTTGGTGACATTGTGGGAATTGCCGGACGAGATCTGGGCGAACACATCGTTGTTCTCATCGCGGGCTTCATAGTACACCACATCGTGGTGCCACTGGCTGGCGTCCGTGGCGAAGAGGGCCGGGCTGCAGGGGGCGTCCGGCATGTAGATCACGGCGGCGCCGGGGGCGTTCTTGGCGGCGGCGGCAGTCTCGCTCAGCGTGTTGCTGTTGTCCGTCACCATGGCATAGTTGCCGTCCCAGGCCAAACCGTCGGTGGAAGCCGTGTACCACACCGCATCGGCGGTGACGGTGCCGGCATCGCCGCTGACCATGTGCACCTTGTCGCGGTAGTCCACCGCCACATGCGGCCACAGGATGTCCGCGCTCTCCGTTTCCTGCAGCAGGTTGAAGGCCAGGGTGCAGCCACCAAAGTCCACACCAAACCAGGATCCCACGACGGTATGGAAGCCCACCACGCCCGAGTTGCCCGCCAGGCCGTTGGCCGGGGCTTCGCTGGTGACGCCAATGGTGGTGTAGCCGGCACGATCGGCGGTGACATCCGCGGCGGGCACCGGGGTAAGGCCCGTGTCCACGCACCAGGACTGAATGCGGCGGCCGGTGGCCACATTGATGCCGCCCATGAAGGAGCCGTGGCTGACGCCGTCGGCGCTGATGGCGATCATCTTGCCGTAGGAACCGTTGTGCTGATAGTCATAGCGGCTGGTGCCCACGATGACGGTGTCGTAATCGTACACGGGATCGTCCACGCGGGCGCTCTCGTTGCCCTTGGGGGCCACCTGGGCGGGGCCATCCATCATGAAGGACTGCCGGGACAGATCCTGGTTGCGGCTCACAGCCGTGGCGTGGCGCCCATCCGCCGGCACCATCTGCGCGGCCATGGCGGCGGCGCCGATTGCCAGGGAGGCGATGACAAGTGTTTTACGCATGGCGGTTTCGCGTCCTTTCCTTTGGTGTCGAAAAACGTGTTGTCGGTGATGTGGGTGCCGGTGTGAGCGGCAATGGGGCTTTTTACACCTTGTAAAAAGGTCGCGCATCGCCCGCCCTAAATCAAGGCGAAGCGCTGTCTGTCTGACATGTGGCAATTCGCGTGCCAGTCCTGCCCAGGCCTCTGCGAGAGCCTGGATCCCGGCGATTCAGATTTGCCGGGAAAGCAGCCACAGCTCGCAGCCACTGATGTGGAAACGCCCCTCCGGCGTACGCAGCTCCAGCCGTTGGGGCCATGTGCGGGCCTTCTCGTAATGCTGGGCGGCGGCGCGCAGCCAGTCCGCCACATCCGGCGCCTTCCCCGGGGCCTCCCCTTCCATGGAAAGCACGGGGAAACGCGTGTCCTCGCCCATCAAGCCCAGGCGGCGCAGCGCGGATTTCAGCGCGGGATCTCCCGCCTGCTCCCACTGGACAGCGGCGGCTCCCGTGTTCAAGCGCGGCAATTGGCTGCCAGGGATGGTGCCGAAGAAGAGCTCCGGTTCCGCCAGCTTCAGGCCCGCCTCCAGTAGTCGTCTAACGGGCCCGGGTTGTCGCTCCAGGGCGGCCAGCCGCAGGCTGACGGCTTCCAGGCCGCTGCTCTGGCGGGTGAAGACCACGCGGCCGCCTTCCACCACGGCTTGATCCACCACCACGCCCGCGGCCTCCACATCCAGCAGCGTGGAATCCGGCAAGTCGGCCCAGGCCTGGCGAGCTTCGCCTTCACCCGTCCACACCACGCCTTTCTGCTGCAGGCTGCCGGCCAGCCGCAGGGCCCCCAGGCGGGCGCGGGATCCGGGATCCTTGCCTTCCAGGGCCAGGAGGCGGGCGCGGGCGGCTTCGTCACGACCCCGGGAAATGGCGCGCAGCTCTTCATCCAGGCGCTCCAGGGCCAATTGAGCGCCAAGGCTCAAGGGCGGGGTGCGCTGGGCAAAGGCTTCCTCCGCACGTTGCCAGAACGCGGAGGCGGCCCCTCCACTTCTCTCTGGTCGGCGCAAATCACGCGGTGTCCACACTCCTGAAGCGGCGCCTGCCCTGGATTCGCTTTGCCTGAGCAAAAGGGTCTGACGACCTGCCTGCAGCGCGTCCAGGGCCTGGCGGTCGCCGCGGGACAAGGTCTCCCACAGGGGCCGCAAACGGGCATCCAGTTCCTCCGCCCTGCGGACGAGCGCCTTGGTTTCTTCCTGTGAAGGCTGGGCGCGCAGCGCAGCCTCCATCTGGGATAAAAGAAGAGGCAAATGCTGTTCAACTGCGGCGCTGTCCGTGGCATCCAGGCTGTCAGGCCCCCTCATGCCTTTCCCCAGCCACCAGGCGGAGAACAGGGCCATCAGCATCACCAAGCCCAACAGAAGGGGCTTGCGCCAGGTTCTCCTACTGGTGGCGGCGTGCTCCAAGGGCGCAGCCGTCCCCGCGGATGAGGCCGCTGCTTCAACAAAACCATGCCCCTCTTCAAGCACAATCTCCGCGCCGTCGTCGGGCGCCTGTTCACCGGCCAATGGGTGGCGCTGGTCGCCGCTGGGGCGCTCCACCAGCTCCAGACGCAGGGAGAGTCCCAACAGCTCAAGCTCGCGCCGCACCGCCACCGCCGGGGACAGTGCGTGTTCCTTCAGGATGAGGAAGGGAGGGTGGCGCAATTCACGACGCACCAGGGATTCCGCCAACCCGGTGATGCGCGCCAGGCGGGTGACCACCCTGGGATCGCGGCTTTCATCCAGCAGATAGAGGTTGTAGGCGCTCACGAAGCCCCCCTCAGCGCAATTCGCCCACCTCAGCCTCCACGGCGGCCAGCAGCGCGCCGGATTCGATGAGCGCCTTCAGCGCGTGGTATTCGGCGCGGAAATCATGGTCCACCACCTCGTCGCCACGCAGGGCTTCCTGATCCAGGCAGGAGGCCACGGCCAGCAGGGCCGCCGCGCTTCCACGACCGGGATCCCCGGAGCGGAAGCGGTTGCCATAGTGGGCCGCCAGCAGTTCGATGGCCAGCACGGTGCCCACATGTCCGGCAATCTCCCAGGCGTGCAAGGCGGCGTTGGCTCCCATGCTCACATGATCTTCCTGATTGGCGCTGGTGGGAATGCTGTCCACACTGTCCGGGTGCGCCAGGGTCTTGTTCTTGCTTACCAGGGCGGCGGCCGTGTACTGACAGATCATCATGCCGCTGTTCAGCCCGCTGCGCGAGACCAGGAAGGGCGGCAGGCCGTGGCTCTGGGAAGCATCCAGAAGCTTGGCCGTGCGGCGCTCGGAGATGCTGCCCAGCTCCGCCAGGGCCACTTTCAGGAAGTCCAGCGCCATGGCCATGGGTTCTCCATGGAAGTTGCCGCCACTCAGCACCTGTCCGTCCTGGGCGAAGACCAGCGGGTTGTCCGTGACCGCGTTCATCTCGCACTCAACGGTGGGGCGAAGGCGCTGAAAAGTGTCCCGGCAAGCGCCATGCACCTGGGGCGCGCAACGCACGCTGTAGCTGTCCTGCACGCGTACATGGGCGCTGTCCTGGGCGTCCACGCGGCCGCTGCCCTGGGTGATGCGCCGCACATTCTCCGCACTGTCCACCTGCCCGTGATGCGGACGCAGGGCATGCACGCGGGCATCGAAAGCCGCGCTCTTTCCTTGCAGGGCTTCCAGGCCTAGGGCCAGCACCACATCGGCTGTGCGCGCCAGACGCGTGGCGCGTTCCAGCAAAAGAGCGGCGGTGGCGGTCATGAACTGGGTGCCGTTGTTCAGGGCCAGGCCCTCCTTGGCCTCCAGCACCAGGGGCTCCAGGCCTTCAGCCTCCAGCACGGCGGCGGACGGACGGTAGGCGCCCTTGTGGAAGAGCATGCCCTCGCCAATCAGGGGAAGGGCCATGTGGGACAAAGGGGAGAGGTCGCCGGAGGCACCCACGGATCCCAGGGCGGGCACCAGGGGAACCAGGTCCCGGTGCAGCAACTCCATCAAGCGCTGGATGAGCACGGGGCGCACGCCGCTGTGTCCTTGGGAAAGGCTGTGGGCGCGCAGCAGGAGCATGGCGCGCACGATCTCCCTGGGAAGCGGGTCGCCGGTGGACACGGCGTGGCTGACCAGCAGGTTGTGCTGCAGGCGCCCCAACTCCGCGGTGGGGATGTGCACAAGTTGCAAGGCGCCGAAGCCCGTGGTGATGCCGTAGATGACCTGACCCTTCTCCACCGCCGCCTCCACGAAGGCGCGGCTCTCCAGGACGGCGGCCAGGCTTTCGCCTGACAATTCGCAACGCACCGCTCCTGTGGATGCCTCGGCCAGGGTGGCGACATCCAGCCAGACGGCTCCCAGTGGAAGGGCCGGCCTCATCGGGCGCGCTCCGTCAAGGTGACGCGCGTTTGCACGCGCAGGCCATTGCGCAACAGGGTGACTGGAAGCTCCTCGCCCGCGGAGAAATGGCGCAGTGCGAAGGTGTAGTCGTGGATGTTGGCCACCGGGAAGTTGCCCAGGGACAGGAGCAGGTCCCCTTTCAGGATGCCGGCCGCCTCCGCCGCGCTGCCAGCCTTCACATCCTGAACGGGCATGCCTTGTCCCGTGCTTTCATAACCGGGCACAATGCCCATGGCCACGCGCACAGGGGCGGCGTTGGTCGCACCTTCGCCCTGCGGGTGAAAGGGCCTGGCAATGGACAACTGAGGATTGAGCAGCGCGGGCACAAAATCCACCAATGCGTCGCGAATGGTTTCCATGCCGACCAGGTTCAGGCGCTCCGGCGTGTCCGTGGGGCGATGGTAATCCGCATGGGGACCGGTGAAGCACATGATGGCGGGAATGCCCGCCGCCAGAAAACTCTCGTGGTCGCCGCCCGGGCTCTCGCCGGTGGCCCGCACCGTCAGGCCGTGGCGGGACATGCTTTCCAGCGCACCCGCCAGCTCTGGATGGTCTTGCGCGCCCAGCACCACCAAGTCCTGATTGCGCAGCCTCCCCACCATGTCCAGGTTCACCATCAGGTCCACGGAATCCAGCCAGGCGGGATGATGCTCCACCAGGGTGCGGGATCCCAGTCGGCCCTGTTCCTCACCACTGAACCACACAAGGGCCAGGCTGCGCCGCTCCCCCTCGCCCGAATCCAGGCCGCTCTTCAACAGGCGCGCCACTTCCATCAACAGGGCGGTGCCACTGGCATTGTCATCCGCGCCGGGATGAACCGGCCCCGTGCCATCGGCGCCACGGCCCAGATGGTCGAAATGGGCGCCCAGCACAATCCAGCGCCGGGCCGCCTCGCCCTTGCCCGGAATGGCCACGCCCAGGTTGCGCGTGATCTTTTCCGGTCGGCTCAGGCGGGCTCCAATCTCCCAACGCCCCGGCAAGGCCACTGGCGCCTGGGATTTGCGAGTTCGCGTGATGTGCGTGACCAGATTCTTCAAGCCGCCGCCCGATCCCGCCAGCAGCGTGTCCGCCACGGCGGAGGAAAGTCCGGCCAGCAGGAGACCGGCGTCATGGAAGACCGCATCCGGACCCAGGGCGCGTTCCGTCTCCGGGCGTTCGGTGAAGGGGCTGTCCGCCACCAGCACGGCCGCCGCGCCCTTCCGCCGTGCGGCTTCAATGCGCCGCTCCAGACGGCAAGCCTCGCGCCAGGCGGGTGAGGCATCGCCCAGACCCTCGGGCACCTGTCGCACCAGCAGCACGGCCTTGCCCTCCAGCGTATGGCCGCGCAAATCGTCCCAGCCGGATTCCGGCGCCACAATGCCATAGCCGCAGAACAGCAGGGGGGCATGCACCAGGCCGGACGCCGTGGCGTCCAGCATCTGCCAGCCCGATCCGGACAGCGGGCTAACGGTGCCGTTGTCATTCACCCGCCCAAGGGAAGATGCCGTGATGATGGTGCGCGGATGAAAAGTGAAAAAGCTGCAGTGGGTGGGGAAGCCGTCCAGCGGCGCCAAATCCAGCGCCACCAGCTCCTGCTCCAGCATCTGGGCGGCAAGGGATGCGCCGGGCTCCCCTGCCCGACGCCCCTGGCAGGCGGGCGAGCACAGCTCCTTCACCAGATCGTCCATGGAACGAGCCTGGGCGGACAACGCGCAGAGGATCAGCAGAAGTGAAAGAACGCGCAACCGGCTCATGGGGTGGCGTCCTTTCCTTCCGAACCCTTCGTCCCCGATGCTGCGGCCCCGGGAGTGCCCGACAAGGAGTCCACCGGGACTGACAAGGTCTCGTGCATGCGTCCCGTCACATCAAAGTTGGCCACATACCACTCGTCAATCAGGCGCTGCTCCTTGAGCTCGGCGGCCACGCTGTCCGCCTCGCCACGCTGGGCGAACCAGCCCAGGCGCACGCGGTACCAGGTGCTGTTCTTGCGGGGAGGCAGGGTGTAGGCGTAGATGCTGTCCGCATGCAGTTCCGCCACAAAGGCCGCCGTGGCGGCACTGTCCCGGCTGGACATGATCTGCAGGGTGAAGCCCGCCTGCACGTTGCCGGGAGGTGCGAAGTCCATGGGAAGCAGGGGCGGGGTGGGCGGAGGAGGAGGCGGTTGGCGCTTCCACACCATGGCGAGAAGCACGGCCACCGCAACGCCTCCCAGGATTGCCAGATGAAGGGGTTTCACGCGCAGGCCGTTTCCGCGCCGCGCCATGCCCCGCGTGGCGTCTCCCGCGCCCCGGGCCACCCGGCCAGCCGCGCGGGCGCCCGCGTCCGCCAACAGGCCCATGCGGCTGCGCAGGTCCTCGGGAATCTGGCCCAAGCGCAGGCGGCGGCTGGAAAGCGCGCCTTTCAACAAGCTGCTGGCCTCCACCTGCCCTTCCCGCGCCAGACGGAACAGAAGGGGACGCACCTTGCGCAAGGCGCGGGGCGCCTTGTCCACCGGCAGGCGGTGGAGGACATCGCCCAGCAGGGCATGATCCAGGCTAAGGCTGGTGGTGGCCACGCGCTGCCATAGCAGGAGCAAATCCACGGGAGGCAGGCTCAGGGGACCAAGGCGATGCAACAGCTCCAGCTCCCGCGGTCCAAAAGAAGCCGATGCGTGGAGCAAGTCCCGCAGGCTCAGCGCCTGTGCCACATCCTGCGGGGCGCCGGCATTCAGCCAGGCGCTGCGCAGGCTTTCCTCCCAGCGGGCCCGTAGCGGGGCCGACATGCCCGTTTGGTGCTGAAGGTGCTGGTGCACTTCCAGGAGGCGGGCAGGCGAGGCGGATTCCAGTTCAGGCAGGCGCTCGTCTTCCAGTTCAGGAGCGCGGCGTGAACTGCGGCGGGACAGGAGCAGGGGTGCGGGCAACGCCACCACCAGGGCCAGGATGAGCGGCAACATGCTGCCCGCGGCCAGGATTCCCGACATGGCCAGCCCCAGGCCCAAATAGGCCAGCCAGGCGGCCACGGAATAGGAGAGCAGGAGCTTGCCCGTTTGGCGGGCAACTTCCAGCAGATGGTCGGTGCGTCCTCTCATGGCCGCTTCACGCGCTCCCGCCCTTGTGCTCGTGCATGTGGATCAATAGTCGATCATCCGCAGCGCCAGGGGAACCCCCCCGGGCACTTCTCGTCCGGACCACAGGCTCAC
>CAIWAD010000238.1 GCA_903910645.1 uncultured bacterium | reverse complement strand
GTGTATTCCACGCGATTCTCGCCATTGTCCGTCATGGAAAGGTTGACAGTGGCGGGCAGGGGCGCGCCCTGGAGCTGCAGGCCCGCGCCGCCATTGTGGTGAAGCGAGAGATCCTGCAGGCTGATGGCCGTGCTGTAACCCTCCAGTTCCAGGCCGCGCTGGCTGGCCAGGCGGGATTCCACATGATCCAGCAGGGCAGGCTGGGCGCTGCTGTTCAGGGCCAGATTCACCGTGGCCTTTTCCACCACGCAATACTGGAAGCTGCTGGTGGCGCCGTTGTAGTCCGCGTTGTTGCCGAAGGTGATACCGTTCCAGCCGCCGGACAGGCCGTTGTCGGCGGTGAAAAGGATGGGCTGGGCGGCCGTGCCCAGGGCCGTGAGCTGGCCCCGGTAGTCATTCCAGTTGCTTGAGTTGCTGCCCACCACCAGACTTGCGCCAGCCAAGAAGCGCACTTCCACACCTGCTTCAATGGTCAGGCGGGGAAGCGCCGCGCCGTAGACGGAGACGGTGCCCTGGACGACATAGGGGCTGCCCGCCAAGCTCCAGGTGGTGGAAGTGGCAATGATCCCGGCAGGCACAACCGTTGCCTGCGCCGCTTTCAGCCCAAGCAAGACCAGCAAGGTGGCCCCCAGCCTGGTGCGGCGGCGGTGTGCAGAGTGATGCGTTGGCAACATGGTGCCCCCCCTTCCCCTTGGTTGAACATGCCCTGATTGCAAATCCCATGCCCAGCCAGGTGCTGTGCTAAAGCAAAGAACAGCAAGGAGATCGCTACAGCCCGCATGTCCGCTCCGCCCAATTTTGGACAGTAGGGAGAGGCTTGCAGATGCAGGGAACGGTGTGGGTCCCAGGACTTCTTGGCAAGAGCCGGGCCACAAGCTGCGGCAGTTCAGATGATCAGGAAGCCAATGCCGCCAGCCCCAGGCGCTGGCTTGCTGATAACCGCGGCACAAGGCTGCAGCCTGATGGCTGGGCATGGAAGGGTGGCATGCCTTCAGCTTTGGACCTTCAATGAAAAGTAGCAGCCCTGGCAGTCCAGGATAGGCAAACTCGCTTCCGGCCATTTGTACACCCCGCACAAGCATGGATTGGCATGCAAAGCTGCCGCCTCCCGGGGCAGGTTCCGCCTCCACACCGCCTGCTCCGTTGCCCGCCCGATTTTGCACAAAGGACTGCTGCGGGCGCATTAATGCAGTTTTGCACAGTAATGAGCTTCAACGACTTCACGAGAAATCGGAATACGGCATCAAATTTGCGGTAAATTGCTGAACCACTTTCCCCGATACTCAAAAGAGTCAGCTTTGACCGTGACCCCAACGCTGGAGGAGAGGATGCCTGTGCGTACCTGGATGGCCTTATTGATGCTGTGCTCGGCCACCGCTTTTGCAGAACAAGCGGCGCCCCCCACTGCGCAGCACACATTGACCACAGTGGCCCAAGTGGACAGTTCCTTGCAGGTGCTGGACGGCGAACAGGAAGGCTGGAGCGCCTCACCCCAGGCGCTGGATGCCCGCGCCCATCAGACGGCCATGGAGTCCTTTGCCAGCCGACGCACGCAGCTGTTGCTGCAGCGCTGCCGCGTGCTGGGTGAAGAGGGCCGCGCCTCCCTGTTGGAAGTGCAATTGCAGGGAACCCAGCCGGCCCAGCCTCTTCCCCTGGAGCGTCAGCAAGCGATGCCTGTGCGGGAGGTCCAACGATGAAAAGCCTCTACCTGGCCCTTCTGCTGGCAACATTGGCTTCCCCCGGCCATTGTGCTGTTTCATCCGCCTCCCATGCGGGGGAGGCCCAGCCCGCTTTTGAAGCTCCGGCGACCTTGCCCGGTGGTCCCCTGCAGGGAAGCGCCGCCATGCGGGGCCTGCTGCGCCAGCAGAGTCAGGAGCTGGAGGCCCTGGCAGCCCAGGGTGGCCAGGGAAGCGAGGAGGCCTTGGCGGCGCTGAAAGCGCGGCAGGATCTGGAGCGCCTGGACCTGCTGGCCACGGAGGCCGAGAAAGAGGGCCGGCTGGAAGAAGCGGCACGGGCGCGAAGCGAAGCCGCACGCCTGCGTGCTCCCGCTCCCACAAAGCCCCTGCGCTTCGTGAAGCGCGTGGCCCCTGACGCTTCGGTGCCATTGGGTTCTGCCACTCCGGCGCAGGAGGATGTCCGATGAAGCAAATCATGCGCATGGTGCTGGCCCTGGTCATCCTGGCGGGCTGGCGTCCTTCCCTGGCCCAGGATTGTGGCACGGATTTGAGTCCGGAGACCCTGCGCCAGTTGCTGGCCAACCAGGAGGCTGGCTTGTACCAGGAAGTGAGTCGCGTGGATGAGGATTTCACCATCAACCTGGCCTTCCACATCCTGCAGCGCAACGACAGCACGGGCGGTCCCCTGCAGGCGGATTTGGACTTCGCCGTCACCAATTTGAACCTGTACTACGCGGCGGCGCACATCCAATTCCAATTGGCCGTGCAGGACAGCATTCCCAACCTCACCTATTTCAGCATCACCACGCGGGCGGAATTCGATTCCATGCGCACCCTGGCGGATGTGCCGGACGCCGTGGACCTCTTCTTCGTGAACACCCTGTCCTGGGCAGGCAGCAATTGGTGCGGCTACTCCAGCTTCAGTGGTGATGCCGTGCAGGGCATTGGCATTTCGAATAGCTGTGTGGCCAACAACGCCCTGGTGGCCCATGAAGTGGGGCACTATTTCGACTTGTACCACACCCATGAGACCAATACGGGCACGGAGTGTCCGGACGGCAGCAACTGCGCCGCCACGGGCGACCTGCTTTGCGACACGCCGGCGGATCCCCTGCTGGGTGGCGCCAATGTGGACGGCAACTGCAACTACACCGGTGGGCAGGCCGTGTTCTGCAACAATTTCATTCAGTTCTATACGCCAAACCCCGGCAACATCATGAGCTACGCCCCGGCTTTATGCCAGAACTTTTTCACCACGGGGCAGATTGGCCGCATGCGCGCCACCTTGACCAACCTGCGCACGGAACTGTTGGTGCATGTGCCGGATCTCTACCATCTGACGCCCTCCGGCTGGTCTTCCAGCGTGGTGCCACGGGCCAATGCCACCGCCACCGAGGCCTCCTGCGCGGTGAGCGGCACCTTGAACGGCAATGCCGCCAGCACCTGGCTGAACATGTCCTTGCGCAATGGACGCAGCGCCCAGGCCGGAGCCCACACCACCCGTGCTTATCTGGACAATGTTTACACCCGCTGGTTCAGCTACAACTACACCAACGGCCACTCGTGGGCCATGCACCAGAACTCCGGCCCCATCACCGTGCGCGGCGGTCGCCACAGCCTGCATGACAGCCTGGATTGGAACGACGCGGTGCAAGAGATGAACGAAGACAACAACACCCACCTGCAACAGTTCGTGTGGTCCCCCCTGGCCCTGGCCCAGGAAGCCTCTGTGTACCGCTCCACGCCTCCCGACCGCATGTCGGGGACTTTCGCCTTTCCCAATTGCGACGGGTTCTCCCTTACGAACACGGGCTGGTGGGAGGCCATCACCGTGCAGCCGGTGAGCGCCACGGCGGACTACGACATCCGCCTGCATCAGGACTACACGGGAAGCAGCACGGGCTTCGCGGCCTATGAGGCGTCCAGCAACTACGCCAGCGGCCAGCCGGACTGGGTGCTCATCAATCGCAACACCTTGGGCCAGCAGAACTGGCAGGTGGGCGTGACGAACTACGATGGCGAGGCGGGCGGCATGTATGTGGAGCGTTCGGGCGCCACCACCGTGTCCCTGGCGGATGGGGGATTTCAGAGCAACCAGTTGCCGGCCAACCGCTTCGTGGACATCTGGGAGTTGAATGTGGGCGCCGAGGATGTGGGCAAACTCTGGAACCTGGACATGGTGCCCACGGGTGGTGATCTGAACCTCTCTATCTACCACCACAGTCTGGAAATGGGTGGGCGCTCCCAATCCTGGTGGAACAGCGCCAATGAGGGCGGCGCCTCCGAAAGTCTACAATTGGAGTTTGCCGAAGCGGGCTACTATGCCTTGCTGGTCTACAAGGACGATGCGGCGGAGCGTCTGTCCACCGTGGACTACACTCTCAGCTTCAGCCTGCCACCCGCCAATCTGGCTTTTGGCACGGTGGGCGACACCAGCAGTCCATTTCTTCCCCGGGGCGCCTACGAGCTCTGCGCCCAGTGGGATCCCCTGCTCAGTGCGGGGTTGAGCAGCCTAACCGTGGCCTTCACCAATAGTGGCTTGAACAGTGCTCCCGGCGGCTGGGACATCCAGGCCGCGCTGGATGGTCCTGCTTTGGCCAGCACCGCCACCTATGCCGCGGCACTGGCTGCAGGCACGCACATGCAGCATTGCAATGTGGACTTGGGCAGTGTGCGCGGGGGGCGCCACGAGGTGGCCGTCACCCTGGATTGCAATGGGGAAGTGCTGGAGAGTGGCGAAAGCGACAACCTGGGCTATGCCCAATATGCCTGGGAACCGGCCCTGCTGGGCAATCGCACCGTGCTGAGCCGGGCCACTTTGCCCAATTGGCGCAATTCGCTGAATCCGGCCAGCCTGACTTATGAAGGCGCAAACCAGGATGGCTTCACGGCCACGACCCAGTTCTGGACGGCAGTGGCGGCGGCGCCTTCAAGCACGGATCAGCTCAATTTGTATGGCTACAACTATCACAGCACGGATCCGCTCGGAGCCCTGGAGAATCGGGTGGTAACCAGCTACGGCAGCGCGGGCGCCACCAGTCTGGTGATGCTGAACGGCAACACCCTGGGCAACGGTGTGCTGCGGGATCTGGGTCTTGCCAACAATCGCGCCTGGCCCGCCTATCCTTCCACAGGTGGCTACGCGGTGGAGTCTTGCCAGCGCATCCAGGACCTCTATTCCACTAGTGCGCCGCTGTCCAGCAGCGTGGCCGCCGGTCATCTGGTTCTGGCCTACGACCTTTACCTCACGGCGGGACAATCCATGCCCATTCTGCTGGACAACCGCTCCGCCGATGATCTTAGTCTGGCCATTTTCGATCGCGCCGCCACGCTGGCGGATCTGGGCGATGCCCTGCTCTTGCTGGAAGCGGGCGGGAATGGCGCGGATGAGAGTGGCTCCATCACAGTGCCGGCCACGGGCTGGTACGGACTGGCGCTCTTCCGTCGCGGCGCGGCCAATATGGCCAGCGAAGCGCCCTTCACCCTG
>CAIWAD010000237.1 GCA_903910645.1 uncultured bacterium | reverse complement strand
GGCTCCATGGCCAATCCCCACGCCGGCATGCCGCTGGCAGGCTCCACGGCACCCGCCCCCGCCGCGGCCAAGCCCAAGGCCGGAACCATCAAGAAGGCCACCCACACGGTGGCGGATCTCTTCTTCCAGCCTCGCCTGCTCAAGGGCAAGACGGTGGAAGTGCGCGGCCTGGTCACCAAGTACAACGAAGGCATCATGGGCTCCAACTGGATCCACCTCATGGACGGCTCAGGCACCCCCGGCAAGGATGACTTGGTGATCACCACCAAGCAGTCCTGCAAAGTGGGCGACAAGGTGGTGGTGAAGGGCACGGTGGGCGTGGATCGCGACCTGGGCTCGGGCTATTTCTTCCCCGTGCTGGTGGAGAACGCCACGGTGAAGGTCGAGCCCAAAGGCAAGGGAAAGTAAGCGCCCGTGGGTTGGCTGGGCACATTTCCCAGGCATCGCATCCTTTTCAGCCGGCTTTTCGCGCTGGGGCTGGTGCTTGTCCTCGTCTTCACCCGTCAACCCTTCTTGAAGGACATGTGGGAGCCCGTCGGCCTGTGGACGGGCTTCCTTCTAATGATGGCCTCCATGCTCGGGCGTTTGTGGAGCCTGCTTTTCCTGTCCGGCTACAAGACGCGGCAGGTGGTGGAGGCCGGGCCCTTCAGCATGGTGCGCAACCCCCTCTATCTCTTTTCGTTTGTGGGCGCTGTGGGCTTTGTCCTGGTGGCCAACCATCTGGGGGTGGCGCTGGCCGTGCTGGGCGCCTTCACAGCCTATTACCCTTTCGTGGTGCTTTCGGAAGAGGCGGGCCTGCGCCAGCGTCTGGGGCAGGACTATGAGGCCTACTGCCAACGCGTGCCGCGGTTCTGGCCCCGCTTCTCCCTCTATCAGCGACCCGAGTCCTGGGATGTGCGCCTGAAAGGCTACGACTCAGCCTGGCGCGACGCCCTGTGGTTCCCTGTGGCCTTCCTGCTGTTGAATCTGCTGAAGGCCTGGCAGGGCCAACCCTGAAGCCCTCATGAACGAACTGATCATCAGCCTGCCCGTGCTCATCTTCTCGGTCATCGTGCACGAAGTGGCCCACGGCTGGGTTGCTCTGCGCCTGGGGGACAGCACGGCATGGCGGGAGGGGCGCCTGACCCTGGATCCCCGGCCGCACATTGATCCCGTGATGTCCATCCTGGTGCCGGCCCTGTGCCTGCTCAGCGGCGCGCCGGTGTTCGGCGGCGCCAAGCCTGTTCCCGTCAATCCCTGGCACTTCCGCCATCCCAGCCGTGACATGGCCCTGGTGGCGGCGGCCGGCCCTGCCTCCAATCTGCTGCTGGCCTTCGCTGCGGCCCTGCTTTTCCAGGTGGCCGCGCCACGCCTCTTCCTCATGGAAGGGCTGTTGGATGTGCTCAGCGCGCTGTTCCAGATCAACCTGGTGCTGGCGGCCTTCAACCTGCTGCCTCTGCCACCGCTGGACGGCAGCCGCGTGCTGGCCCATCTGCTGCCGGATGAGCTGGGCGACCGCTTCCGCGAACTGGACCGCTATGGCATGATCATCGTCATGGTGGCCATCATCTTCTTCCGCAAGCCCCTGGGACATTACCTAAGCTGGTTCATGTCCACCGTGGGTGGCTGGATGGTGTCCTGACCATGGCGGACTTGCCTGTCCGTCGGCCGGTGCGCCTGCTTCCCGCCGCCCTGATCCACAAAATCGCCGCCGGCGAGGTCATTGAGCGCCCGGCTTCGGTGGTGAAGGAGCTGGTGGAGAACAGCCTGGATGCCGGCGCCACCCGCGTGGATGTGGTGGTGGAGGCCGGTGGAAAGAACTTCATCCAGGTGGAGGACGACGGCTGCGGCATGGCGCCGGATGACGCCCGCCTGAGTGTGGAAGCCCACGCCACCAGCAAGCTGGCCAGCCTGGAAGAGCTGGACACGGTGCTCACCCTGGGTTTTCGCGGTGAGGCCCTGGCCACCATCGCCGCCGTTTCCCGCTTCGAACTGCGCACGGTGCCCGCATCGGGCGAGGGCCTGCACCTGTGGATTGCCGATGGCCGCCTGCAGGACGAGGCCCCCACCACGGGAGAGCGCGGCACGCGCATCATGGTGCGCAATTTGTTCTTCTCCACCCCAGCCCGGCGCAAGTTCCTGTCCTCTACGCGTGGCGAGTTGCGCCATGTGCTCATCACCCTGCGACGCATGGGCCTGGCCCATCCTCAGGTGGCGTTCCGCCTGGTGTCGGAAGGCCAGGAGCTCTTCCATTGGCAGCCCGCCTCTGGACAGGTCCGCGTGGGTCAGGTCTTTGGCGAGCATCTGCTGGAGCATTTGCTGCCCATGGATCAAGAGATCCAGGGCCTGCGCATGCGGGGCTGGGTGGGCACGGTGAACACCTTCCGGCGGGGAGGCGGTGATCAGCACCTGTTCATCAACGGACGGCCCATTGTCAGCCGGTTGGTGAACCACGCGGTGATGGCGGCCTACGGCCACACCCTGCCTCGTGAACAGAGTCCATTCTTCGTCCTTTTCCTGGAATGCGATCCCCGCCGCGTGGATGTGAATGTGCACCCTGCCAAGCGGGAAGTGCGCTTCGACGATGAACAGGGCCTGCACGCCCTGGTGCAGCGGGCGGTGGAGCACGCGCTCTCCCAGGCACCGGTGGCCAGTTTGTCTCCCCGCCAGACGCCGGAGGATCCTCTGGCCCTGGCCATGGAAAGGGATGAGGGCGCGGGGCGACTTCTGCCCTTCGCGCCGGCACCCACCCCTCCTTCCCGACAGGACAGCTTCCTGGGTCCGGTCCAGGCCCCGCGTGATCTCCCTTTCCTGCCCCAGGAAAAGGGCGGCATGGCACGGGAAGGACTGCGCGAATATCTGGCCTCCGCCCACGCGGCCCGGGAACGCTTCGGCGACGATGCCGCGCCCGCCGTGGTCAGCCTGGAGGAGGAGGAGCGCCGTCGCGATGGCGAGCCCGGCCTCTTCCAGCTGCACCGCACCTATATCATGGCGCAAACGGCCTCCGGCCTGATCATCGTGGACCAGCATGTGGCCCACGAGCGCATTCTCTACGAGCGCTGCCTGCGCGCCCTGCGCAGCATGCGCGGCAACAGCCAGCGCCTGCTCTTTCCCCAGCCGTTGGAGTTGGGGGAGGAGGACCGCCTCATCTTCGAGGAATTGCTGGAAGCCTTCATGCAAATGGGCTTTACCATGGAGATGTCCCAGGGCGATGTGCTGCTCACAGGCATTCCGGCGGAACTGCGCACGGTGCATCCGGAAGGCCTCATCCAGGATGTGCTGGACCAGTTCCGCATCGAGGCGGGCCTGCTGCCTGAGCCGGGCCAGGCTCTGGCGGCCAGCGTGGCCTGCAAGGCGGCCATCAAGGCGGGCCAGCCCTTGAACCAGGTGGAGATGCGCACTCTGCTGGACGAGCTTTTCGCCTGCGAGCAGCCTTTCACCTGTCCCCATGGCCGCCCGGTGGTGGTGACCCTGGGCCTGGGTGAGTTGAACCGTCGTTTCGACCGCAGCTGATCCTGCACATGCCGAGGGCAGCCATGGCATCCCTTCCACCCGTGCTCATCCTGTTTGGCCCCACGGCAAGCGGCAAAAGCGCCCTGGCCATGGAGCTGGCGCGGCGCTTGGGCGTGGGCATCGCGGGAGTGGACAGTCGCCAGGTTTATGGGGATCTGGCCGTGGCCACGGCGGCGCCCACGCAGGAGGACATGCGTCAGGTGCCGCATCGGCTGGTGGGGCATGTGCCCCTGGAGGAGGATTACACCGCGGGCCGCTTTGTGCGAGAGTGCCGCGCCCTGCTGGATCTGGAGCGCCATGATGGGGAAACCCGGCCCTGGCTGCTGTGCGGCGGCAGTGGATTCTATGTGAAGGCCCTGCTGGATCCCGTCTCGCCAGCCTTGCGGGCGGATCCCGGGCTGCGCCGGGAACTGCGGGAGCGTCACGCCCGGCTGGATGGCGAAGCCCTGCGCCAGGAACTGCTGGCCCTGGATCCCCAGGCCGCGTGGATCTCCGCCCAGGATCGGGCCAAGCTGGAGCGCTACCTGGAGATTTGCGTCGCCACCGGCATGCCCGCCACCCGGGCCCAGCTGGAACTGGCCCTGCCCCGACCCCTGCGTCCCTTTCTGGTGGCGCTGGAACCCTCACTGCCCTGGCTGGAGGAGCGCATCCTGGCGCGATCCCGGCGCATGCTGGAGGAGGGCATGGTGGAGGAAATCCGCCTGGCCCTGGAGCGGGGCCTGTCCGTCCAGGGCAACGCCTTGCGCAGCGTGGGGGTGGCAGAGGTGGTGGACCTGTTGGCGGGCCGCGAGGACCTGGATTCCTGCGCCCGGCGGCTGGCTCTTCACACGCGACAGCTGGCCAAGCGTCAACTTACCTGGCAACATGGCGTGGAGCGGCGGGAGACCGTGCTGGTGCTTCCCGCGCAGTTGCCACTGGACGAGCTGGCCGCCCGCGCCCTTGACGCATGGCGAAGCTTCCTGAAGGAGTGCCCATGAGCTTCCTGAGCGAATACCACATCGACCATCAGCCCGTGTTGCCCCTGCGGCCAACCACCGTGTGGACCCATGAGGCGGCCCTGCGGCACAATCTTGAGCTGGTGGGAGAGCGCTGCGGATTGGGAGCGGCGGGCGTTCTGGCGGTGGTGAAGGCCAACGGCTACGGCCATGGCATGCTGGCCGCCGCCCGTGCCTTTTTGCAGGCCGGGGCGGGCGGATTGGCGGTGGGCTTTGTGGAGGAAGGCATCCTGCTGCGCCGGGAGGGCATTGCCTGTCCCATCCTGGTGCTGGGTGGCCTGGTGGAGAACCAGATTTCCGCCTTCCTGGAGCACAATCTGGACATGACCGTGTCCTCCCTGCACAAGGCAAGGCAGGTGCAGGCCGTGGTGGCGGGGCTGGCCCACGGGCAAAGTGACCCTGTGAAAGCGGGTGTGCATTTGAAGCTGGATCTGGACATGGAGCGCATTGGTGTCCACGAAGCCGGCGCCGCCAATTTCCTTGCGGAATGCGCCCGGTTGGAAGGCCTGGAGATTCGCGGCGTCTACAGCCACTTCGCCAATGCCGAGCAAGAGGACAGGCGTCTGGTGGATGCACCGCTGCAGCGTTTCGCGGCCTTGAAAACGCGCTGCGCCCCCTTCCTGCCGCCGGGCTGCCGCTGGCACATGGCCAATTCCGCTGCCGCCGTCACCCGTCCTGATGCCGCCCTGGATCTTGTGCGTCCCGGCCTGCTGCTTTATGGCGTGCAGCATGGCGGAACAAGCGCGCTCTTGCCGGAGGCCAGACCGGCGCTGCGCTGGACCAGCGCGGTGGTCTACTTCAAAGTGGTGGAGGCGGGGGCTGGCGTCAGCTACGGCCATGCGTGGCGGGCACCCCGCCGCACGCGCATCGCCACCATTCCCGTGGGCTATGGCGATGGCTATCCCCGGGGCATGAGCGGCAAGGCGGAGGTGCTCATCCGCGGGAAGCGCCTGCCGGTGGTGGGCGCCATTTGCATGGACCAGCTGATGGTGGATCTGGGTCCGGAGGGCACGGCCTACAATGGCGATGAGGTGGTGCTGGTGGGCTGCCAGGGCGGGGAGCAGATCCGCGTGGAGGATTTGGCGCGCTGGCAGGGCACCATTCCCTACGAGATCCTGACAGGCATCAGCGAGCGCGTGCCCCGGCGTCTGGTGGCGGATTCCTGAGGCTCTCTCAGTCGGATTCCCGGGAATTGCCCAGCAGCTCGTCCAGGGGGACACCATGTTCATCCCGCTCCACCAGCAGGATGCCGGCCAAAGGCACGATGAGGTAGCGCCGCTCCTGGTAGGTGATTTCAATGGCCGCCTTCTTCAGGTATAGCGCGTAATCCCCCACTTCCACCTCCATGGGCAAATGGCGCAAGCGCCGGGCGTCGGGACGCCAGGGCTCGTCGGCACTTTCCGGATCCGGCATGGGCGTGCCTGGCCCCACCGCCACCACGGTGCCGCCCTGCACAATCTCCTTCTCGCAGACCGTGGGGGGAAGGTAGAGCCCGGCTCCCGTGCGCTGGCGTCCGGCGTCGGGGAGGATGAGCACGCGGTCGCCAATCACTTTCAAGTGCTGCAAGGGATCCATGACCGCTCCTGAGTTGGATTCCGGGACATTTTCGGAATCAATGCCCCAATGGGCGTCAGTTCTTCCAGACTGGCAAAGGCCATAAGGGTCGCGAAGTGCTCGGCTTTCGCAGCATCCTGGCCCTGTGCCGGGTTCGATGGCGGAATATAGCGCAGAGGCCCGCCTGAAGCCGCTTCACGGGCACAGGCCCCTGCCCATGCCTTATCTTGCCACCAACGAAAGGGCATGGCATGGACGAACGGCAACAGCGCATTGTGGACGAGTTCTCCGCCCTGGCCACCTGGGAGGAGCGTTACGAGCACATCATCCGATTGGGGGCCGCCCTGCCCCCCTTCCCTGAAGAACATCGCAGCGAGGCCTTGAAGGTCCGGGGTTGCCAGTCGCAGGTGTGGCTTCATGCCCAGCTGGACGAGGGATTGGTGCGCCTGCAGGCAGACAGCGACGCTTTGATTGTGAAGGGTCTGGTGGCGCTCATCCTGCGTGTCTATGACGCCCGCACGCCCGGGGAGATCCTGGCCACGGCACCGGACTTCGTGGAGGCTCTGGGCATGCGGGAGCATCTCTCGCCCACCCGGGCCAACGGGCTGGCCGCCATGCTGAAGCAGATACGCCTTTACGCCATGGCCTTTCAGCTGAGTGGAGGTCCTGCGTGAAACTCTACCTAAGTGTGGACATGGAAGGCATCACCGGCGCCCAGGCCTGGAGCCAGACCGAGCTGGGCGGCCAGGGCTACGCCGAACTGCGCCAGCGCATGGCGCTGGAGACTGCCACGGTGGCTGCGGCGGCCTTGAAGGCCGGAGCGCAAGAGATCTGGGTGCAGGATGCCCACGACACAGGGCGCAATCTGGAACCTGGGGAGCTGCCGGAGGGCTGCCGCCTGTTGCGCGGCTGGAGCGGGGACCCACGCCTGATGGTCCAGGAGCTGGACTCCACTTTTGATGGGCTGCTGTTGGTGGGTTGGCATGCGGCGGCAGGCAGCGGGGCATCACCCTTGTGCCACAGCATGTCCACCCGCCTGACGGGC
>CAIWAD010000236.1 GCA_903910645.1 uncultured bacterium | reverse complement strand
TGGTCGCCCAGCTCCAAATCGAAGACCTTGGGGTTTTCCGCGATCTGGATGGCCTCCTGGCGATCCACCTTGCCTTCGCGCACCAGGCGCAGCAAGTCCCCGTCCAGGGTGTGCATGCCCGACTTGCCGCCGGACTGGATCACATTGGGGATCTGGAAAATCTTGTCTTCACGAATGAGGTTGCGCACCGCCGTGGTGCACACCAGCACTTCCGTTGCCACGCAGCGGCCCTTGCCATCCTTGGTGGGCAGCAGGCGCTGGGCCACCACGGCTTCAAGGGACTCGGACAGCATGGAGCGCACCTGCTGCTTCTGGGCGCTGGGGAAGATGTCGATGACGCGATCGATGGTCTTGGCGGCGCTGGAAGTGTGCAAGGTGGCCAGCACCAGGTGGCCGGTCTCCGCCGCCGTCAAGGCCAACTGCACGGTTTCCAGGTCGCGCATTTCACCCACCAGGATCACATCCGGGTCCTCGCGCAGGGCCACGCGCAGGGCGCTGGCGAAACTGTGCGTGCTGGCGCCCACTTCGCGCTGATTGATCATGCAGTTGCGCGAGGTGTGGAAGAACTCGATGGGATCTTCAATGGTGATGACATGCTTTTCGTAGGCATCGTTGATGATGTCCACCATGGCGGCCAGGGTGGTGGACTTGCCCGAGCCCGTGGGCCCGGTTAGCAGCACCAGGCCACGGTCCTTGTGGGCCAGTTCGGTGAGCACCTTTGACGGAAGACCAAGCTCCTCAAAGGTTTTCAAAGTGTCCGGAATGGTGCGGAACACGGCCGAGGTGCCCAGGATCTGCTGGAAGAAATTGACGCGGAAGCGGGCCACGCCTTCCAGCTTGTAGGAAAAGTCCACTTCGAACTTGTCCTCAAAAATCTGCTTCATGCGGGAATTCATCACCCGCTGGGCGTAGTTGTCCATGACCTCCTGGGTCATGGTGCCCATGTTCAGCTTCTTCAATGCTCCGTGCAGGCGAATCATGGGCGTGTTGCCCACCGATAGATGCAGGTCGGAAGCACCCTGCTCCACCGCGAACTTCAAGAGTTGATCGATTTCCACGCGGACCCCGGTGACAAAAATTGGAGCCGGACCTCGACCATCCTGCTGACGCAGGGGCCGTAGCCACATACGAAGCATGCCGGAGAGCCGGACCGGATTGGCCTGTTGGAGCCATCCCGTCCTGGGCGCACAGTCAAGCAGGAAGGAAGCCGGCGCCCGAATGGGGCACCGGCTTCAGCTGGTCCTTACTCGCCCGTGGTCTTGGGGAAGCCGTAGCCTTCCCAACGGCCTTCCTGGATGTTGAAGGTGACGACATTGCCGGCGCCGCCCTTCATTTCAGCTGTGGAAGTGGCCTGGATCTGCTGGTCGCCCACCAGCTGGAAGGTCCACATGCGCATGGTGGCACCGTCCAACTCCAGGTAACCCTCGTCCGTAAGGGCGGTGATGTCGGAGGGCCAATTGCCGGTTTCCTGCTGGTAGATCTTCGCGGAGTTGAGGATGGCGTTGATCTGGACCTTGGCGTCGGAGGCGCGGGCGCCACGCACGGCCTGGATGTACTTGGGCACCGCGATGGCGGCCAAAATGGCCACAAGGATCACCACGATAAGCACTTCGACCAGGGTAAAGCCACGCTCGTCTTTGCGGAACTGCATCCCTCTGTCTCCCATTGTTGATGGCGTTTCGGCGTTCGTTGCGCCCGGAGGCCGGGCCTGAAATCGTTGCAAAGTAGGTAGGCGCGCGGTGGCAGGCAAGGCGGAAGGCCAAGGGGCGGCGCGGCGCTTCGTCCACGCTTCCTTACAGGACTGTAAAGGCCTTAACAAAATGAGCAGATCTGCCGTGACGCGCCGGGCCCGGACGGCCCTGTTTGCCCCCTTTTGGGGCAATCCCCGGTTCCATGTGCAAGAATTCGGCCAATCCTGGCACAAAGCTGAAAGATCCATGTCCGGTTAGAATTCCAGGGTCAGACCGTAGACCGGCATGATGCGCCAGCCGTACCAGGTCTTCACCTTGTCCTGATTGTGGTGCCAATATTTGAAGGCCTCATTGCGCTGATCGTAGGCGTTCTCAATGTCCCAGAACTGGACAAGATTGAAGCGCCTGCCCTGGATGCGATGGTCCACGCGCAGATCCAGCCGGTGGTAGACACCTTGGCGATCTGCCTGATAATCATCCAGTTGAAAGCGTGTATCCCCTGCGCTACGGCTGGCGTCCACATCAATGGGTGTCACCGGCAGACCGCCGTAAATGCGCCACTTCATGCTGCACTCCCAGCGATGGTTGGGAATCCAGCCCAGAATCACGGTAGCCATGTGGCGGCGGTCAAAGGGACCCAGCACCCAGGAGCCCGCCGGGGTTTTGTAGCTGGAGAGGGACCAGCTGTAGCTGAAGCTGCCGTAGCTGTGCCCGCTCAGCTTTTTCTGGGCCAGCAGCTCCACTCCCTGGCTGTGGCCGCGGCCGGTGGATTCCACCCCCCCCAGGTAGCTGTAGCCATAGGAACTGCCCGCGTCCGCCAGGGGCAGGGTTGGGTTCAATCGGCTCACAGGCAGCTGACGGTAGTGTCGCTGATAGAGATCCAGACTGAGCAGCCACTCGGGCTGGGGCCGCCATTCCAATCCACCCTGAAGGTGGATGCTGCGCATGGATTGGACTCCGGCGTGTGTGGCGCTTTGCACGCGCCAGTACACCGGCAGTCCCTGGGCATAGAGACCCGCCGCGCTGTTCAGCGCCCAGCCGCCACCCCATTCCAAGCGATGGGAAATCCTTGGCTGCCAATCTGTTGTTCCAAGATCGTCGTCATGGTCCACCCGCAGTCCGGCATTCACCTTCTGGCCGGGAATCCCGCGCCACTCGCTTTGCACCATGGCCCAACCACGGTTCTGGCGGTGATCCAGATCCAGGCGGCTGTCCGGCAGTGTGTCGCCCCACTGGGAGATCATGTCCTCCAGCTGCACGCGATG
>CAIWAD010000235.1 GCA_903910645.1 uncultured bacterium | reverse complement strand
TCCGGGCGAGGGCCCACAAAGCTCATGTCCCCTTTTAGAACATTTGCCAACTGGGGAAGCTCATCCAGCTTGGTGGCGCGCAGCCAACGGCCACTGCGTGTGATGCGCGGATCCTCACCCACGGTGATCTGCCTGCCCTGGCCTGTGTCCGGCCGCATGGTGCGGAACTTGAGGATGCGAAAGAGACGGCCATTGCGTCCCACCCTCTCCTGGCGGAAGAGGATCGGCCCCGGACTGTCAAGTCGCACCCAGAATGCCGCCAGCAATAACAGGGGCCACAGCAGGGCCAGGCCAGTCAGGGCCAGCAGGAGGTCCACCGCGCGCTTGGTCATCAGCGTCGATGGCTTCGGGCAATGTCCAGGCATACCTGGGCCACGCGCTGGGCCTGGACTTCCGTCATGGAGCTGAAGAAGGGCAGGCTGATCTCCCGGGTGTATTCGCCTTCGGCCACGGGAAACTCGCCGCCCTGATACCCATAGGTGCGACGGTACCAGGGATGCAGATGGACAGGGATGAAGTGCACGCTGGCCGAAACCTCGTGCGCCGCCATCTCCTCGATGAAGCGGGCGCGCTCGATGGTCAACGCCTCCAGGTTGAGGCGCAATTGGAAGAGGTGCCAGGCGTGCTGGTGGCCTTCCTCCTCGCCCGTGGCGGGCAGGGTGAAGAGATCAGGCTCCGCGCCCAGTGCGTCAAACAAGAGGCCCTTCAGGCGCAGGCGCTTGGCGCGCATTTCGCCCATGCGATCCAGTTGCACCAGACCCAGGGCCGCCGCCATGTCCGTGAGGTTGTACTTGTAGCCCGTCTCCACGATCTCATAGAACCAGCTGCCGCCCTTGTCGTAGCGCTTCCAGGCGTCCTTGCTCATGCCATGGAGGCTGATGATGCGCGCCCGCGCCGCCAGCTCCTCATCCTGACAGGTGAGCATGCCCCCTTCGCCAGTGGAGAGATTCTTGGTGGCATAGAAGCTGAAGGCGGTGGCATCGGCAATGCTGCCCACCTTGCGATCCTTGTACCAGGTCTCCGTGGCGTGGGCGGCGTCCTCCACCACCTTCAGGCCGTGGGCGCGGGCAATGGCCATGATCTCATCCAGCGGCGCGGGATGGCCGGCAATGTCAACAGGCACAATGGCCCGGGTGCGCGGCGTGATGGCCGCCTCGATCTTCGCCGGATCCATGCACAGAGTGCGGGGATCCACATCCACGAAGACCGGTTTGGCCTTGTGATACACAATGGTCTCGGCACTGGCCACGAAGGTGTAGGGCGTGGTGATCACCTCGTCGCCCTCTTCCAGACCAAGGGCGGAAAGGGCCATGTGCAGGGCCGCCGTGCAGCTGTTCAAGGCCACCGCGTGGGCGGCGTGGGCGTAGGTGGCGAACTCCGCCTCGAAGCGCTTCACCTTGGGGCCGGTGGTGAGCCAGCCGCTGCGCAGCGTGTCAACCACTTCGGCAATCTCCCGCTCCGTGATGTCGGGCAGGCAGAAGGGAATTCGCTCAGTCATCTCATCCTTTCTTGCACACGCGTCACAAAATCCTTGAAAAACGCAGCGCGTCTCCTGCCCCGAGCCGTGTCATCCCAGCGTAGGCCGGGATCTTCTGCCAGAAGGGGTTCCCGCGTTCGTGGGAAGGACAGGCCCGTGTCCCTGCGCAGCTCGCGCCGTTGCCATTTAGGCCTTGTAGATCCTCTCCCGGCCCTCGGCGATGGCCTTGGTGGCGTTGCGCGTGTCCACCACCAGCGTGCTGTGCTTCACCACCATGGCGTAGTCCACATCATCGTGATCCGTGCTGATGAGTACCCAATCGTGGGCCTCCAGCACTTCCGGGGTGAGGGGCACGCTGCTCATGTGGATGTCCGCGCCGTGCTCGTCGTGATACACCGGGATGAAGGGATCGTGGTAGTCCACCACCGCGCCCATCTTCAGCAGAAGCTCCACCAGTTTGATGCTGGGGCTCTCGCGCATGTCGTCAATGTTCTTCTTGTAAGCCATGCCCAGCAGCAGCACGCGGCTGCCCTTGATGGACCGGCACTGCTCATTCAGGGCGTGCATGGCGCGGTTCACCACATACTCCGGCATGGCGGTGTTGATCTCGCCCGCCAGCTCGATGAAACGCGTGTTGATGTCGAATTCCTTGGCCTTCCAGGTCAGGTAGAAGGGATCGATGGGAATGCAGTGGCCGCCCAGGCCGGGCCCGGGGTAGAAGGCCTGGAAGCCGAAAGGCTTGGTGCGCGCGGCTTCCACCACTTCCCACACATCAATGCCCATGCGGTCGAAGACCATCTTCAGCTCATTGATCATGGCAATGTTCACCGAGCGGTAGATGTTCTCCAGCAGCTTGGTGGCCTCCGCGGCGCGAGTCGAGGAGACCGGCACGGTTTTGACGATCACATGGTCGTAGACGGCCTTGGCCAGGGCCGTGGCCTCTGGTGTGTGGCCGCCCACCACCTTGGGAATGGTGCGTGTGTTGAAACTGGGGTTGTTGGGATCCTCGCGCTCTGGGCTGAAGGCCAGCCAGAAGTCTTTCTCCGCCGAGAGGCCGCTGGCCTTCTCCAGGATGGGCCGCATCACCTCATCCACCGTGCCGGGATAGGTGGTGGATTCCAGCACCACCAGCTGGCCCTTGCGCAACCGGGTGGCAATGGCTTCCGTGGCCTTCACCACAGGCTCCAGATCCGGCTCGCGATGGGTGTTGAGAGGCGTGGGCACGGCGATGAGCAGGGCGTCCGGCTCCGCCAGGCGGTCGAAGTCCGTAGTGGCGTCCAACAGGCCGGAGGCCGCCGCATGGGCAATGCGCTCCGTGGGGATGTGCTTGATGTAGCTCTTCCCCGCCTTCAGGAACTCGCACTTGCGGCCGTCCAGCTCGAAGCCCACGACCTTGATGCCGTTCTCCACGAACTCCAGGGCCAGGGGCAGGCCCACATAGCCCAATCCAATGATGCCGACGGTGAAGTCTTTGGCTGCGATGCGCTCCAGCATGTATGTCTCCTGATCACTTGTGTTGAACCAATCCAAGGGGCGGCCATTGATGGCCCTGCACTATTATCTGTCGTGAATGTGGCAAACTTCACT
>CAIWAD010000234.1 GCA_903910645.1 uncultured bacterium | reverse complement strand
CTGGTGCGACAGTTGGGCGGCGTCCCCGTGGCTGCCGCCTGCGTGGTGGAATTGAGCTTCCTGCCCGGCCGCGCCCGCCTGGAGGCTGACGGACTCCTCGTCCACGCCCTGGCGGTGGAGGACTCGGAAGAGTGTTGAATGCGCCCCAGCAGGCTCCCGCCAGCCGGGAGGACTATCTGGCCCTGGTGGCCGAAGTGGCCCGCCATGCCCGCCTCTACTATGAGGACGCCGCTCCGGAGATTCCCGACTCCGAATACGATCGCCTGCTGAACCTCCTGGCCAGCGCCGAGGCGGAGCATCCCCAGTGGCTGCAGGCGGATTCCCCCACCCGCCGCGTGGGGAGCGCCTCGTCCAGGGGCGAACATCGGCACGAACCCCGCTTGTACAGCCTGGCCAATGCCTACAGCCAGGAAGAAGTGGCGGACTTTCTCAAGCGCCTGGGGGAAGGTCTGGGTGGGAACCCGGCACCGGTTCAGGGCGCTCTTTTCCATGAACCTGTTCCAACCGTCGTGCCCTGCATGTGCGAATTGAAGCTGGACGGCGCCTCGCTTTCCCTCATTTACGAGCAGGGCCTGCTGACCCTGGCGGCCACCCGTGGGGATGGTGAAACAGGAGAAGTGGTGACGGAGCAGGCGGGCTGCCTGGCCAACCTTCCCCGGCGCCTGGCGCTGGATCCCCCTCCGGCACGGCTTGTGGTGCGTGGCGAAGTGGTGATGGAGCATGCCGCCTTCCAGGCGCTCAATGCCCGGCGGGCGGAGGCCGGAGACCGTCTCTTCGCCAATCCGCGCAACGCCGCCGCCGGTTCCTTGAAGCTTCTGGATTTGGATGAACTGCGGAGCCGTGGCCTGTCCATCTACCTTTACGACCTGGCCCTGCTGGAAGGGCAGCCCATGCCGTCCACCCAGGAGGCCCAGCTGGCCTGGTTGAAACTGGCCGGGCTGCCGGTTTTTCCCCACGCCCGGCGCTGCGTGGAGGTGGCGGAGGTGCAGGACTATTGCACCCACTGGGAAGCCAATCGAACAAGCCTGCCCGTGGACACGGACGGCGTGGTGATCAAGCTGGATGCCGTGCCGCCCCGCCTGGAGCTGGGCTGGACGGCCAAGGCCCCGCGCTGGGCCGTGGCCCGCAAGTTTCCCGCCCAGGCGGTGGCCACGCGCCTCATGGCCATCACCTGGCAAGTGGGACGCACCGGCGTGGTGACTCCGGTGGCGGAACTGGAGCCCGTCCTGGTGCAAGGGTCCACGGTCGGCCGCGCCACCCTGCACAATGAAGACGAGATCCGCCGCAAGGACATCCGCCCCGGCATGCGGGTCTGGGTGGAGAAGGGTGGCGAGGTCATTCCCAAGGTCACCGGACCGGCGGAGGATCCCGCGCCCTGGCCCTTGCCCCAGTGGCCGGAGACTTGCCCCGAATGCGCCCATGCCCTGGTGAGGGAGGAGGGTGAAGCCGCCCGGCGCTGCCCCAACCCCGCCTGCCCCGCCGTGCGCCAGGCGGCCATCCTGCACTTTGTCTCCCGTCCTGCCCTTGATGTGGAAGGTCTGGGCGAGAAGCTGGTGACGGAGCTCATCCGCCTGGGCCATCTGCGCTCGGCGGCGGATGTCCTTCATCTGAGTCTGGAGGCCTTGCTGGAATGTGAACGCATGGGCGAGAAAAGTGCGCTGAATGTCTTGTCCGCCATAGAGGATTCCCGCAAGCGTCCTCCCAGCCGCCTGCTCTTCGCGCTGGGTTTGCGTGGCGTGGGTGAAAAGGCCGCGCGCACTCTGTTGCGTCACGCGGCCACGGTCAATCGCCTGGCGGCCTTGCCCGCGGAGGAGCTGCAGGGCCTGGAGGGCGTGGGCCCCCGCATGGCAGCCAGCGTGGAAGCCTGGTTTGCTCTGCCGGAGAATGGCCAGTTGCTGGCGAGGTTGGCGGCGGGCGGCATGGACCTGGACCAGGTGGAGCCTTCCCATGCCAGCGCCGCGAGCGACCATCCTTTGCGAGGCCGCACGGTGGTGTTGACCGGCACCTTGTCCGGCATGGAGCGTCGGGAAGCCCAGGCCCGTTTGGAGGCCTTGGGCGCCAAAGTCAGCGGCAGCGTGTCCCGTTTGACCCATCTGGTGGTGGCCGGAGAGAATGCCGGATCCAAGCTGGAGAAAGCGCGAGAACTGCAGATTCCTGTCGTTGGTGAAGAAGAGTTAATGGCTATGCTGAAAACAAATGAGGCAGAAGGGTGAGACTAAGTCCCGTGGGGCTTTTTCTCTTGGGCCTCGTATCATAAAATCGAAACCTTTGACACCTCAGAAGCCAAGGGAGCACGCAGTCGATGGCCTCCACCGCCGATTTTCGCAACGGCCTGACCATCATGTTGGACGGGGAAATTTTCCGCATTGTGGAATTCCAGCATGTAAAGCCCGGCAAGGGCGGCGCCTTCGTGCGCACCAAGATCAAGAATGTGCGCACGGGCAGGGTGCTGGACCCCACCTTCCGTTCCGGTGAAAAGATTGAGATCGTGCGCCTTGAGAGCCGCAAGCTCCAGTACCTTTATCAGGATCCCAACGGTTACATCTTCATGGACAATGAGAGCTTCGACCAGCTGCACCTGCCTCAGCATCTGGTGGAGGAAGTCATTGACCTGCTGAAGGAGAACACGGAAGTGGATGTGCTCTTCCATGGCGAGGAGGCCCTGGGCATTGAACTTCCCACCACCGTGGACCTGCGCATTGTGGAGACGGAGCCCAACGACAAGGGCGACACGGCCTCTGGATCCAAGAAGCCCGCCAAGCTGGAGACCGGGGCCGTGGTGAATGTGCCCTTTTTCGTCAGCGAGGGCGAAATGATCCGTGTGGACACGAAGAAGCGCGAATACCTGGAACGGGTGAAGGGATAAGCATGGACTACAATGAGATCCGCAAACTGGTGTTGCTTGTGGAAAAGGCTGCCATCAGCTCCCTGGAAATCGAGGAGGGGGAACTGAGCATCCGCATCGAGAAGCAGTTTCCCCCGATGGGTCAGCTTCCCGCCATGCCCCAGGCCCCGGTGAGCTATGCCGCCCCCGCGCCGCTCTACGCGCCGCAAGTGGCGGTTCCCGCCGCTCCGACGGCTCCCGCGCCCGCCGCCAACGCCAATTGGCTGGAAGTGAAGGCCCCCATGGTGGGCACTTTCTATCGCGCCAGCGGTCCGGACAAGGATGCCTTTGTGAAAGTGGGCGACCAGGTAAGCCCGGGCAAGACCCTTTGCATCCTGGAAGCCATGAAAATCATGAACGAGATCGAGGCCGAAATCAGCGGCCGCGTCGTGGAGATCCTGGTGGAGAACGGCCAGCCCGTGCAGTTCGACCAGGTTCTCTTCCGGCTGGAAGTCTGAGGCCGCCGTGTTCAAACGCATGCTCATCGCCAACCGCGGCGAAATCGCGCTGCGCATCATCCGCGCCTGCCGGGAGCTGAACATCGAAAGCGTGGCGGTGTACTCCACTGCCGACGCTGAGAGTCTCCATGTGCGCTTCGCTGATGATGCCATCTGCATTGGCCCGCCCCCATCCAGCGACAGTTACCTGAACACGCGGGCCATCCTAACCGCGGCCCAGATCACCCAGTGCGACGCCCTGCACCCCGGCTACGGCTTTCTTTCCGAGAACGCCGCCTTCGCGGACATGTGCCGGGACCACGATCTGGCCTTCGTGGGGCCGCGCGGGGATGTGATCCGCCGCATGGGGGACAAGGCCGAGGCCAAACGCACCATGCGGGAGGCCGGTGTGCCGTGCATTCCCGGCAGTCCCGGCTTGCTGGAAAATGTGGAGGAGGCCCGCCAGTTCGCCGACCAGGTGGGCTATCCCGTCATCCTGAAGGCCACGGCGGGAGGTGGCGGCCGCGGCATGCGCGTGGCCCGCACCGAGGACGAGCTGGAGAACGCCTTCAGCACAGCCAGGGCGGAGGCGGAGGCCGGCTTCGGCAATCCGGGCCTTTACCTGGAGAAGTACCTGGAGCATCCCCGCCATGTGGAGATGCAGATCCTGGGCGACAAGCTGGGCAATGTCATCCACCTGCTGGAGCGCGACTGCAGCGTGCAGCGTCGCCATCAGAAGCTGGTGGAGGAATGTCCCAGTCCCGCCGTGAACGCCGATCTGCGCGAGCGCATGGGCAGGGCGGCGGTTAGCGCGGCCCACGCCGTGGGCTACGACAGCGCCGGCACCATGGAGTTCCTGGTGGAAGGCGACCACTTCTATTTCATGGAAATGAACACGCGCATCCAGGTGGAGCATCCCGTGACAGAAATGGTCACGGGCGTGGACTTGATCCGCCAAATGATTCGCGCCGCCGCCGGTCTTCCCATCGAGTTCACCCAGGAGGACATCCAGCTGGTGGGGCACGCCATTGAATGCCGCATCAACGCGGAGGATCCCGCCAAGAACTTCCGGCCATTCGCCGGAACCGTGGGCGCGCTGAATGTGCCCGGCGGCATTGGCGTGCGGGTGGACAGCCACATTTACCAGGGCTACCAGATTCCGCCCACCTACGACAGCCTGTTGGGCAAGCTCATTGTGCACGCCCCCACGCGGGAGAAGGCCATGGATCGCATGCGCCGCGCCTTGAGCGAGTACATCATTGAAGGGGTGCGCACCACAATCCCCTTCCATCTGCAGTTGATGACGGATCCCGTGTTCCGCAGCGGAAACTTCGACATCAAGTTTCTTGAGGACTGGACTTTCAAAGGATAATGGCCGCGTGCGGGGGGAAGGGAAAGCCCCTCGGGCGGCTGCCACAATAGATGGAGGCAACGATGAGCGTTCCGGGCAACCTGCTCTACACCGAAGAGCACGAATGGGTGCTGGTGGAAGAGGGCACGGTGCTGGTGGGCATCACGGACCACGCCCAGGGCGAGCTGGGGGACATTGTGGACGTGCAGCTCTTTGAGGTGGGCGTGGAGTTCCAGAAGGGCCAGAGCATCGGCACCATCGATGCGGTGAAGGCCACGGCGGACTTGTACGCGCCGGTTTCGGGCGTGATCCAGGAGGTGAACAGCGACCTTCCCGATGGCCCGGACACCTTGAATCAGGATCCCTACGGCCGTGGCTGGATCTATCGCATCCGCCTGACGGACCCCGCGGAGATCGACGAGCTCATGAGCCCCGAGGATTACGAGGAGCACATCGACATCTAAGGCGGAAACAAGGCCCATTGGGCCCCGTCCGCTGCCGAAGGACCCGATCACGGCGGACCGCTCCCCCACGGGCGCGGCCGCCGTTTCTCTTTTCCCCGGACCTGCCCCGGGGAGTGCTGGAGGATTCATGCCTTACATCAGCAACACCGATGCGGACCGGCAAGCCATGCTGGCGGCCATTGGTGTCCCTTCCTTCGACCATTTGCTGGAAAGCGTGCCGGAGGCCCTGCGCTTAAGCGGGCCCTTGCAGCTGGAAGCGCCCATGAGCGAGGCCGCCCTGGACCGGAACTTCCGCGCCATGGCCGCCGCCAACCAGCCGGTGGCTCCCCAGGATTGCTACCTGGGCGGCGGGGCTTATGTGGGCCATTTGCCGGAAGCGGTGAAAAACCTGGCCCTGCGCAGCGAGTTCATCACCGCGTATACGCCTTATCAGGCGGAAGTGAGTCAGGGCACGCTGCAGACCATTTTCGAGTTCCAGACCCTGGTGGCGGAACTGGCGGGCCTGGATCTGGCCAACGCCTCCCTCTACGACGGCGCCACCGCGCTGGTGGAGGCTGTGCGCATGGCCCTGGCCGTGCAGCTGGATCGCAAGGCGCCCGGCCGCCGTCGCGTGCTGGTGGCCGCGCAGATCCTGCCGCGCTGGGTGCAGGTGTTGAAAACCTACTTCCATCCCCTGCGCAGCGAGATGCAGCTGGACTTCCTGCCCATGGCCGGACCCACACTCGGCCCGGCGGATGTGGAAGCCCATCTGGGCGAGGACTTGGCCGCCCTTGTGGTGCAAAGTCCCAATGCCCTGGGCTTGATGGAGAACCTGGCCCCACTGGCCGCCGCCGCCCACGCCGCGGGTGCGCTGTTCATCCACGCCTTCGACCCCATCGCCGCGGCACTCTTCCAATGTCCAGGTGAGGTCGGCGCAGATCTGGCGGTGGCGGAAGGCCAGTGTCTGGCCCAGCCCCTCCAGTTTGGCGGCCCCTACATCGGTCTTTTTGCTGCCCGTGGCGACCTGGTGAAGCAAATGCCCGGGCGCTTGATCGGCGAAACTGTGGACACCCAGGGAAGCCGTGGCTTCGTGCTGGCCTTCCAGACCCGGGAACAGCACATCCGCCGGGACAAGGCCACCAGCAACATCTGCACCAATCAGGCCCTGGTGGCCACTTTCACCACCATCCATCTGGCCCTGCTGGGGCCGGTGGGCCTGCGGGAGAAAGCCGAGGCCCTTTACACGCGCTGTTCATGGCTGGCGGAGGAGGCGGCGAAACTGCCGGGTTGCACGTTGGTGGGCCAGGGCGAGCGCTTCCGCGAGTTCGCGTTGCGCGTGCCCGGGCGGGACGCCGTGCTGGCCAGCCTGCGTCGGGAAGGCATCCTGGGGGGCCTGCCCCTGCCGGAAAGCCTGGGACTTGACCTGATGCTGGTTGCGGTGAACGATGTGCAGGAAGGGGCGGACTTGCAGCGCTGGCTGGATGCCATGGCCCGCGCCTTGAAGGAGACGCAGCATGCCTGAGCTCATTTTCGAAAAGAGCCGCCCCGGGGCAGGCTCCTTCACCATGGCCACGGGAGGCCAGGACTTTGGTGGCCTTGCGCCGCGTTGCCCCTCCACCCTGTTGCGGGAAAAGGCCCCGGCCCTGCCGGAGCTTCCTGAAGGTGAAGTGGTGCGCCACTATGTGGGCCTGTCCACGCTGAACCATCATGTGGACAAGGATTTCTACCCCCTTGGTTCCTGCACCATGAAGTACAACCCCAAGATCAACGATGCCCTGGCCCTGTTGCCAGGCTTCACGGCCCTGCATCCGGAGCAGCCGGAGGCGGAGGCCCAGGGCGCCCTGCGCCTTCTGGTTGAGCTGGGGGAAGGCCTATGCGAGGTGAGCGGCATGGATGCCGTCACGCTCCAGCCGGTGGCCGGAGCCCATGGCGAGCTCACCGCCCTCTTCATGATCCGCGCCTACCACGAGGCTCGTGGACACGCCCGGCGCAAGGTGGTCATCCCGGACAGCGCCCACGGCACCAATCCCGCCAGCATCACCATGGCAGGCTACGAGGTGGTGCAGGTGAAAAGCGCCCCCGACGGGTGCATGGATCTGGAGGCGCTGAAGGCCGTGCTTGACGAGGACACGGCGGCCTTCATGATCACCAACCCCAACACGGTGGGCATTTTCGAGCGCCACATTGTGGAAATCATCCAGCTGGTGCATGAGGCCGGCGCCCTGTGCTACATGGATGGAGCCAACCTGAACGCCCTGCTGGGCATTGTGCGTCCCGGCGACCTGGGCTTCGACATCATGCACATCAACCTGCACAAGACCTTCAGTGTGCCCCATGGCGGCGGCGGTCCCGGGGCCGGCCCTTTGGTGGTGAAGGAGCGCATGGCTCCCTATCTGCCCGGGCCTTTGCCGGTGCGCAAGGGCGATGCCTTTGGCTGGCAGGACGCCCATCCGCAGAGCATTGGCCAGGTGCACGCCTACTTCGGCAATTTCGGCGCACTGGTGCGCGCCCATGCCTATCTGCGCCGGCTGGGGGCACAAGGCCTGCGCCGGGTGGCGGAAAACGCCATCATCAACGCCAATTATGTGCGGGCGGCTTTGCAGGACATCTACCGCCTGGGATTTGCCGGCACGCCACTGCACGAAGTGGTGTTCAGCGCGGCCAACCAGAAGAAGCTGGGCTTCAAGGCCAGCCACATCGCCAAGCGCTTGCTGGACTTCGGCATGCATGCCCCCACCACCTATTTCCCGCTCATCGTGCCCGAAGCCTTGATGGTGGAGCCCACGGAAACGGAGAACCGCGCCACCCTGGACCGCTTCATCGCCGCCATGCGCCAAATCCACCAGGAGTGTGTTGAGGGCAACCCCCTGCTGGAGAGCGCCCCCAATCTCACGCCGGTGCGCAAACTGGACGATGTGCGGGCGGTGAAGCAGCCGCGCCTGCGCTGGCGTCCGGAGGCGGCGGGTGATGCTTCCCACACCGCCTGAAGCCTTGCTGTCCCGTCTGGGTCTGGGGCGCTTTGCCGCCCTGGACCTGGAGACCACGGGACTGGAGGACACCTGCGAGATCATCGAGCTTGGCCTGGTCATCTTCGAGGGCGGCCAGGCCCGCACCACGGTGTCCACTTTGGTGCAGCCCACCCAGCCGGTGCCTCCGCGCATTCTGCAACTGACGGGCATTGATCCGCGCAAGCTGAAGAAGGCGCCGCGCCTGGCCGAAATCCTGCCGGAGGCCCTGGCCGCCCTGGGGAACGCGCCGGTGGTGGCTCACAACCTGGCCTTTGACCAGGGCGTGCTCATGCGCCAGAGTGCCCGCGTGGGTTTGCCCTGGCGGCCCGCCCATCCCGGCTTCGACACCGTGCCCATCGCCCGCATGTTGCTGCCCACATGCGAAAGCCACCGTCTGGCGGATGTGGCGGCCTTCCTGGGGATCAGCCTGGAGAACGCCCACCGCGCCACGGACGACGCCCGCGCCGCCGGTGAGCTGCTTTTACGCCTGACAGGGCTGGGCGCCGGCCTGGATGTGGCCCTGCTCCGCCGCTTGATGGTGCTGGCCCACGGCACCGGCGATGTGCTGGAAGCCTATGTCCAGGGACTGTTGGAGTGGGTGAAGGAGCAAGGGGAGAACGGCACATGGCGCTCGGCCATGCCCGTGGGACGCAGCGGACGCTACCAGAGTCCGGGAACGGAGATTGGCCCCGATTTCGCGGCGGCGGCCTGGTTTGGTGAGGGTGGCCGTCTTCACCAGGCGGTGGAGGGCTTCCGCCATCGTCCCCAGCAAGAGGAAATGGCCGGCGCGGTGGGGGAGTGGCTGAAGGCACCGCCGTTGGAGGAAGCGCCCCGCCTGTTGGTGGCGGAGGCGGCCACCGGCACGGGCAAGAGTTTTGCCTATCTGGTTCCCGCCCTGTTGTGGAGCGCCCAGCGCCGGGAAGAGGGTGCCGGCCCCGTGGTGGTCAGCACTCATACCCGCCATTTGCAGGAACAGCTCTTTCATCACGACCTGCCACGCCTGGGTCCACACTTGGGCAGACCCCTGCGTGCCGCCCTGCTCAAAGGCCGCGGCAATTACCTGTGCGGCCACCGGCTGGAGAATGTGCTGGCGGAAGCACAGGAACGCCTGAGCCCGGCCGACCGTCTGGCTCTCATGCCCCTTGTCACCTGGGCGGCCATCACGCGCAGTGGCGATGTGGAGGAGAGCACGGGCTTCCGCGCCGCCCATCTCGGACGATTGTGGAGCCAGGTGCGCAGCGAAGGGCCCACCTGCGCCAATCCGCGCTGCCGGGTGGGGGACACGGGGACCACGGGCGTCCGCTGCTGGGGCGCCCATGCCCGCCAAGCCGCCCAAAGCGCCCATCTCTTGGTGGTGAACCACAGCCTTTTGCTGTCCGATGCGGGCGCCGCCCATGGCATTCTGGGGCCTTTCGACACCCTCATTGTGGATGAGGCCCACCAGTTCGGGCGCAGCGCCGACCAGCAGCTGCGGCGCAGCTTTTCCTTCCAGCATGTGGAGAACCGTCTGCGCGGCCTGCACGACCCCGCCGCCCAGGGGCGTGGCGGCCTGCGCCAGCTGCGCAAGGCCTGGACGGCCGCCGTGCAGGACATGGCCCTGGCGGATCGGGGCTTGCGGGCCCTGGAGGAGGTGGCGGAAGCCGTGGATCTGTCCCTGCAGTTCGTGATGGAGGCCCGGGCGGGATTATCCACGGTGCAAAAGGAGCGCCACGGCGAGAGCCTGCAGCGCAACCGTTACACGCACAAGGAGCGCCTGCGCGGTGAGAACAGCCCCTTGCGTCTTCTGCACCAGCCCTGCGCCGCCGTGGTGGATGGCGTGGGCTCGCTGCTGCGTGCAATGGCCGCGCTGGAGAAGGTGCTGGACGAGGCAAAGGAAGAAGCCCTGCAAGCCCAGCTGGGCGAGCTTCGCGGCATCGCGGACAGCCTGCGCGAGGACCTGGAGTTGCTCGTGCTCCTGCTGGACGAGGACGATGAGGACGGCGCGGCGGTGATTTGGTGCGAAATCCACCCGGTGAGCGTGGAGAGCATTTTCCACCGCCTGCCGCTGGAGGCGGGGCGCCATTTGGCGGAGGAGTTGTGGAAGCCGCTGAAGCGCGTGCTGTTCACCAGTGCCACCCTGGCTGTGGCGGGTTCCTTCGACTGGATCAGCGATCGCCTGGGCCTGGGGTTGTGCGAAGGTGAGCTGCGCTGCCTGAAGGTGGACAGCCCATTCAACCTGCCTCGACAGGCTCGCGTGCTGGTGCCCACCTTTCTGCCGGAGGCTTCCGGCTACCAGACAGAGGCCTTTGCCGGAGAGCTGGCGCGCCTGTTGTCCGACACAAGCGAGCGCCATGGGCGGGGCACGCTGGTGCTGTTCACCAGCTACACGCTGCTGAACCGCTGCCATCACGCACTGCTCAAGGTGCTGGACCAGAAACGCTTTCCGCTCCTGGCCCAGGGCCTGGATGGCAGCCGTGGCGAATTGCTGGAACGCTTCCGCAACCACGGCAAGGCCATCCTGCTGGGCGTGGACAGTTTCTGGGAAGGCGTGGACCTGCCCGGCGAAGCCCTGCAAATCCTGGTGATGACCAAGTTGCCCTTCGATGTGCCGGGTGAGCCCCTGCTGGACGCGCGCAGTGACTTGATCCAGCGACAGGGCGGCAACGCCTTCCGGGACATGAGCGTGCCCGAGGCGGTGATCCGCTTCCGCCAGGGCTTCGGCCGCCTCATCCGCCATGAGGGGGACAAGGGCGTTTTCCTGCTGCTGGACAAGCGGGCGGTCATGAAGGAATACGGGCGCCGCTTCCTGGACAGCCTGCCCCTGGCCCATCAGATGGTGTTGCGGGAGGAAGACCTGCATCGGGAGCTGCGAAGCTTTTTTGCGTGAGTAGTCTGGCAAAGGGAGCCACTTCGCGGGAATCCCAGCCCCTGCGGCCGGACTGCCAAGACAAGGACGATTCATCATGAAGATTGATCGCGTGGACCATATCGGCATCGCGGTGAAGAGCCTGGACGAAGCCCAGCCCTTCTGGGAAGAGGCCTTGGGCCTGCATTTCCATCCCCGGGAAGTGGTGGAGGATCAGCTCGTGCAAGTGGCCATGGGTGAAGCGGGCGAGACACATATCGAACTGCTGGAGCCCACCGATCCCGCCAGCCCCATTGCCCGTTTCCTGGAGAGCAACCGCCCCGGTCTTCACCACATCGCCCTGCATGTGGACGATCTGGACGCCGCCCTGGCCCGCCTGAAAGCCCAGGGCGCCCGCCTCATTGATGAAGTGCCCCGCGTGGGCGCTGGCGGAACACGCATTGCCTTCGTCCATCCCAAGAGCAGCTCGGGTGTCCTGCTGGAACTGTGCCAGCGCTGAGCGAACCACCTCAGCAAGCCTGCTCCTCGTACTCGAATGTCCAATGCGAGAGCTGTTGCGCCCCCGATCTCCCCTCGGGATCACCTTTAAGATCGGGTCCGTCATTCCCGCGAAAGCGGGAGTCACTGCTGACAAGAGATCCCAGCTTTCGCTGGGATGTCAGTCTTCGAAAGCGAGAACCACTTCGCCAAGAAGAAAAACCGAGGTTCAAGGTCAAGACTTGAACGCGAGAGAGGGAGGACCTGTGTTTTCCTTTGAGGCGGGGAATTACCCCACCGATCCAGGGGTTTACCTGTTTCGCGACAAAGGCGGCGCCGTTCTCTATGTCGGCAAAGCCGTGAATCTGCGGCAGCGCTTGCGCAGCTATGCCGCCGGCGGCGATGGTCGGGCCCAGATTCCCGCCATGTTGCGCAAGGCCGCCAGCCTGGATGTGATTGTCACGGGCAGTGAGGTGGAAGCCCTGGTGCTGGAGAACAACCTCATCAAGGAGCACGCGCCGCGCTACAACATCTTCCTCAAAGACGACAAGAGTTACCCCTTCATCTGCATCACGCGCGAACTTTTTCCCAGGGTCCTGCTTACGCGCCAGTTGCGCCGGGACGGCAGCCGCCACTACGGGCCGTTCACCGAGGTGCGCGTGCTGCGCGGCTTCCTGAAAGGCCTGCGCGAGCGGCTGCACATCCGGCAGTGCGATCTGGCCATCACGGAGGAGAGCATCGCCGCACGGCGGCACAAGCTCTGTCTGGACTACCATCTGGGCATTTGCCGCGGTCCTTGCGAGGGCCTGCAGGACAGTGCGGACTACCACCGTGGCGTGGATGCCGTGCGCAGTCTGCTTAAGGGGCAGGCCTCCACGTGGAGGAAGGAGGAGGAGGAGCGCATGCGCCAGGCCTCCGCCCGTCTGGAGTTTGAAGAGGCCGCCCGCAGTCGCGATGCCCTTCAGGCGCTGGAGCAGTTGTCCAAGGGTCAGAAAGTGGAATTGCGCGAGGCGGGAGAAGCCGATGTGGTGGGGCTGGAGCGCCGGGATCACGAGGCCGCCGTGGCCATGTTGCGCGTGCGGGAAGGCCGGGTGCTGGGCCGCTTCCACAGCACGCTGGAAGGCAGCCTGGGGCGAAGCCCGGGCGAACTGCTGCGCGCCTTCCTGCTGTCCTACTACAGCACTTGCGAGGATCTGCCCAAGGAGATCTGGCTCTCCCACGCCGTGGAGGAGCCCGGTCTTGTGGAAGAGTGGTTCGCCTTGAGAGCGGAGGAGCTGACCCGGGCTGGGGATGCCCAGAAGGCGCCCAGGTTGGTGGAGCCCCAGCGCGGGGACCGCGCCGCCCTGCTGCGCCTGGCCCGCCTGAATGCCGCGCAGGTGCTGGAGGAGCGGGAATTGCGCCGCCTGGCCCGGGACCGCGTGCCGGCCAGCCTGAGCGCTCTGCAGCGGGACCTGGGCTTGCCCACCCTGCCCCGGCGCATTGAGGGCTTTGACATCAGCCACTTTGGCGGCAAGGCCACAGTGGCCAGCATGGTGGTTTTCGTGGATGGCCGGTCCCTGAAGCGCGACTACCGTCACTTCCATGTGAAGAGCGTGGAAGGCGTGGACGACTTCGCCAGCATGGAGGAAGTGGTGGAACGCCGCTACCGCCGACTGGTGGAGGAGGGCCAGGCCATGCCGGACCTGATCCTCATCGATGGCGGCAAAGGCCAGCTGGGTCGCGCCCACCAGGTGCTCCGTCGACTGGGCCTGCCCGCCCAACCCATTTGCGGACTGGCCAAGCGCCTGGAGGAGGTCTTCGTTCCTGGGGAAAGCCTGCCCCTCACTCTTCCCCGTGACAGTGCCGCCAACCGCCTGTTGCAGCAGGTGCGTGACGAGGCTCACCGCTTCGCCCTGGCGTTCAACCGCCGGGAGATGGCTCGATTGGCCTTGCCCGATCCCTTGCTGGGGATTCCTGGTCTGGGACCCGTGCTGAAGGAGCGCCTGCTGCTGCGCTTTGGGGATGTGAAAGGTCTGGGCGAAGCCTCCCTTGACGAGCTTGTGGAAGTGAAAGGTGTGGGCCGCAAACTGGCCGTTGAGCTACTGGAAAGGCTGAAATGCGGGAACGGAAGTGTGCAGGATCCGACAGCTTGAACAGCAGTGTGCAAGACAGTTCTTGTGAAATTATTGAACAGCAATAGCTTTAGTTTGGCCCAATTCTTGCCGTACCAGCTTTATTCAAACCTCTGGCCAGCCCTGCCCTATGGGTTGTCCTATCCAGATCAACAGAAGGAGAGTCCCATGCGGAACGCAATTGCTTTGGCTGCCCTGCTCAGCGCCGGAAGCGCTTTTGCCGCTTCGGTCACCTGGCAGTGCGACATGAATGTGAAAATCGGCCTGGGCGAGTTCACTCCGGCCACGCAGGAAGTGGTTGTGCGCGGCGCCATCACGGACTGGTGCGCTTACAGCATCGTCCTGACGGATACCGACAACGACGGCATTTATACCGGCAGCTTCGACCACACGGGCGTGCCTGCCCAGAACCTTGAGTACAAGTATGTCTACCGCAACACGGGTGCGGGCGGCTGGTGCGACGGTGTGTGGGAGTTCCTCTCCAACCGCAGCTACGACTGGGCCGGCAGCGACCTGACCCTGCCCGTGCAGTGCTTCAACGATGTGTGCGACACCCCCGGCACCTGCGATGTGGAAATCACCTTCGTGGTGGACATGGGCGTGCAGGAGGCCACGGGCGCCTTCGATCCCGGCGCCGGTGACATCGTGGTAGTGCGCGGCGGCACCAGCCCCCTGCAGTGGGGCGGCACGGACTACACCTGCGCCAACATCGGCGGCAGCCTCTATGCGGTGACCGTACCCTTCCTGGGCCAGGCCGAGAGCAATGCCGTTGAGCACAAGTTTGTCATCGTGGGCGGTGGCGACAACTGGGAGAGCAGCGCCAACCGCCTGGCCTACAGCGACTGTTCCTGGACGGACAGCGATGGCGATGGTCTGCTGGACGGCAGCCTGGCCCCGGTCTACTTCAGCAATGTGAACTGGGACAACATCACGGACCACGATGTGCTGGTCACCTTTGATGTGGACGCCAGCCGCGTGTCCTGCTTCTTCGCCAATGGCGGCGCCCCCGTGTACAATGGCATCGCTTCCTATGGCGATGTGAATTACATCAGCGTGCACGGCTTCTTCAACGGTTGGCCCGCCTGGGACGGCACCATCGGACAGGCCTACCAGCTGAATGGCGATGGCGCCTGCTCCTGGACCGGCAGCGTGCTCTTCCCCGCCGGTTCCGCCAAGAACCAGATCTACAAGTTCGGCCTGAACGGCTTTGACAATGAGGCCGGTTTCGGCCAGGATCACAGCCTGAACCTGGGCGGCGACGGCGGCACGGGCCTCCTGACCGTGGCCATCGAGTTCGGATCCAACGGCAGCAACTGGGATTGCTTCAGCGGTTGCTACGAGACGGTGGACGCCCATGAGCTGCCCAGCGCCTTCGCCCTGTCCCAGAATGTGCCCAACCCCTTCAACCCCAGCACCACCATCAGCTACACTGTGGCTGAGACGGGCATGGCCAGCCTGAAGGTCTACGACCTGGCCGGTCACGCGGTGGCCACCCTGGTTGATGGCATGGTGGAAGCCGGCAACCACAGCGTCGTCTTCGACGCCAGCGAGCTGGCCAGCGGCGTGTACCTGTACACGCTGCAGAGCGGCGCTTCCGTCCAGAGCCAGAAGATGGTCCTGGTGAAGTAAGCCTCGGCTCCCGCTTCTTCTGCCCGCCCCTTGCTTGCAGGGGGCGGGCTTTTGTTAGGGCCCTGCCCCCGGCGCCGGATTTCCCATTCCCGCGCATGGATCCCGTTTCATTCCCACACCTGGAAGCGGCATCTGCCAGACTTCAGCTGACGCTGTTGAACAGCAACAAGTTGCCCTGTCTTAATCCTGGCATGGCAATTGTATTGCCTATAGGGTGCGCCTTGAAGGGAAGGAAGGAAGGGGCGCCCAAGGGAGGTTTGAAATGCAATTCAGTTTGGTGAAGGAAATCCGCCGGGGCGAGAACCGGGTGGCCTTGACCCCCAGCGGGGCCGGGCAGCTTATCGCCAACGGACAGGAGCTGTTTGTACAATCGGGAGCCGGGGTGGCCAGCCACTTCCCGGACAAGGAGTACCAGGACGCGGGCGCCACCATCGTGTACACGCCGGAGGAAGCCTATGCCCGCGGCGAGGTGGTGGTGAAAGTGCTGCCGCCCAAGGAGGAGGAGGCGGAGCTGCTGCAGGAGGATTCCTGCCTGGTGAGCTTTCTGCAAATCGCCGCCGGACGGGACCGCCTGCTGGATACCCTGGTGAAAGAGCGCGTATTGGCCCTGGGCCTGGAACTGGTCAGCCACCAGGACGGGCGCAAGCCCCTGGTCACCGCCATGAGCGAGATCGCCGGGCAGCTGGCCATCCAATTCGGCGCCAACTATCTGCTCAGCGACCATGGCGGACGGGGCCTGCTCCTGGGCAGCATTCCCGGCATCGCCGGTGCCACGGTCACCATTTTGGGGGCGGGCACCCTGGGCACCATGGCGGCCCGCACCGCCCTTGGCATGGGCGCGCAGGTGGTGTTGCTGGATCGGGACATCACCCAATTGCGCCGTGCCCAGCATGTGTTGGGCAATGTGGCCACCATGATGGCCACCGCGGCCAACATCCGGCGCAGTCTGGCCTTCGCGGACATCGTCATTGGCGCGGTGAGTCTGCCCGGCGATCGCACGCCCCACCTGGCGGACAGGGACATGGTGCGTGGCATGAAGCCCGGCGCAGTGATCATTGACACCAGTGTGGACATGGGCGGCTGTTTCGAGACCACCCGGCCCACCACGGTGGAAAGCCCCACCTATGTGGCGGAAGGCGTGGTGCATTGCTGCATCCCCAACCTGCCCTCCCTGGTATGCCGCACATCCAGCCGCGCGCTTAGCCACAGCATTGCGCCTTTGTTGCTGGAAATGGCCCGGGAAGGCGGAGCCGTGCCCTTGTTGCGCCGTATTGATGGCCTGCGCGACGGCGTGGTCACGTTCGCCGGCCAGGTGATGAACTCCCGCGTGGCCGAGCTCTACAGCCGTCCCGCCGGGGATTTGGACGCAGCCTTGCAGGCCTGGACGGGCCGGGAGGAGCGCGCATGAGCTGGATTACCCGCTACCGCGAGCGCTGCGTCAGCGCGGAGGAGGCCGTGCAGGTGGTGAAGAGTGGGGACACGGTGCATGTGCATCCGGGTTGCGCCATTCCCACGCGCTTGGTGAACGCCCTGTCGGAGCGCTGGCGCGAACTGGAGAATGTGGAGATCCTTCACATCCTCACCTTCAATCCCGCCCCCTATGTGGCGCCAGAGATGGCCGGCCACTTTCACCACACCGCCCTGTTCACCGGTGCCAATGTGCGAGAGGCCGTGAACGAGGGCCGCGCGGACTATGTGCCCATTTTCCTGTCAGAGATTCCGGGCCTTTTCCGCAGCGAATACCCCATTGATGTTAGCATCATCCATGTGTCCCCGCCGGACGAGCACGGCTTCTGCAGCTACGGCATCGGGGCGGAGGTGACCAAGCCCGCCACGGAGGCCGCCCGCACGGTGATTGCCCAGGTGAACCCGCGCATGCCCCGCGTGCATGGCGACAACTTCATCCATGTAAGCAAGATCAAGGCCTTCGTGGAGGTGGATGATCCGCTGGTGGAGATTGTGCAGGGCACGGTGAGCGACAAGAACAAGGCCATTGGCCGCCATGTGGCCACCTTGATCGAGGACGGCGCCACCCTGCAGATGGGCATTGGCGGCATTCCCGACGCCGTGCTGCTCTATCTGGAAGACAAGCGTGGTCTGGGCATCCACACGGAAATGTTCTCCGATGGCGTGGTGAAGCTGGTGGAGGAGGGGGTCATCACCAACGACCGCAAAACCCTGCACCCCGGCAAGATGGTGGCCAGTTTCTGCATGGGAACCAAGCGCCTCTATGATTTCGTGGCGGACAACCCGCTCATCGAGTTCCACCCCAGCCACTATGTGAACGACCCCTTCAATGTGGCCAAGAACGACAAGATGGTGGCCATCAACAGCGCCCTGTCGGTGGACTTGACCGGCCAGGTGAACAGCGACAGCATCGGCACGCGCATTTACAGCGGCTTTGGCGGTCAGGTGGACTTCATCCGGGGCGCCAGCCGCAGCGTGGGTGGCAAGCCCATCATCGCCCTGCCCTCCACGGCCAAGAGCGATACCCAGACGCGCATTGTCCCCACCCTGGCTGCCGGTGCCGGCGTGGTCACCAGCAGGGCGGATGTGCATTATGTGGTCACCGAGCACGGCGTGGCCTACCTGCACGGCAAGAGTATCCGCCAACGGGCCCGGGCCCTTATTGACATATCCGCGCCCCAGTTCCGCGAAGAGCTGGAAGCGGAAGCCCGGCGCTTGCGCTACCTGTAGACCTTCCTTCCTGGCCCTTGCGGCCACGGTGTGACACAAAGCGGGTTCTCCAATACGGAGGACCCGCTTTTCATGTGTGGAAATTCCTGAACTGTCAGTCAGAAAGCATTGACTGTCAAAATTTTCAGGGTCAAAGCCAGGCTCTTTGACCCCCGTCACACCTCCATTGCTCCCGCAATGCCAAGATGGGCGCGCATGCCGGATCCGTCCGTGTGCCTGGGGCGGCCCACTGTTTTCGCCCTTGCCTTTGCGCGCCGCCTCCGACCCACTTGGCTCCGGCTGCCCCACACACAGCAAGGAGCACATCATGAAGAGCAGAGCACCCATCGGGCGTGCGCCGTGGTGGCGGCGCAGCCTGGCCGAGGCCGCCGTGTGGCTGGTCCTGTGGCCCATGAATCTTGCCCTGGCCCAATGCCCCCCCATTTTTCCTCCACCGGGCTGCCAAATGGAGCTTGAGCCCAACAATGAAATCTGGCTGGCCACGCCCTGGATGGTGGATCAACCCTTGTGCGGCACCCAGAACCTGGCCACGGGCTCCGATTTCTTTCGCCTGGAAGGCCTGCCTCCCGAGCTGGGTGTGACCATCCAGGTGCAGCCGGACACATTCAATCCCCTGCTGCGCCTGTGGACTTTGGATAATGGGTCGCCCCTGCTCCTGGGCACCAGCGACGCCACGGGCTGGTGTCAGGTGGAGCAGATCTCTGGCCGCGGCTGGGATCCCTGCCAGCCTTTCGTGATGGTGAACGGCCTTTACCTGGAAGTGGCCCAAAGTCCGCTGACCATGCCCTCCAGTGGCTCCTGGATGGCCTTTGCGGCAGTGTTGCCAACGGGAGTGCCCATGGGGGATTGCTGCCAATATCCTATCGGTGCGGGGCCATTCCCATTCACGGACACCCGGAACACGGCGGTGGACTACCGCGACATGGGCTTTGGGGCATCGCCGGATGTGTGGTACCGCCTGGACTTG
>CAIWAD010000233.1 GCA_903910645.1 uncultured bacterium | reverse complement strand
CTGGGAGGGCGTCTGGACGCCACCAGTGTCGTGCGACCCCAGCTCTCCCTGCTCACCAGCGTGGGGGAGGATCATTTGGCCATCCTGGGCCCCACTCTGGCGGATGTGGCCCGTGACAAAGCCCATGTGGCCCCTGCCGGAGGCATCCTGCTCAGCGCGGTGGTGGAAACGGAGCTGGCCCTTGTGGTTGAGGAAGTGGCCCGCTCCCGGGGCGCGCAGGTGCTTCCCGCCCATTTGGGGCCATCCGTGATGGAGCTGCCTGCCCAGGCAAAGGGTGGGGTGGTGCTGGCTCTGGAGGCTGGCGGCCCCCGCCTGCGCCTGCCCGTGGACACGCGCAGCTGGCGCGAGGCCGCCACCCTTGCGCTGCAGGCCCTCTTCCTGCTTCAGGAGGAGTTCACAAAACTTGCGCCCGTGGACTTTGCGCTGGATCCCGCGCGCTGGCCCGGACGCTTCCAGGTGCTGTCCACGCAGCCTCCCCGCGTGCTGGATGTGGCCCACAACCCGCCAGCCCTGGCCCGTCTGGTGGAAGAACTGGAACGCCACTTTCCCGGCCAGCGCTTCCATGTGCTGCTGGCGGGCATGGCGGACAAGGATCTGGCGGGCAATCTGCGCGTGCTGGTTCCGGTCATGGAGGCCTGTCGCGTGCTGGTGGTGGAGGGCCACATGCGCGCAGCAGGGCAGGATGCCTGGGAAGGGGTCGTTCACCCGCTTTCCTGTCCTCTGGACTTTGTGGATCGTGCCCGCGTGGAGCGCATGAAGTCCGCCGTGGCCCTTGGCGACAACGAAGTGGACGAATGGGCGCAGCGTCCCCTGCTGGTGTGCGGCTCTTTTCTGGCCGTGTCCGCCTGGCTGGGCCAGGGCGATCTGCCGCCGGGTTTGTAGTTGAACGGGAGTGCCATGCCCATTGTCGAGACCCTTTTCCTGGCCCTGGCCCTGGCCATGGACGCCTTCGCTGTATCGCTGGGGGCCTCGTCCTGCCTTCCCCAGGGCCGTCGTGCGGCCTTCCGCCTGGCCTTCCACTTCGGGCTCTTCCAGGCACTCATGCCTGTGCTGGGCTGGCTGGCTGGTCTTGGTCTTGCCGGCTTCATCAGCGCCTTCGACCACTGGGCGGCCTTCCTGCTCCTGCTGTGGATTGGCGTGCGCATGTTGCGCGCCGGTGATGAGGCCGACGATGATGGCGAACGCAAGGATCCCTCCCGCGGCTGGACCCTGTTGGCCCTGAGCGTGGCCGTAAGCCTGGACGCCCTGGCGGTGGGTCTTAGCCTGGCCTTTCTGAAAGTGGACATCTGGCAGCCCGTGCTGGTGATCGGCCTGGTCACCGGAGCCCTTTCCTGGCTGGGCGTGCGCCTGGGCCGCCGCCTGGGGCAGGCCTGGGGGCCGCGCATGGAGAGAGCGGGCGGTGCCATCCTTATCCTCATCGGCCTGCGCATCCTTGTTACCCACCTTTTGCCCGGCGCAGGGGGAGGCACTCTGTGACAAGGCCCTCCCGGCCTTGCTACCTTGGGCCATGCAAGAGCTAATCACCCATATCAGCCAGCGCGGAAACACGTTGTGCCTGGGTCTGGATCTGGATCCGGAGCGCATTCCCGCTGCATTCCAGGGCCACGAGAATCCACTGGCGGCACTGGCCTGCGCCATTGTGGACGCCACCCACGATGTGGTGGCGGCCTACAAACCCAACACAGCCTTTTTCGAGCAGGAAGGCTCGCGGGGCTGGGCGGGCCTGGAAGCGCTGTGCCGCCACATCGACAACCGCGCCTTCCTGATTGTGGACGCCAAGCGCGGGGACATTGGCAACACCAGCGCGCGCTATGCCCGTGCCCTGTTCCAGGGCTTGGGCGCCCACGCCATCACCCTGGCACCCTACATGGGCAGGGACAGTGTGGAGCCATTTCTTCCCAAAACAAGAGAAAGGAATGGAGCCGGGCTTGCTCCGGGCATGGGTGCCTATGTGCTGGCCCTGACCTCCAACGCGGGTGCGCAGGATTTCCAGATGCTGGACATTGGCGGCAAGCCGCTCTACTGGCGCGTGCTGGAAAGCCTGGACGCCTGGAACAAGGATTGGGCGGACCATCGCCTGGGCGCCGTGGTTGGGGCCACGCGGCCCACGGACCTGGAGGCCATCCGACGCGCTTTTCCGGCGCTTCCCTTGCTCATTCCCGGCGTGGGGGCCCAGGGTGGGGATCTGGAGTCCGTGCGGCGCGCCTTGGATCTTGGACATGGCCCCGCTCTTGTCAATGTGTCCCGGGACATCCTTTACGGTCCGGACGCCGTGGCGGAGCCGGAGGCTGTGCGTGCCCGCGCCCTGGCCTACGCCGCCCGCATGGAGTGCGCCTGATGGATGCCCTGCCCGTGGTGGGAACGCCTGTCCTGCTGGAGCTGGAAGGCGTCACCTGGCGACTGGAACTGGTGGCGCCCGCATTCCACGACGCCCGCTTCATACGCCTTGCCATGGGCGAAATGCCTCCCCTGGAGCTGATGCGCCTGGAGAAGGGGCGCCGTGTGGCCTGCCGATTCCATGAAGGTCAGATCCTGGGTGCCTTCGAAGGACGGGTGGCGGGGGTGGTGAAAGAGGATGGTCGCGCCATCCTGGAGCTGGACAGGCCTGCGTCCATCTCGCGCAGCCCCCGCCGCAAACATGTGCGGGTGAATCGCCATGTGGCCATGAAGCTGCGCCTTCCCTTGCGCAATGAGGCCCTGGGCCGGGCCCTGGGAAAGGACTTCATCATGCTTTGCTGGGTGCAGGCCACGGCGGTGAACATCAGCGCCGGGGGTGTCCGCGTGGTGCTGGAACTGCCTCGCCACCACAGCGCGGCGCCACACCGCGAGGCGGTGCTTCGCTTTGATTTGTCCGAATTGCACATCCACGACCGCAAGGTGAACCTGGTGCGTCGGGACTGGTCCACCGGGGACACGGTGATGATCTACACCTTCGTGGACCTGTCGCCGGAAGAGGTTCAGGCCATCGAGGCCTACAACATGAACTGGCTGGGAAGCGTTGTCGCCGCCCCGGCAAAGGAGCCGTCATGACCCCCCTGGAAATGCTGCAGGAAAGCCAGGCATTGCTCCATGGACACTTCCTCCTTACCAGTGGACGCCACAGTCCCCACTACTTCCAGTGCGCCAAAGTGCTCCAGCATCCGCGCTTTGCCACGGCCCTGTGCAGCCATCTGGCGGAGGCCTTCCGCCACCGCGGGCCGGACAGTGTGCTTGCACCGGCGGTGGGCGGCATTGTGGTGGCGGTGGAGGTGGGGCGGCTGCTGGGCGTGCCGGCGCGCTTCGCGGAGCGGCAGGATGGCCGCATGTGTCTGCGTCGTGGCTTTGAGCTTGTGCCTGGCGAGCGCGTGCTGGTGGTG
>CAIWAD010000232.1 GCA_903910645.1 uncultured bacterium | reverse complement strand
GAGGAAAAGAAGCGCCTGAAGGTGATGGTGTCCATCTTTGGACGCTCCACTCCGGTGGAGCTGAATTTCACCCAGGTGGAACCCATCAGTTAAGACGCGGCGCCCTTCCAGGGCGTCTTCAACCGATAGGCACAGGACGACGCGCATGAAGAAGATCACAGGCTACATCAAGCTGCAGCTCCCCGCCGGAGTCGCCACCCCCGCGCCCCCCGTGGGCCCGGCCCTGGGCCAGCACGGCGTGAACATCATGGAATTCTGCAAGCAGTACAATGCCAAGACGCAAGAGCAGAAGGGCATGATCATCCCGGTGGTGATCACGGTTTACGCCGACCGCTCCTTCACCTTCGTCACCAAGACCCCGCCAGCGTCGGCCCTTCTGAAGAAGTACGCGGGGATCCCCAAGGGCAGCGGCGTGCCCAACCGGGAAAAAGTGGGCAAGATCACCTGGGAGCAGTGCCTGGAGATCGCCCGCATCAAAATGGAAGACCTGAACGCCTATGACGAGGAGATGGGCGCGCGTATCATCGCGGGCACGGCCTTGTCCATGGGCATTGTGGTGGAAGACTAACCAAAAGGAAGCCAAGGCAGAGACATGAAGAGAAGCAAACGGTACTCTTCCGTGTTCGCCAAGGTTGATCGTCTGAAGCAGTACATCCTGGCTGATGCTGTTCAGCTCATGAAGTCCTGTTCAACGACCAAGTTTGACGAGACGGTGGAAGTCACCATGAACCTCGGCGTCGATCCGCGTCATGCGGACCAGATTGTTAGAGGGACAGTTTCCCTTCCTCACGGAACTGGCAAGAGCGTTCGTGTCCTTGTCCTGGCCAAGCCTGAAAAGCACAAGGAGGCCCTGGAAGCAGGTGCCGACTATGTTGGACTCGATGATATGGCCGAAAAGATCATGGGCGGCTGGATCGAGTTTGACAGTGTGATCGCCACTCCCGACGCCATGGGTGTGGTGGGCAAGCTTGGCCGGATCCTGGGCCCGCGTGGCCTCATGCCGAATCCGAAGGTTGGAACGGTGACTCCCAATGTGGGACAGGCGGTGCGTGAAGTGAAGGCCGGGCGTATCGATTTCCGCGTCGATCGTTACGGTATTCTGCACGTGGGTGTGGGCAAGGTTTCATTTGACGTGCAACAACTTGTGGACAATGTGGAAGAATTCATCCGCACGGTCCTGAAGCTGAAGCCCTCAGGAGCCAAAGGCACCTACGTAAAAGGGATTACCCTTTCCAGCACCATGGGACCGGGCATCAAGGTGGACAAGGCGGAAATCCTTGACCGCGTGAAGAGCTAGGAGAGCCTGATGCCGACCCCGAAAAAAGAAGCTGTCATCAAGGACCTTGGCGAGCGCTTGAGTCGTGCCAAGGCCGTGTACATCGCCGATTATTCCGGCATGACCGTGTCCACACTCACGCAGCTGCGTGGGGAGCTGCGCAAGGCCGACGCCGAAATGCAGGTGGTGAAGAACAACCTCATCCGTTTATCCCTCCAGGACACTCCCTGGGCCGATGCCGGCAAGGATCTCCATGGTCCCTGCTCCATCACGCTGGCCTATGGCGAGGCTCCGGTGGTTGCCAAGGTGCTGAAGCGCTTTGCCGCTTTCCACCAGGACAAGCCGGTGGTGAAGGTCATTGGCTTCGAGGAAGGCGTCCATCAGGGCGATTTCCTGGCCACCCTGGCCACCATGCCCACCCGCGACGAGGCCCTGGGAATGCTGGCCGGCGTGCTGAACAGCATCATCGCCAGCTTTGCCCGCGCACTCAACGCCATTGCCGAAAAGACCACCGAGTCCGGTGCCGCCACTGCGGCGGGCCTGGCGGATGGTGCTGCGGCCCCGGTGGTGGAAGCACCCGCTGCGGCGGAGGCTCCCGTGGTTGAGGCAGCCCCAGCGGAGGAAGCCCCGGAGACGCCGGCCGGTCAGCCCGGTGAAGCAGCGGAGGGCGCCGAAGCCTAAAGGCCAAGGCACCTTCAACAGGTAAGCAAAGCGAAAAAGGAGATAAACCATGGCGTTCGACAAAGCTGCCTTCATCGAGCAGGTCAAGGAAATGACCGTGCTGGAGCTCTCCGAGCTCGTCAAGGCGATTGAAGTCGAGTTCAATGTGTCCGCTGCGGCCCCTGTGGCTGTCATGGCGGGCGGCGGCGACGGTCCGGTCATCGAAAAGGTGCAGACCGAGTTTGATGTCATCATGCTCAGCGCCGGCCAGAAGAAGATTGCGGTCATCAAGGTGGTGAAGGACGTCACCGGCCTGGGTCTCAAGGAGTCCAAGGACTTCGTGGATTCCCTCCCCAAGGCGGTGAAGGAGAAGGTGTCCGAGGCCGAAGCCAACGAGATCAAAGAGAAGCTCGAGGCCGAAGGCGCCACCATCGAGATCAAGTAGTCTCGACGGCCCATGCCCAATGCGCCACACCCCCGACGGGGGTGTGGCTTCCCCTTGTTTTTTGGACCCTCAGGGTCCCGACGGCCCGGATCAGCAGCAGTTCAGGAGCCCGGTTGAGCCGCAGGCACACGCAGCCATCCCTGCCCCGTCCGCTGCCCGGATGCATCCGGGCTTCCCGACACCGCACCCCCGTCCACCCGCCCACCGAGCGGGTTGGACTGTCTGGGGTTGACACAGCCGCACCTGGTGGAGGAGGTCTCCGTTGAAGGCGAAGAACATCATCCAACGCCATACGTTCTCCCGGATCCCGAAGCTGGTGGATCTGCCGGACCTGCTGGACATCCAGCTGGCGTCTTTCCGGCGTTTCATCCAGGCGGGCGTGCGTCCCGAGGAACGGGAGCGCGTCGGCCTGAATTCCGTGTTCCTGAATGTCTTTCCCATTATCGACAATCGGGAAGAGCACATTCTGGAGTTCAGTCATTACACCATTGAGCCGCCCAAGTACACGGTGGACGAATGCAAGGAGCGGGGCGTCACCTTTGCCGCACCGCTGAAAGCCCAACTGCGCCTGTCCCGCAAAACCGCCACCGAGGACGGTTTCGGCGAGACCATCGAGCAGGAGGTCTATCTGGGCAACTTGCCCCAGATGACCGAGACGGGCACCTTCATCATCAATGGTTCCGAGCGCGTCATCGTCAGCCAGCTGCACCGCAGCCCCGGCGTCTTTTTCGGCGTGACCCAGCATCAGAACGGCACGCCCCTTTATGCGGCGCGCATCATTCCCTTCCGTGGCTCCTGGGTGGAGTTCACCACGGATATCAATGATGTGCTGTATGTGTACATCGACCGCCGCAAGAAGTTCCCGGTGACCACCCTGCTGCGTGCCATGGGCTATGCCTCCAACGCGCACATCCTGAACCTCTTCGGCTACAGCGAGGAGGCCGTCCTCAATTCCAAGACTTCCACCCGATACCTGAAGCGCCAGATCATTGACGATGTGGTGGATCAAGGCACGGGCGAAATCGTGGTGGAGCGCGGCACCACCGTCACGGAGGAAGTGCTGGCCCTGCTGAAGGAGCGCGGCGTTTCCAGCGTTCTGCTGTTGAAGGACGAAGAGGCTTCCACCGGTTTCGACATCGTGCGCAATACCCTGGCCAAGGACATTTGCCGCAGCCAGGAAGACGCTTTGATGGAGATCTACCGGGAGTTGCGCGGTAGCGAAGCACCGGATCTGGACACGGCCAAGGGCCTGCTGGAGAAGCTCTTCTTCGACGATCGTCGCTACGACCTGGGCGCCGTGGGCCGTTACCGCATGAACGCCAAGCTGGGGCTGGAAATCCCCCGCCATGTGTGCATTCTCACCATCCAGGACCTGAAGGAAATCATCCAGTATGTCCTGGAGCTGCGCGAAGGCAAGCGCGTCACGGATGACATTGACCACTTGGGCAACCGTCGCGTGCGCACCGTGGGCGAGCAGCTGGCCAACCAGTTCAGTGTGGCCCTGACGCGCATGGCGCGCACCATCAAGGAGCGCATGAATCTTCATGATTCGGAGCGCCTCACGCCCCAGGACTTGATCAATGTGCGCACCGTGTCCAGCGTGGTGAACACCTTCTTCGGCACCAACCAGCTCAGCCAGTTCATGGATCAGGTGAATCCGCTGGCCGAACTGACCCACAAGCGCCGCCTGAGCGCCCTGGGACCTGGTGGTTTGACCCGTGAGCGCGCCGGCTTCGAGGTGCGCGACGTGCACTACACGCACTATGGCCGGCTTTGTCCCATTGAGACGCCGGAAGGCCCGAACATCGGCCTCATCAGCAGCTTGTGCACCTATGCCCGCATCAATGATCTGGGCTTCGTGGAAACGCCCTACCGCAAGGTGAAGGACGGCCGCGCCACCAAGCTGGTGGAGTACCTAAGCGCCGACGACGAGGACCATTTCACCATTGCCCAGGCCGATGTCTCCATGGACGACAAGGGCACCATGGTGGAGAGCATGGTGAAGGCCCGCTACCGCGCGGAGTATCCCGTGGTGGCCCCCAATGAAATCAGCTACCTGGATGTGAGCCCGGACCAGATCGTGAGCGTGGCCGCCTGTCTGATTCCTTTCCTGGAGCACGACGACGCCAACCGCGCCCTGATGGGATCCAACATGCAGCGTCAGGCCGTGCCGCTGGTGCAGCCGGAGGCGCCGGTG
>CAIWAD010000231.1 GCA_903910645.1 uncultured bacterium | reverse complement strand
GGCGGCGGGGCCGTCCGCACAGCCCGCGCCACCGTTGTGGTGGGCCAGGGGCAAGGCTCCGTGCAGCTCCAGCATGTCCACACCATCCAGTGAGCCCAGGGGCATGGCCTGGCACAGGGCGGAGCTGTCCGCCACCGTCACTTGCAACACATAGTTCTGGGCCTCGGGGACTAGTTCTTGAAGCTGGCTGGACACCACCACGCAGTAATCCCCGGCGGCCATGTTGTCCAGCCGCAGGTGTTCGGGCATGCACAGGCGCCAGTCGTCCGCCACTTCCCACACACTGCCGGAGGGATCCAGGTCCGTGAAGTAGAGCACGGCGTCGAAGGCGTCGGGGGACAGTTCCATCTCCAGATCCGCCGGGGCGTCCAGGTGGAGTTGGAACCAGTCCATGTCCCGGCTCGCCCCATCCGCCTGGATGCTGCCACACACCTGCTGCCCTGGCTGGATCCAGCCCAGGCTGCTGTTGGGGGGATCCGCCATCCAGCCCTCGTTGGGTTCAGCCTCCGGCTGGCCCACGCACTGCACTGGCGCGTGGGAGGAACATGCGTGGCCATCGCAGGACAGGGTGAGAGACCAGGCCTGCTCGCCCTCCACATCGGGCTCGCCGCTGTGCTCCACCACCAGCAGGTAGAGCCCCACGGGCAGATCCATCACGCGCACTTCCTCGTTGTAGCAGCGTGGCAGTTGGTCCGCCGTGGCCACCACGGTGCCGCCGGGCTGGGCCTGGCACAGCGTGAGGCGCCCGTTGAAATCTTCCGTGGCCAGGGTTGCGCGCATGTTCCCGCCGAAGTGGCGGTAAAGGAAGGCATCGCGGTCCACGCCAGCGGGATTGGCATGCAGGCTGCCACAGCGCACCTGGCCGCCCGCGATGGGATTGGAGAAGCCATCCTCCCAACCATTGTTGGGTTCCTCCTCGGCTTGGCCGTCGCAGACCAGTTCGTCGCAGGGAGTGGGTGGAAGGAACTGAAGGGCCAGGCCCGCTGTTGCCAGCTCGCCTCCCTGGGGGCAATGGAAGGACAAGCCGCTGCCGCCATCGGCACTTTCAATTCCGATGCTGGCCTGGGCGGCGCAGGCGGCGGGCAGGTTCTGGTATTGCAGGGTGATGACGCCACCGGGCAGCAGGATGGCCTGGGCCGTGCAGCTCTGGCCACAAGCGCCCAGGATCTGGTTGAACTGGATGATCAGGCGTGGGTTCTCCGTGTCCTGCCACACGCGCACGCTGCCGCCGGAAACGGGATGCAGATCCTCCCACAGCAGGGCGATGAGGCCGTTGGGCGTGGCCGCGTTGGGCAGACACTGGCCCATCGCTGTGCCGGAGGCCCCGCCAAAGGAGATGAGCCCATTGGCGGTGACGAAGCAGCTGCTGTGGAACTGCCCGTAGAAGGGAAAAGGGAAGTCCAGGGCGAAGGGGCCGGCATAACCACTTTCGCCCACCTGCAGCGGCGTCCCCAATTGGCTGATGTCCACCCATTGGAAGGCCGGTCCGCCGGAATCGGTGTTGCTCAACCAGGTGTAGCCAAAGCTGTCAGGACCACCATCGGCGTGCAGGGTCCCGGCAAGCATGATCAGCAGCAGGCCACGGATTTTGGGACGAAGGGAATTAAGCAGGCGCGTGGCGCCGGTGAGGGAGGACATGGGGCTTCCTTTGCTTGTGCGGCACGCAATGTGGCACAGACGGAGGCCTTCCGCGCCCCTACAGAGAGGAGGGGCCTTGCGGCCCCTCCTGAAAGACGATGCGGCTTGGTGCGCTGTTACTTCATCAGCACGGCCTTGCGCGTGGCGGCGTCTTCGCCCGCCTGCAAGGTCAGGAAGTAGACACCGCTGGAGAAGCGCGTGGCGTCCCACACCACTTCGTGGCGTCCGGCGCCGCGCAGACCCAGATCCAGTTCCTCCACCAGGGCGCCACGCAGGTCGTGCACGCGCAGGGAGGCCGTGGCCAGCTT
>CAIWAD010000230.1 GCA_903910645.1 uncultured bacterium | reverse complement strand
TCCAGGTGAAGGATTACCGCGTGCTTAGGTTCAATGAACGCAACTGGCTCTACGGCCCCTTCGTGGAGGACGAGGGAGGCAGCATCATCGACTGGATTCCCGCCGCGCCTCCCCGGCGACAGAAGAAAGAGGAGCGGGGCGCTTCCGGAGCTTGATTTCCGCAGTGCACGGAACTACGCTGCAGACAGGGCGCGCCGCATGGCGCCCTGTCACCTCCCGCAGCATGGAGCACTCCATGAATCCTGGCGAAGCCCTTCCCTGGTGGATCCTCACCGCGCTCCTGGTGGTGGCGGAACTGGCCACCGGAACCTTCTTCCTCCTCATGCTTGGCATTGGCGCACTGGCCGCCGCCCTGACCGCCCACATTGGCGCGAGCTTCAGCGTGCAGCTCATCGTGGCAGCCCTGTCCGGTGGCGGCGCCGTGGCCCTGTGGCATCACCACCGCAAGCGGCAGCCCGCGGCGCCCCATGTGCAGGAGAACCCCAACGCCCTGCTGGACATCGGCTCCCGCGTGAAGGTGGAAGCCTGGCAGGAAGACGGCACCGCCCGCGTCTCCTATCGCGGCGCGGCCTGGGGCGTCCGCTGGATCGGCGCCGGCGCTCCCCAAACGGGCGAGCTGGTCATTCGACGCATCGAGGACAATTGCCTGCTGCTGGACCGCTAAGCGCGCCAGCCGGGGCCGGCTTCAAGGCCCCTTTCATCTAACCGGGAGGCGGACATGGAAACCGTGGCCATCCTGATCCTCATCATCGCCGTCGTCTTTGTGTTCAGCGCCATCAGCGTGGTGCCCCAGCAACACGCATGGGTGGTGGAACGGCTGGGCAAGTTCCACGCCGTGCTTTCGCCGGGTCTCAATTTCCTGATGCCCTTCATCGACCGGGTGGCCTACAAGCACTCGCTGAAGGAGATTCCGCTGGATGTCCCCAGCCAGGTGTGCATCACAAAGGACAATACCCAGCTGCGCGTGGATGGCATCCTATACTTCCAGGTGACGGATCCCATGCGTGCCAGCTACGGCGCCAGCAATTATGTCATTGCCATCACCCAGCTGGCCCAAACCAGCCTGCGCAGCGTCATTGGCCGCATGGAACTGGACAAGACCTTCGAGGAGCGTGATTCCATCAACGCCGCGGTGGTGCAGGCGCTGGATGAAGCTGCGCTGAACTGGGGCGTGAAAGTGCTGCGCTATGAGATCAAGGACCTGGAGCCGCCAGAAGCCATCCTGCGCTCCATGCAGGCCCAGATCACGGCTGAGCGGGAGAAGCGCGCACTCATCGCCGCCTCGGAGGGTCGTCGCCAGGAGCAGATCAATATTGCCACCGGCGAGCGGGAGGCTGCCATTGCCCGCAGCGAGGGCGACAAGCAGGCGGAGATCAACAAGGCCCAGGGTGAGGCGGCGGCCATAACCGCCGTGGCGGACGCCACCGCCGACGCCATCCGCAAAATTGCGGCGTCCATCCGCGAACCGGGTGGCGAGCAGGCCGTGCAATTGAAAGTGGCGGAGAAGGCGGTGGACGCCTACGCCCAGCTGGCCCAGAAGAACAACACCATGATCGTGCCCGGCAACATGAGCGAGGTGGGCGGCCTGATTGGCACGGCCATGGCGCTGATGAAGGGAAACCGCCCCTGAGTTGGCAGGGAAGCGTCAACCACGTTCAAGCTCCTGGAAGCGTTGCTGACAGGGGCTTTTCACCCCGTGAGGTTCCATGAGCCCCTCCCCCCGCCCCGCCCTTACCGAGGTGCGGAATTCACCCATCGCCGGCCGCGGCGTATTCGCGGCCCGCACCATCCGCAAAGGAACGCGCATCCTGGAGTACACGGGCGAGCGCATCAGCCACGGCGAGGCATCGCGGCGCTACGACGACGACAAGGAC
>CAIWAD010000229.1 GCA_903910645.1 uncultured bacterium | reverse complement strand
GGGAATTCCCGTGCACAGTGAGCCGGACTTCGCCCGTTCCTGGTTCCAAGGACAAGTGCTGGCGGTGACAGGCAGCAATGGCAAGACCACCACCACGCTCTTGGCGGAGGCGGTGTTGAAGGCCTCGGGCCTGGACGCCGTGGCCTGTGGGAATGTGGGGCACCCCTTCAGTCTGGTGGCTCTGGCTGAGCCTCAACCCGACTGGGCGGTGGTGGAACTGAGCAGCTACATGCTGGAACTCAGTCACCAGCTGCGGGTGCGTGCCGCCCTGCTCCTCAACATGAGCGAGGATCACCTGGCCCGCCATGGCAGCATGGAGGCCTATCTGGAGGCCAAGTGGCGCTTGGCGCGGCAAGTGACGCCGGATGGTTGCCTGGTGTGGAATGAAGGGGATCCGCTCCTGCGCGCCAAGGCCGCGCAGGGCCTGCCCCGCGCCATTGCCTTCGGTCCCCGGGGCCAGGCTCGCGTGGATGAGGCCGGGCTGTGGCTGGATGGCGGTCAGCCCTTCATCGCCACGGGCGAGGCGCGCCTGATGGGGGCGCACAATCTGGAGAACATGGCCGCCGTGCTGCTGGCGGCACTGGACCTTGGCCTGGAGCGGGAGTGCGTGCGCCGGGCCCTGCTGGATTTCGCGCCGGTGGAGCATCGCATCGAGACGGTGCGGGAACGCCATGGCGTGCGCTGGATAAATGACAGCAAGGCCACCAATGTGGACTCCACCGCCAAGGCCCTGGCTGGTTTCCCGCCAGCCTCCGTTGTCCTGTTGGCGGGAGGCGAGGCCAAAACCGCCGATTACAGCCCCATCGCGGATCTCATGCGGCGTCATGTGCGGCAGCTCATTGTCTATGGCAAGGATGCCGCCATCATCGGCGACGGGTTCAGGACCAGCCTGCCGGTGAGTCAGGTGGAGACTCTGGCCCAGGCGGTGGCACTGGCGGACAGCCTGGCCCGGGAGGGCGATGCGGTGCTGCTTAGCCCCATGTGCGCCTCCTTCGATCAGTTCGCCAACTTCGAGGCGCGTGGCCGCCACTTCAAGGATGTGGTGAGCGCCCTGCCCTGACCGCGCCGCCGCACGGACGGCGCATCATCCCTTTTCAGAGAGGCCGGCATGCCTTCAACCCAGCCCATTGGAGTCTTCGACAGTGGCGTCGGCGGCCTAACCGTGGTGGCCCGCATCCTGGAGCAGCTGCCCCGGGAGGATCTCATCTACTTCGGCGACACGGCCCGTGTGCCCTACGGCATCCGCAGCCCACGGGTGATCCGGGAGTTCAGCCGCGAAATCGCCGCCTGGCTGCTGGAGAACCAGGTGAAGGCCATTGTGGTGGCCTGCAACACGGTCAGCGCCGTGGCCCTGCCCGAGCTGCGCGCCATCTGTCCTGTGCCGGTGGTGGGTGTGGTGGAGGCCGGCGCCCGTCAGGCCGTGGAGGCCACGCGATCCGGCGAGGTGGCGGTGATCGGCACCGCGTCCACGGTGGCGAGTCGGGCTTATCCCCATGAGGTGGCGCGCCTGGACAGCGCCGTGCGCACGCTAAGTCGCGCCTGCCCCCTCTTCGTGCCCATGGTGGAGGACGGCATTGTGGAGGGACCGGTGGCCGAGGCGGTCATCCGCCACTACCTGGGCGACATCCGGCAATCGCGCATCGACACGCTGGTGCTGGGCTGCACGCACTATCCCCTGCTCCAGGAGATGATGCACCAGGTGCTGGGGCCGGACCTGACCATTGTGGACGCCGCCCAGGGCACGGCGCGGGATCTGGCCCGCGTGTTGGCGGAGAGGGATCTGGCCACACCCAACCTGGAGTCCGGCAGGCGGCGCTATGTGTTCAGCGACCGAACGGAGGCCTTTCAGGCCCTGGCCAGACGCATCCTGCCGGGCTTCGTGGGGGACATGGAGACCCTGGATGTGGAAGCTCCCGCCTTCCGCCAGGCCCTGCGTCTGCTGGGTTCTCTTCCTCATTCCGAACCGGGATCCCCCGCGTGATGGATCCATCCGCCCTGCGGCTGCGCCCGCTGCGAGCACAAGAAGTGGCGGCACTGGATGCCTTGGACAGTTCCTACACCACGGAGGAGATCCTGCGCGTGTCGGTGGCTCCCATGGCCTTCACTTTGGTTAGGGAACCGCTGGCCATCCCAAGGACCAAGCGCTTCCCCTTGGACGACTTGTCCATGCCCCAGCCGGGATTGACCGTGGTGGCGGAGGAGGAGGATCGCCTGCTTGGCCTGGTGGCCGTCGTGCATCACCCGTGGAACCGACGCTCGGAGCTGCGCCATCTCTATGTCCACCGTGCGTGCCGAGGCCAGGGGCTGGGCCTGCGCTTGCTGGACCATGCGTTTCGCTGGGCTTGCAGCCAGGGGGCGCGCGGCCTGTGGGTGGAATGCCAGGATTGCAATCCCGCCGCCGTGGCCTTCTACCAGCGCCAGGGCTTTGCCCTTTGCGGCCTGGATGCCTCGCTCTACGACGATGAAGGCGCCGGGGCTGGCGAGGTGGCGCTCTTCT
>CAIWAD010000228.1 GCA_903910645.1 uncultured bacterium | reverse complement strand
CATTGGCCGCGTCCATGTGGAACAGCCGGTGGAGTTCACCGTGCAGGCCTGGCCGGAGCGCAGCTTCACCGGCGTGGTGCGGCAAATTCGCATGCAGCCGGTGCAGAGCGAAAATGTGGTCAACTACACGGTGGTGGTGGAGGTGGACAATCCCGGCGGCGTGCTCATGCCCGGCATGACCGCCACGCTGGACTTCATTGTGGAGAAGGTGGAGCAGGTGCTGGTGGTGCCCAATGCGGCCCTGCGCTTCAAGCCCTCGGATGACATGATGGCGGATCTGAAGCGCGAGCGCGCTGCCCGTCGGGACAGCATGAAGGCCGCTGGCGGAAAGGCGGAAGAGGGTGGCGCTCCGGGTGGCGAAAGGCGTCGCCCCCGCATGGCAGCTGGTCCGGGTGGAGATCCCCATGGCCCCGCCAGCCTGAATTCCGCCGGGGGCGGACACAACGGTCGTGGCGGCCGCGGCAAGGGCCCCACTGTGCTGTGGGTGTTGAAGGACGGCAAACCCCGGCCCTTGCCGGTGACGGCGGGCTTGAGCGACGGCACCAGCACACAGGTGACGGGTGAAGGCCTGCACGAGGGCCTGGAGGTCATTGCCGGCATGGTGTCCACCGGCCAGGAAAAGGGCACCAACCCCTTCCAGCCCCAGGGCCAGCAGCCCATGGGACCGCCCCGTGGAGGTTTCTGAGCATGGCCCACGAGGCGGTCATTCGCATTGAGGGCCTGACGCGCACCTACACCACGGGCAGCACGGCCGTGCAGGCCTTGCGTGGCGTGGATCTGCAGGTGATGCGCGGCGAGATGCTGGCCATCATGGGGGCCTCGGGCAGCGGCAAGTCCACGCTGATGAACCTGCTGGGCTGCCTGGACTCCCCTACTTCCGGCAATTACTGGCTGGACGGTGTGCGTGTGGACGGCCTGGGGCGCAACCAATTGGCGGAAATCCGCAACACGCGCATCGGCTTTGTTTTCCAGGGGTTCAACCTTTTGTCGCGTACCAGCGCGCTGGACAATGTGGAGCTGCCACTGCTCTACAGCCATCGTGGCCTGAAGGTGGACCGCCGCCAGGTGGCCCTGGAGGCTTTGCGCAGTGTGGGGCTGGCGGATCGCGTGGATCACGAACCCAGCGAGCTGTCCGGTGGCCAGCAGCAGCGTGTGGCCATTGCCCGCGCCCTGGTGATGCAGCCCGCCATCCTGTTGGCCGACGAGCCCACGGGCAACCTGGACAGCCGCACATCCCTGGAAGTGATGGCGCTCTTCCAGGACTTGAACGCCAAGGGCGTGACCATCCTGTTGGTGACCCACGAGCACGACATCGCCGAGTGCGCCACTCGCGTGGTGGAACTGCGCGATGGCCACATCCTGCGCGACGAGCCTGTGACACCGCGCCGCGACGCCGCCCGCCAGCTGGCCCTGCTTCCGGAGATTGGCGCATGAAAACCCTGCTCCTGGTGCGCATCGCCGTGCGCAGCATCCTGAAGAACAAAATGCGCACCCTGCTCACCATGCTGGGCATCATCATCGGCGTGGCGGCGGTGATCGTCATGGTGGCGGTGGGCCAGGGCGCCCGCCTGCAGATCCAGCAGCGCATCGACAAGTTGGGCAGCAACCTGGTGGTGGTCACCCCGGGGGCCAGCCGCAGCGGCGGCGTGAACATGGGCGCCGGATCCTCCAACCGCCTTACCCTGGATGACTATGAAGCCCTGAAGCGCGAGAGCATGTGGCTCAGCTCCATTTCCCCCATGATCGTGGCGCCGGCCCATGTGGTGGGAGGCTCCGGCAATTGGCGCGTGGCGGTGATGGGCGTGTCCACGGACTATTCACGCATCCGCAGCTGGAATGTCTCCAGTGGCCGTCACTTCGATGAGACCGAAGAGCGCGCCATGCGCAAAGTGGCCGTGCTGGGCCAGACAGTGGTGGACAATCTTTTCCCCGAAGGCGATCCGGTGGGACAGACCATTCAACTGCGCGATGTGCCCTTTGAGATTGTGGGCGTGCTGGAGCGCAAGGGTCAAACCGCCGAGGGCCGGGACATGGACGATGTGATCCTGGCGCCCTGGACCACGGTGCGCACGCGTTTGGCGGGCCGCATGTACATCCCGCAAATCCTGGGTTCCACGGACAGCAAGGCGGACATTCCCGCAGCCCAGCAGGAAATGAAAGCCATTCTGCGCGAATCCCACGGCCTGGCCTCCTACGATGAAGACGACTTCACCCTCAAGAACCAGTCGGAGCTGGCGGAAACCGCCCAGGGCGCCACGGAGGTGATGACCATGCTCCTGGCCGCCATCGCGGGGATCTCTTTGCTGGTGGGTGGCATTGGCATCATGAACATCATGCTGGTGAGCGTCACCGAGCGCACCCGGGAGATCGGCATCCGCATGGCCATTGGCGCTCGCGGAAGGGATGTGATGGTGCAATTCCTGATTGAAAGCATCGTCATGAGCCTGATTGGCGGCGCCCTGGGGGTTGCTGCAGGTTTTGGCGGAGCGGCCCTTCTGGAGAAATTGTCTGGCTGGGGCACCGTTATCACGCCACAATTGGTGGCCCTTGCCCTGGGTTTCTCTGCCACGGTTGGCATCTTTTTCGGATTCTATCCAGCTCGCAAAGCTGCGGCACTTGATCCCATACAGGCTTTGCGGCACGAATAGGGCTGAATTCCACGTAAAAGCGAACCTGTTGATTTTCAAATACTTGTCCTGTACTCTTGCTTTGCACGAGGATCGAGTCAAATTACCACCACTGCTTTAACACACAGAGCTCGTGGAGACAACATGAACACTTTGACTCGGGCCTCGGCCCTGCTGCTTTTTGCGTCCCAAAGCTGGGCAGCCCTTCCGCAGACCGTACAGGATTTGGCGGTAAGCTCCGTGGGCGCAGGGGATCTTCAGCTGGCGTGGTCGCCTGTAACCCAGGCGGATAACGGAAACGCGCTGGTGGGTGTCACCTATGAAGTTCACCGCAGCACCACCGCCTGGTTCACGCCCAGCGTCGGCACCCTGCTTGCGCAGGTTCACGAAAACAGCTTCACCGACCACGCCGTGCCCGATGAGAGCTATTATCGCGTGGTGGTGCGGGGCTATGAGCCTCCCCAGCCGGACCTGATCCCCGTGCCGGGAGGTCTTTTCGCCATGGGCCAGGTGGACATGGCCGCTCCCATCCATGATGTGCAGCTGCTGGGATCCTATTCCATGGGACGCCGCGAAGTGAGCAACCAGGAGTTCCTGACGGCGGCCCAGTGGGCGCTGGATCAGGGCTTGGTTGTTGTGGAAGGCGGCGACCTTGTGGCCCACGGGCGCGGCCTGCTGATGATGTCCGATGCCCGCTGCGAGATTGGCTTGGTGGATGGTGATCTGGTGTTGCGCACGGCTCCTGCGGGACTGGCCCAGTACCCGGCTGGCTATACGCCGGGCACACATCCCGTGAAGATGGTCTCCTGGTACGGTGCCGCCAGTTATTGCGACTGGATTTCCCAAATGACGGGGCTGCAGGCCTTCTATGGCAGCGACTTCGACATTGATCCCACGCAAAACAACCCCTATGTGGCCCAAGGCTATCGCCTGCCCACTGAGGCGGAATGGGAGTTCGCCGCCCAGTACGACAACGAGCGCACCTATCCTTGGGGAAACCAGAGCCCCACCTGCACACGCGCCGTATTCACCAGCTGCTATGACTGGACCGCGCCGGTGGGCAGCAAGCCCACGGGAAACAATGCGCTTGGCATGCAAGACATGGCGGGTAATGTCTTCGAATGGTGCAACGACTGGTCCGGCGACTATGAGCCCACTTTTGTTGTGGATCCCCTGGGAGCATTGTCCAGCGAGCGGCGCATCATTCGCGGTGGCGGCTGGGACAGTATTTCCACTCAGCTTGGATTGGCCCAGCGCTATCACAGCCAGCCGCTGGATTACTGGTTCAGCCTGGGCTTCCGCGTGGCGCGGTCCCAGCGCTAACAATCAAACAGGGCCTGACATTCCAGCCGGGGGCGTTCACGTCCCCGGCTTTGCTTTTTCCAACATGCGGGTCCACGCCGCCACTCCTCTGCAGGGGCCTTTCCCTACCTTTGACCATCGACAATCATCACCTCGCGAGGCGCGCATGGATCGGGATCTGGCCTCCATCCAGGATGTTCGGGATCAGCTGAAGGCGGCCAGGGCCGCGGCGGACCAGTTCAAACACTTCACCCAGGACCAGGTGGACCGCGTGGTCCAGGCCATGGCCTCGGTGGCGTTGAACAATGCCAAGCGCCTGGCGCGCATGGCCCATGAGGAAACCGGCTTCGGGCGCATTGAGGACAAGACCACCAAGAATGTCTTCTGCTCGAAACATCTGCTGGATTATGTGGGGCCCCTGAAAACCTGCGGCGTCATCCACCACGACCCGGCGCGGCGCATTCACGAGATCGCCGTCCCCATGGGCATTGTGGCGGCGCTCATCCCCTGCACCAATCCCACCAGCACGGCCATCTTCAAGGCCATCATTTCGCTGAAGGGGCGCAACGCCATTGTGATGAGCCCTCACCCCAAGGCCAAGGGCAGCATCCTGGAAACGGTGCGTCTGCTGCACGATGCGGCCTGCGGCGCGGGGGCGCCGCGCAATCTGGTGCAGTGCATGACCATTCCCACCCTGGAAGGCACGCAGGAACTGATGCGCAACCGCCTCACCAGCGTCATTCTCGCCACCGGTGGCAGCGACATGGTGCGCGCGGCCTACAGCGCGGGGAAGCCCGCTTACGGCGTGGGACCGGGCAATGTCCCCGCTTATGTGGATCGCACGGCGGAAGTGGGAAAGGCGGCCCGGGACATCATTGCCGGCAAGAGTTTCGACTGGGGCACGGTGTGCGCCAGCGAGCAAAGCGTGGTGGCGGACCGGCCCATTGCCGGCAAGCTGATGGAAGAGCTGCGCCGGGCGGGCGCCTACTTCTGCACCGCCGAGGAGAAGGCCAGGCTGCAGGCGGTGATGGTGGACAAGAAGGGCCACCTCAATGCGGACATTGTGGGCCGCAGCCCCCAGCATATTGGCGGACTGGCCGGTGTGAAGGTGCCGCCCGCCGCCCGCGCCCTGGTGGTGATGCTGGACGAGGTCGGCCCGGCGGATCCCTTGTCCTGCGAAAAACTGAGTCCCGTGCTGGGCTTCTATGTGGTGGACGGTTGGAAAGCGGGCTGCGACTTGAGCGCACGCATCCTGGAATACGGCGGCGTGGGGCACACCTTCGCCATCCACTGCCAGGATCCGGACATTGTGATGGAGTTCGGCCTGCACAAGCCGGCCTTCCGCATCATTGTGAATTCACCCTCCACCCACGGGGCCATTGGCTACACCACGGGCCTCACGCCCAGCATGACACTGGGGCCAGGCACCTGGGGCGGCAGCATCACCAGCGACAATGTGGGGCCCCTGCATCTGGTGAACATCAAGCGCGTGGCCTGGGAGATCAATCCGCTGGAAGGGCCTTCCAAGGATGCCGAACGCAAGTGGGGCTACGATGAGCAGTTCCGCTACCGTCCAAAGGAGGAAAAGGTGGCCGCTCCGCTTTCCGCCCCGGCGACCCAGTACGGCAAAACAGGCCTGAGCGACGAGGACATTGACCGCATCGTGAAAGAATTCAAGCGCTAAGTGCCCCATCCCATGAGCCTGCAGCCCCGCATTCGAGTCATTGGCCCCCGCGTCTTTCTGACGCGGGAGCATGTGGCGCGTCTGTTTGGTGAAGGGACGCGGCTGGAATTCGCCCAGGCCTGGGGCGTGCAGGCCGGCTTTGTGTCCCAGCAGCGTGTGGACGCCGCCACCGCCTTGGGAAGACTGCAGGCGGTGCCGGTCATGGGCCCCCATGCGGGGATTTCGCGATTGGAATGCCCATGGGGCCAGGCGCAGCTCCTTGGGCTGGAGCCTCCGGTGCGGCACTCCGGCGATGTGGAAGGCGCGCCGCGCGTGACGCTGCTGGGGCCACGGGGTCATGTGGAGCTGGAGCAGGGTGTTATCTCGCTCACCCGGCGCTTGGCCTGTCCGGCGGAGAAGGCGCGCCAGCTGGGCTTGATGGATGGGGACCGCGTGGTCTGCGCCCTGCGCAGCCATCGGCGGGGCGATGTGCGTGAAGCCGTGCGCGACGGCATGCTGGCGGAAGTGTTCGTGCAGGTCACGGCGGACTTCGAGCTGGAACTGCACCTGGACAGCGACGATGCCGCCGCCCTGCGGGTGCATGATGGCGATATGGCGTTCCTGGTGGAGGCTGGTCGTCCGCGCACCAGCGCCGGTCGCCTGCCGGTGGGGCGCCTGGTGGGGGAACGCGAAGTGCGCGCCGCCCGGGAGCAGGGATTGCGCATTCACATCAGCAAAGGCATGGTGCTGACACCGTCGGCCAGGGATTTGGGCCGGGAGTGGGATCTCTTTGATTTTGAGTAGGAAAAGCACTTTTGCGCCTTGACAAGGCGCTTCGGAGAAGATACTCTTGGGGCTCGTTGGGCTGAGGTCACGACATGAAGCAATCGCTGCCCTTTGGCAGGATCAACTATCTGCTGTTCCTTGCCGGGTGCCTGCTCCTCGTCGTAGGCTTTTTCTGCGCCAGCCGCGGCCCGCACGATGGTTTCGTTTCTTTGACCTTGTCGCCCCTGATCCTGTCGCTGGCCTACTTGGTGGTCATTCCGGCCGCCATCCTGGTAAGAAGCAAGGGCGATTAGCTCAGTTGGTCAGAGCACCTGCTTTACACGCAGGGGGTCACTGGTTCGAGCCCAGTATCGCCCATTCACGGACCGGTAGTTCAATCGGTTAGAGCGCCAGCCTGTCACGCTGGAAGTTGCGAGTTCGAGTCTCGTCCGGTCCGCTCTTCAAGCCCCCGCCTGCCGGGGGCTTTTCCTTT
>CAIWAD010000227.1 GCA_903910645.1 uncultured bacterium | reverse complement strand
CTTTGCCCCGCGCCGATTTGCCTCCGCTTGCGGGCGCCATAGAAATGCAGCTAAAGCGAGATCCAGCCGACTTGGTCGCCAGGGTCCCGCAAGTGCTGTCGCACAAGCGGGATTTTTCGTAGCCGCCGATTTGAAGCACAGCTTGCAGGGCGGGATACAAATGCTGCTAAAGCGGGCGCCTCCCCATGGAGACGCCGTGCGTCTTTGGGAGGCCGCATGCCCGTCTTCACGCCCTTCGTGGGACCTGTCCCTTCACTCCACATTCTCCATCCCTTCACCCAGCGGCGGGGTGCGCCATCGGCATGTTGCCGGGAACGGCCACCACCTCTTCCTCACCACAATCTTTCTGCGGCTTGAATCGTTTCGACACAGATACGAAGTGATTGATAGTAAATCACATCAAAGCACATTGGAGAGAACCATGAGCACGAACACCAGCACGCCCGAAACAGTGGAATTCGATCTTGAGTATCGCCCGGCCTGGTATGCGGGAGATCCCGTGGATGCCGTGCGCGGCACTCTTCGGCGCCACCTGCTGGAGCAGCATGGGATTGGGCCCCTGCTGGAGGAGGGTTGGACGAACATCTTGTCCCCCAAGCAGATTGAGAAGGAGCGGGCGCTTGTGCTCCAAATGGCGGGGCCGGCGGCCCTGTCAGGAGAGGATCTGCCGGAACTGGGGGACGGTTCCATTGAACTGTGTCGCATCACCTTGCTGGGCACCGTGCACGAAGAGGTGACCAGTGTGTACGCTACTCCCGCACACCTCTATGTAAGCCAGGCCATTGACAAGCTGGAGGAGGAAATGGGCTACACGCCAGCCGAGGACTGGCAGGACGACTGGGATGCGGCGGAGCGCGATGAAGAGTACGAGGATGAGGGGACCTGGGAAGAATACCGCAGCAGGCGAGAGCAGATTGAAGAATACGATGGAGATTATCTCATCATCGAAGTGGTGGATGAAGTGGGTCTGCACGACGACGAGCCCTTCGACATTGACTACACGCACAGGCCTTTCAGCATGGGCGACCTGATCCGCTACCTGGATTCCTGTGACTGGTGGGGAACCGGGAGTGGCCTGGTGGAAGGCGCACTGATCTATTACAACGACGGCCGCGAAGGGGATGATGTCATCCCCTGGGAGCGGGCTGGCGAACTGGTGGAAGTGAGCAGTTGGCTCTACCCCGAGCTTAAGGCCTATTATCGGCACCGCTTCCAGCAGGAGGCTTGATCTACGGGGTGCGGCATGCTTTCATGGAGCATTACAGGAGAGGAGGATCCATGGAGGCGTGCCGCACCTTTCGTCAACAGGTTTTGGAGACCTTTGCGCCCATGGGCAAACTGCAGCGCATGCCCGCCCGCCAGAGCAAGCGTCTGGTTCTGCTGGAGGAGTTCGCCCTTCTGCTGGAGCCGGGCCGCGCTTATGCGGAAGCGGAGCTGAACGCACTTCTTGCCCCCATCTACCCGGACTACTGCACCGTGCGGCGGGAGATGGTGGATGCGGGGCTGTTGAGTCGGAACGGCATGGTGTACCATGTGATTGGGGAAGGCCATGGCCCTTCCTGGTTGAAGCCTCGCGGCGATGTGCCTCCCCGGACTGGCGATGCGGCCGGGGTTTACGCCATTGTCCATCTGTCCAGTGGACGAGCTTTCGTGGGACGGGGAGGAGGCGTGGAACGGCGGTTGCTCAGCCAGCGCGCCCAACTGGATCTGGGCGGCCACCGCTGTGCCGCCCTTCAGGAGGAGTGGCGCACCCAGGGTGCAGAGGCTTTCCGCTTCACGGTGCTGGCGCTGCTGGATGCGGTTGAAGGTGAAAGCGCCTTCCAGCGCGGGCGTCGGCTGGCGGAGCTGGAAGCCAGGTGCGTGGCGGCCTTGGGCAATGTGCCACGCTTTGCATGATGCACGGGCAAGAAAAAAGGGGATCCGCGGATCCCCTTGACAGCCATCCAGGAGACTCGAACTCCTGACCTGCGCATTACGAATGCGCTGCTCTACCAACTGAGCTAGGATGGCAAAGGAAGCGGCAAACATAGCGTCCTAAGGGCCCGCTGTCAAGCTGGAAGGGGCGTTGAGCCGCCCGTAGGGACACGATACATCGTGTCCCTACGGCCACGCCGTCTACTCGTCCTTCCCGTGACAGGCCTTGTACTTCTTGCCGCTGCCGCAGGGGCAGGGATCGTTCCGCCCCACCCGTGGACCCTCACGCTTCACCGGCTCTTTCTTCAAGCGTGCGGCGTCGCGCTCCTCCTGCGTGGTGGTGCGCGGCGCCATGGATCCGCCGCTCTGCAGCGTGTTCACTTCCTGGTGCTGGGCGCGCACACCCTCATCACCACGCCCCTTGAACTCCGTGTCCTCCTGGCGGATCTCCAGGTTGGCGCGGGTGATGATCTGCAAGGCATCCTCGTAGCAGGTCAGGAGCATGGTGTTGAACATCTCCAGACCCTGCTTCTTGTACTCCACCAGTGGATTCTTCTGGGCATAGGCCTGGAAGCCGATGCCGGCCTTCAGTTCGTCCATCTCCGCCAGATGGCGCTTCCAGCGGTAGTCGAAGGCCGTGATGAGGGCGTAGCGCTCCAGGCGCGGCAT
>CAIWAD010000226.1 GCA_903910645.1 uncultured bacterium | reverse complement strand
TAGCGGCGTCTCCAGCTCCGTGTGCAGGCGCTCCTGGCAGGGCAGGGCATTGATGCCCGCCACCTCCTCGAAGTCGCCGTCCACCAGGCGCAGCTGCACGCCGGAGCGATCCGGCATCTCCAGCAGACGCTGCACGCTGGGAAGGTCCGGAGCGCCCGGCTGGCCAATCCAGCCTGCGCCTTCCATCAACACCTCATGTCCGCTCCACACCCCTTCGCCATTCTCCACGAATTGGGGCGTATCGAAGGTGATCTCCATTTGCCAGCTCCGGCCGCTGCCGGATGGCTGCAAGTTGACGATGGGTGCGGCCAACACGGAGAGCGGCAGGGCAAGCCCTGCCGCCAATCCGATCACCGCACTCCGAAACAGCTGTTTCATTGTGCGTCCTGTATCTGGTTGGTCATTTCGTTCGTGCTATTTGTGCCAAGCCGGGTGGACATACTCCACAACCACGGGCTTCCAATCCGCCCTCTCCAGCAGCAGATTCATGGCCTGATACTCCCGCACACCGCGCACATCGTACCACTTGGCCGTTGTCGTGATGGGCAGGGTGGCCGTCGTGCCGGAAACGGTGGTCTCAAGCGAGCTGTGGGCATCCCAGGCAGAAGTCCCGCCATACACACGGTAGCTCTGGGCACCATTCCCCGTCCAGTTCAAAACGATGCTGGTTCCGTTCACCGTCGCCTGCAGACCGGAAACCGGGGCAAGGGTGGTGGCACCTGTGCTGAGCATCAAGGACAGGTTGTTGGCAATGGCCACCGCATTGGTCCCGACGGATCCGTTGTTCTGGTAAGTCAAGCCTGCGTTCATCGTGCTGTTCTGGTGCCCCACCGTGCAGCCGCCCGTGTTGTTGACGGACTGGTACTGGGCGATGATGGCCGAGTTTCCATTCACCGTGGGATACACGGACGGGTTCAGGAAGACCAATTGGAAGGTCTGCAGGTTGCTGGTGCCATAGATGGGCACAGCCAACCAGGACACCACGAAGCGCGTGCCGCTGGCGTCCGTGGCCGTGCGCACCTGTCCGCCGCTGCCGGGATTCAGGTCGTCCCAGTAAGCGCACACCATGTTGGATACGCCGCCGCCCGTGGCCATGGTCCCGTTGCTGTAGGGCGCGCCACTCACCGTGCCGAAGGCCGCGAAGCCATTGGATCCAATGACCAGTTGCGAGTAGTTCACGCCCCAGTAAGTCACGGAGAAGGGCAGGTTCACCGTCACATTCTGGTCGTCACCCAGGCTGAGTTGCGTGCCCGAGCCGCTGATGTCCTGCCACAGGTAGTCGGGTCCCATGCCGGCGTCGGCACTGTCGTACCAGCTGTAGCCGTAGCTGTCCGGACCCGTGGCCGGAGTGCCATCCGTGACCGTGTAGGTCTGGTGGGCGCTGTCGCCGCTGTTGGGGGAGGCCGCGCTGTCTGTGGCGCGCACATAATACTCCACCACCGTGCCCAGGGCGTAACCGGGCAGGCTGCCGCCCCAGGAACCGGATCCCATGTTGCTCATGGAACTGCTCTGCCAGGCACCGGCGCCCGCGCGGTGATACAACAAAGCGCTTGCGATGGGCGTGGCATCGGTGATGGCGCAACTCACGGCCGGACTCTCGCCGGGCTGGACATTGGTCAAGGCCGACAGGCTCATCACCGGGGCCGCCACATCCGACAGCACGGTGTAACTGGTGTTGGCCGTGGTGGTGGTGTTGGCATTCTCCGATGC
>CAIWAD010000225.1 GCA_903910645.1 uncultured bacterium | reverse complement strand
GATGTGCTCCTGCTCCATGAGGTAGTTCACATAGACACGGTAGCCAATGTCCGTGGGCACGCGGCCACTGCTGGTGTGGGGATGGGCCAGCAGACCCTTGTCCTCCAGGTCGGCCATGGCGTTGCGGATGGTGGCGGCGCTCAAATCCAGGTCCTGCAACTTGGACAGGGTGCGGCTGCCCACCGGATTGGCCGTCATCACGAAGGAGTGGATGACATGGCGCAGCACTTCCGCTTCCCGGTCTGTTAGGCCGGGAACCTGAAGCTGTTGACGGGAAAAAGGATTGCCGCGCATGGTCCATCCATTGTTCAAAACCCAAAATAATAGAGGATGGCCCCGCTCCATGCAAGACCGTAGGTGCGGGAAAGCTGGAGGACGGGCTTCCTTCAATGGAAAATCGTTGATTGCCATGGCTTTCACACTCAAGGCATCCGCGGCCTCAACGCAAGGAAGCCGCGTCAGCCTGCGGCGAAGGCAGGATTCCCATGAAAGAGCCGGACCAGCATTTCCTTGAGCGATCTTGTTGATGAGGAGTGGCTTGCATTCCCAGAGGCAGGATGGTAAACTCAGGGCCTTTGTTTAACGCGAACACGATTCGGAGTTTTGAAGATGAAGCGCACCTTTCAACCCAGCAACCGCAAGCGCCGGAACAAGCACGGCTTCCGCGCCCGCATGGCCACCCCTGGCGGCCGCAAGGTGCTGAGTGCACGCCGTCGCAAGGGTCGTAAGCGTCTGACGGTCAGCGTTGCCCGATGAGCGGCTGCCCCGGTGCCGGATCCTCAAGGATCCCAACCGGATCCGCGATTTGTTGCAGCATGGCCGGCGTCGGCGAGGACGAATCCTTACCGTCTACCTGTCCCCATCGGAGCGGCCACGGGCCGCTTTCCTTGTACCTCGGCGCTACGGCGACGCGGTCTTGAGAAATCTGCAGAAACGGCGACTGCGCGAGTGGTTCCGCCTGCATCAAGGCCGCTTTCCCGCTGGACGGGACCTGCTCTTTTTGTTGCGGGCCAAGGACAGGAAGGCCCCAGCCGGCACCGTGCAAGTGGTGGCGAGCTGGCAGGAGTTGCAGAGTGAGCTGGATGCGCTCTTCCCCGCTGCGCCGCTCGGCACAGGCGCTGATCCGCTTTTACCAGCGACGCCTGTCGCCCCTTAGGCCGCCGTCGTGCCGCTTCTACCCGACCTGTTCACACTACGCACTGGAAGCCTTTGAAAAGTACGGATTCGCCAGGGCGCTCGTGAAGAGCCTGTGGCGGATTCTGCGCTGCAATCCCTTCTCCCGGGGCGGCGTGGATCATCCCTGACAAGGAGCAACGATGGGCAACGGCCTGGACAAGCGCTCGATTTTGGCCTTCTTCCTTATTGGTGTCATCGCGCTCTTCAGGAGCACGGACACGTATCGCCGTTGGGTGGGCATGCCCACCAGCGAGGAGTTGGCCGCCAAGCAGTCCCAAACAGCCATGACGGACAGTCTGGCCAGCGTGGCGGGCGCGGAGACGGCTCCCGCCGCGGCGGTTGCCGCCTTGGACAGCACCACGCTCGCGGCAGAGCAGCCGGCCATTGCCCTGGCGGACAGCGCCACCGCCAGCGCCAGCCTTGCCCCCATCTTCGAGAGTCCCGCCACCGCCCTGTCTGAGCGCCTGATCACCGTGGAAAGCGGCAACAGCATCAGCGTGTTCAGCACTCGCGGCGCCAGTCTGGTGCGGCATGAGCTGAAGGGCTTGAAGAGTTACACGGGCGAGACCGTGCTTTTGGTGAAGGATGGCCAGGCCAACCTGGTGCCGGACTTCAACATCAATGGTCGCGAGGTGGACACGCGGGATTTCCTGTTCGCCTGCGAGCAGCCTGATCGCGTGGAGCTGGCCGCCGGCGGCCAGGCGTCGCTGGATTTTGTCTATACCGGCCGGGACGGCGGCCGTCTGCTGAAGCGCTACATCTTGCGCGACGGCAGTTGGCGCATGGATGTGGAAATGGAGTTGTCCGGCGTGAAGGAACCTTTGCGCCACCAGAGCTGGGGCTTAAGCTGGAACAGCGGTCTGGAGCTGACCGAGTCCAGCCCCATGCAGGACAACATGTACACGGAAGGCCTTGCCCTGCTGGGCACGGAAATGGAAGGCTATCGCCTGGGGGCCAAGGAGCCTGAGGGCAGCGAAGAGCGTCGGGGCACCGTGCACTGGGTGGCTTCGCGCAACAAATACTTCATGCTGGCCCTTGTGCCGCTGGAGAAGAACGCGGACTTCAAACCCACCCGCGTGACTTTCAATGGTCGCCAGACCAACACGGGCAGCCCATTGGCCCACGGCCAGTATGCGTTCAGCCTGGACATGCCCATGGATCGCCAGGGCCAGCTGAAGCAAAGTTTCGCCCTGTACCTGGGGCCGCTGCAGAAGGCCGCCCTGGCGGATATGGATCCCAGCCTAGTGCAGGCCACCATGTCCAAAACGAGCATGGGTTTCTTCGGCTTCATGTGGCCGCTCATCCGGCCCTTCGCCACCGCCGTGTTGTGGATTTTCACCAAGCTGCACCTGGTGATCAGCAACTACGGCATCATCATCCTCATTTTCTCCCTTCTGGTGAAGCTGGCGGTCTGGCCCCTGACGGCCAAGAGCTACCGTAGCATGCGGGACATGCAGCAGTTGAAGCCCAAGCTGGACGCGCTGAAGGCTACCCACGCCAAGGATGCGCGCAAGCTGCAGGAAGAAACCATGAAGCTCTATCGGGAGCACAAGGTGAACCCCTTGGGCGGCTGTCTTCCCAACCTGCTGCAGATGCCCCTGCTCTTTGCCCTTTACTTCGTTTTCCGTGGGGCGTTTGAATTGCGTGGCGCCAGCTTTGTGGCCTGGATCACAGACCTCTCGGTTCCGGACAGCATTCTGACCCTTCCTTTCAACATCTGGATGTATGGACATCAGGTTTCCCTGTTGGCCATCATCTTTGCCCTGTCCTCTTTCCTGTCCATGCGCATGACCACAACGGCCAGCACGGATCCCCAGCAGAAGATGATGCTCTACATCATGCCGGCCTTCATGTTGTTGTTCTTCAATCAGATGCCTTCCGGCTTGACCTTGTACTACACCCTCTTCAACTTCCTGACCATTGCTCAGCAGCAGTGGCTGACGCCGCCCTCCACCGTGGTGCCGGAGACCTTGGTGATGGCGGACTCGGTGAAGATGAAGAGGAAGAAGAGCTGACACTCTGTGGGCGCGGATGGGCGTGACACCATTGTGGCGGTGGCCACACCGCCTGGTCGTGGTGGCTTGTCCGTGCTGCGCATCAGCGGTCCACAAGCCTTTGCCGTGGCCTTGTCCCGCATTACCCGACGCTCACTTCCTGCTCATGGCTGCAGCCGTCTGGTCTGGCTGAAGGACCATGATGGGCAGCGCCTGGATCAAGCCCTGCTGTTGGTGTTTCATGCCCCCCACAGCTACACGGGAGAGGATGTGGTGGAGGTCCACACCCACGGCGCACCCTTTGTGGTGGAGTCCGTGCTGAAGGACCTGCTGCGAGATTGCGCCGCCGCTGATCCCGGAGAGTTCACGCGCCGGGCGGTGGAGAATGGGCGCATGCGGCTGGATCAGGCGGAAGGGGTGCAGGCCCTGGCCGAGGCCAGCAGCGGTCTGGGTCATCAACTGGCCTTGCGCGCCCTGGCTGGGGGAACAGGCTCGGTGGTGGAGGCTCTGCGCCTTCAGCTGCTGGATGTCCTGTCCCAGCTGGAAGCGGATCTGGACTTCTCGGATCATGACATTGAAGCGGCCACGGCGGAAGCCTTGATGCCCGCGCTTGCCGCCATGCGAGAGCGCGTGGCGGCCTGGATGGCATCCTGGCACACGGGCCGGTTGGCCACAGGGGCCCAGGTGGTCCTGGTGGGCGCCCCCAACGCGGGGAAGTCCACCTTGCTAAACGCCTTGGCTGGTCAAGAGCGGGCATTGGTGGACGAGGGTCCTGGCACCACGCGCGACGCCATTGGTGTTGAGTTGCGCCTGGATGAGGCGCTAACTATTACCCTGTGGGACACGGCTGGCCTGCACGAAGGGGCCCACGGCGTGGAGAAGAGGGGTATGGCCCTGACTCGCCAACGGGTGGCCCAGGCCGACATCATCCTGCACTTGGTTGCGCCGGAACAGTGCCCTTTGCCGGAAGTGGCGGGGGATCCCCGCTGCTTGTTGGTCTTCACCAAGGCTGATCTAGGCGCACACGCATTGGCAGACCAAGGCGTTCAGCTCAGCGCCAAATCGGGCTTGGGCTTGGACGAGCTGCGCACTTCGTTGCGCAAACGCCTGCTGGATGACCATTGGCAGCAGCTGGAGCTGGTGGTAAGCGAAGCTCGACACCTGGACCTGTTGAGACGGGCCGACACGGCCCTGGCCCGTGCGGAGCTGGCGCTAACGGCATCACACGATTTCACTTTGGCTGCAGCGGATCTGCGAGACGCCGCCCAGGCGCTTGGTGCCATTACCGGCGCGGTGGATTTTGACGAGATCTATCCTCGCATTTTCGCGCGCTTCTGCATCGGAAAGTGACCCATGTCCACTGCCACGCCTCCTGGTTCCACGTGGAACCATCCCGATCCAGCCTATGACCTCATCGTCATCGGAGCCGGGCATGCTGGCATCGAGGCGGCACTGGCCGGTGCCCGCATGGGACTGCGCACCCTGATCATCACCATGAATCTCCAAAGCATAGGTCAGATGTCCTGCAATCCCGCCATTGGAGGTGTGGGAAAGGGGCAGCTGGTCCGCGAGATTGACGCCCTGGGCGGGGCCATGGGCGCCTTGGCCGACCTAAGCGGAATTCAGTTCCGCATGTTGAACCGCAGCAAAGGTCCGGCCGTGTGGTCGCCCCGCGCGCAAAGCGACAAATGGGCCTATGCGCGGGAAGCAACAAAGCTGCTTTTTGCCGCCAATGGACTGGATGTGCGCCAGGGCCAAGTGGTGGACCTCCTGGTTCGGGCTGGCCGTGTGGAGTCCGTGATGCTGGACAACGGCACCTGTCTGCGCGGCCACGCCTTTGTCCTGTGCGCTGGGACCTTTTTAAACGGCATGACGCATGTGGGCGAGGCCAAGATGGCCAGTGGCAGAGCTGGAGAAGCCCCGGCCATCGGCCTCAGCCAGGCGCTCATGCGTGAGGGTGTGCAGATCCGTCGCTATAAAACAGGCACACCGCCCCGTGTGGATCGCCACAGCATCGATCTCGCGGGCTTGGACCAACAGGCGGGTGACGAGCCGCCGGCTCCATTCCGCTTCTTCGAAAACCGCATCTCGCTCCCCCAACTGCCCTGCCATATTGCCTGGACAGGAGACGCCTGCCACGCCATCCTCCGGGACAATCTTCACCGCAGCCCCATGTATGCAGGACGCATTGAAGGGGTGGGGCCGCGCTACTGTCCTTCCGTGGAAGATAAAATGGTGCGCTTCGCAGACAAGGATCGCCACCAGCTCTTCCTGGAACCCGAAAGCGTCAATGGCCGTGAGATGTATGTGAACGGCTTTTCCACCTCCATGCCGGAAGAAGTGCAGCTGGCGGCCTTGCGTACCGTGGCTGGTTTTGAAAAGGTGCGCTTCACTCGGGCCGGCTATGCCATCGAGTATGACAGCTTTCCTGCGTGGCAACTGAAGCCCGACCTGTCCCTGAAAAGCTTACACAACCTCTTTCTCGCGGGGCAGATCAATGGAAGCTCTGGTTATGAAGAGGCTGCTGCTCAAGGTCTTCTGGCCGCAATTGGTGCCTCGGCCTTCCTGGAGGGAAAAGATGCCTGGATTCCCACGCGGGATCAGGCCTACTTGGGCGTGCTGGTGGACGACCTGGTACACAAACCATTGCCAGAACCGTACCGCATGTTCACATCCCGGGCAGAATTCCGGCTGCTGCTGCGCCAGGACAATGCCGATGAGCGCCTGATGCCGCAAGCCCGCAATCTTGGACTGTTGGAAGAGTGGCGCTGGCAAATCCTGCTCCAGCGTCGAGACTTGCGGCAGCGCTTGCTTGGCTGGCTGCAGGACACCGCTTTAACCCCCCGCCAGGTGGCCCCTTTATTGGAGAGTGCCAGTTCAGGCGAGGCAGCATCCAGCCCATGTTCGACCCAACGAGCCGCAATTTGGTTGAAGCGTCCAGAGATAAACCTGGCAGGTCTGCTTGCCTCGGCTGGTCCCACCTGGGCGTTGGAAGCAGACGCATCTTTGCTGGCAGGGTTGGAAATGGACATCAAATATGAAGGCTACATCCAGCGCGCCCAACGGGAACAAGAAGTTTTTCGGCGTAACGAAGCGTTACCGCTTCCGGAGAACCTGGATTTCTCCTCTGTTGCAGGGCTCTCCATTGAAGCCCGTGATCGCTTGAAGCTGGTGCAACCAGGCACGATGGGACAAGCCTCACGGGTAGGTGGCGTCAATCCCACCGACCTGCAGGCCTTATGGATTCATCTGCAAAAGAGCAAAGTCCGGGCCGCGTCGCCCTTGAACTAACACGAGGTTCCACGTGGAACACGAAAGGGTTCATCCCGCTACTGATCAGTCCGAGCGCTTGTCACGCTACGCGGAACTACTGCGCGCCGAAAACGAACGACTGGGGTTGGTGTCTCCCCATGTCCTGCCACAGCTGGAAGACTTGCTGCTTGCCCCCTGCCTCAGCTTGGCCGAGCTTCCACACTTTCAAGCGTCCGGCAAACGCATCGTGGATTTGGGCTCCGGCGGCGGACTTCCCGGCATTCCTTTGGCCATCCTCAAACCCGAGCTGACCCTTCTGCTGGTGGACAGTCAGCTGAAAAAATGCCGCTTCCTGGAAGCGTGCTGTGCGGAGCTGGAACTTGCCAATGTGGAAGTCCTCCACGCCCGCGTGGAAAAGGTGCGGGACAGGCCAGCTCCCGATTTCTTCCTAGCCCGCTTTTTCAAAGATCTTCGCCTGCTGGCTGCGTGGACACGCAGGTGGCGTCAGCCCGGAACTCGCTACATGATTTTTGCCGGCGCGGAAGACGAATCCCAGGCCAGCGTCTATGACTTGAAGCTTCAGGACACCCACGCCCTAGGCGCCGGAAAGGTGGCCCATGAATATCTTGCCACATAACGCCATTGGCCAGGTGATGGTGCGGGCGCTGAGCAGCGAACCCCTCTGCCTCTTGCCCAGCCAACTTCAGGAAAACCTGCTTACCCAGGTGGCAGGCGCCGCTGGCAGCTTGCGTGCGTTGGCAACGGCCGCCGCACTGGAATCCAGACCCGGCCTGATCCTCATGGAGGATCAGCACGAAGCCGAAGAACTGGCCGATGATCTGGTTCTGCTGCTGGGACAGGATCGCGTTTTCCTGCTGCCTTCAGTGGAAGCCTCGCCGTACGACGAGAAAGCCCTGCCCCTGGAGCGTCGCAGTGCCCTGATGGAGATCTACCGCCGCCTACGGCTGGGCGACCCCTTGGTGTTGGTCAGCGGTTTGCGTCAACTGATGGACCTGCATCCTGAACCCCAGGAGCTGGATGGCGGCCTGCATGTGCTTGAACCCGGCATGGTTCTGGACCGCGACGAGCTGCTGGAAGCGTTGGATGCGGCTGGCTTTGACCGCGTGGCAACGGTGGAAGACATTGCCCAGTATGCTGTTCGCGGCGGAATCCTGGACCTTTACCCCTGGGGCCACGAATATCCAGTGCGCCTGGAATTCGATGGCGACGAGGTGGCCAGCATCCGCGCCTTCGATCCGGGCCTACAAACTTCCACGGAGAAACTGGCCAGCGTGACCTTGGCCCTCCATGCCGAGCGCGAGACTGAGGGCGGCACCGAGCTCTTCAATTTGTTGCGCAAGGACACCCTGGTGGTGGCGCCTCCCCTGGACACGGTGCGCGCCCACCTGGAGCACCACGCCCAGGAGATCCTGCACACCTGGACAACACTGGGCGAGAAGGGACATCACCTTCCGCCACAGGACCGCTATGCCCCGCCCTCCCGCATTGTGGAGAGGCTCCTGCGCAGCCCCCGACTGGTCTTCCATGACAGCCGTAAGCCGGACGATGAGGATGTGCTGAATCTGCGGTCCCGGCGTCAGGAAGCTTTCATGCGCAACATGAGCCTGTTGGCCGCCAATCTGCGCGGTCTGCGGGAGGAAGGCTATGCCTGTCATATCCTTTGCGACAACGCGGGCCAAATGGAGCGTCTGCGCGAAATCCTGGAAGACCTGGAGCTGCACGGCATTCCCTTGAGCGTGGGAACTCTGCACAAAGGCTTTGTCTCCCACGATTCCCGCCTGGCAGTCTATACCGATCACGAAATTTTTGGCCGCCCCCGCGTGCGCCGCCATGTGAAGCGATTCCGGCGCGCAACCGCCCTGCGACGCATTGAGAACCTGGAGCGCGGCGACGCCGTGGTGCATGTTCGCTATGGCGTGGGCATTTTCGAAGGCCTCACCACCATCAAGGTCAATGGCAACGAGCGCGAAGTCCTGAAGCTGCGCTACGCCAATGACGACCGCGTCTATGTGCGACTGGAGCATTTCCGCGATGTGGAGAAGTACACGGCCGGCGAAGAAGCGGACATCAAGCTGAGCAAGCTGGGCACCGGCGAATGGGATCGCGCCAAGCGCAAAACCAAGGCCTCCATCCAAAAGGTGGCCAATCAGCTGATTGAACTTTACGCCCGGCGCCGCATGAGCGAAGGCGTGCGCTTCGGGCCGGACACCTTGTGGCAAAAGGAAATGGAAGCCGCTTTCGAATTCGAGGAAACCAGCGACCAGCTGGATGCCATTGCCGCTTGCAAGACCGACATGGAAGCGGGCTGGCCCATGGATCGCCTGGTGTGTGGTGATGTGGGCTTCGGCAAGACGGAAGTGGCCGTGCGCGCCGTGTTCAAGGCGGTGAGCGACGGCTACCAGGCCGCCGTCCTTGTGCCCACGACCATTCTGGCCCAACAGCACTACAACACCTTCAGCGCGCGCTACGCCGAATATCCGGCCCGCGTGGAAGTGCTCAGCCGCTTCCGGTCGGCCAAAGAAGTCTCCCAGGTTCTGGCGGAAGTGAAAAGCGGCAAGGTGGATGTGCTCATTGGCACCCACCGCCTCCTCTCCAAGGATGTGACATTCCACAAACTGGGTTTGCTGGTGGTGGATGAAGAGCAGCGCTTCGGCGTGATGCACAAGGAGAAGATCAAGCAACTGAAGGCCAATCTGGATGTGATCACCATGACCGCCACGCCCATTCCACGCACACTGGACATGGCCATGTTGGGCATCCGCGACCTGAGCCTGGTGAATGTGCCGCCCTCCAATCGCCTGCCCATCGAAACAGAGATCCTGCCCTGGAACCCCCGCGCCATCCGCAGTGCCATCCTGCGCGAACTGGACCGCAACGGCCAGGTCTACTTCGTGCACAATCGCGTACAGACTATTGACACCATCATCGCCCAACTGCGTGAACTGGTGCCGGAAGCGCGCTTCGCCGTGGCCCACGGCCAAATG
>CAIWAD010000224.1 GCA_903910645.1 uncultured bacterium | reverse complement strand
GCCGCAAGCAGTGCCAGGAGCGGGAGCAGTCGTTTCACGACTCCTCTCCCGCAAGCACCTGACGGAACCACTCCACCGTCCGGGGCAGGCCCTGGCTAAGAGGAATGCGTGGCTCCCAACCCAGTTCCCGACGAGCCAAGCTGATGTCGGGCTTGCGCTGGCGGGGATCATCCTGGGGCAGTTCCCGTTGCACAATGGCGCTGCGGCTGCCTGTCAAAGCCACCACCTGTTCCGCCAGTTCACGCATGGTGAACTCTTCCGGATTGCCCAGGTTCACCGGGCCATGGAAGCCATCCCGCTGGATCATGCGCAACATGCCTTCCAACAGGTCATCCACATACTGGAAACTGCGGGTCTGGCTGCCATCACCGTAAAGGGTGATGTCCTCACCCTTCAAGGCCTGCAAGATGAAGTTGCTCACCACCCTGCCATCGTTCTGGGCCATGCGCGGACCATAGGTGTTGAAGATGCGGATGACCCGCACATCCACCTTGTTCTGGCGATGGTAGTCGAACATCAGGGTCTCGGCCACGCGCTTGCCCTCGTCGTAGCAACTCCGCGGCCCGATGGGATTCACATGCCCCCAATAGCTTTCCGGCTGGGGATGCACCGAGGGATCGCCGTAGACCTCGCTGGTGGAGGCGTGCAGGATGCGCGCACGCACTCGCTTGGCCAGGCCCAGCATGTTGATGGCACCCATCACGCTGGTCTTCACCGTTTTCACCGGATTCACCTGATAGTGGATGGGTGAGGCGGGACAAGCCAGATTGAAGATCCAATCCACTTCCACCAGCAAGGGCTCGGTGATGTCGTGGCGGAGGAACTCAAATCGGTGGTTGTCCATCAGCTCCAGGATGTTGGCCCGGGAACCGGTGAAGAGGTTGTCCAGACAGATGACCTCGTGGCCTTCAGCCAGAAGTCGACGGCACAAATGGCTGCCAATGAAGCCGGCTCCGCCGGTGACCAGGGTGCGCATGGGCCTTTCCTTGTGGAAATGGGAAGCCCGCCGGGGCGGGCTCCCTTGGAATTCGCTGGATTCAACCGGGCCGGTGGGCCCGCCTCCTTAGGGACGGCCGATGGAGCTGTAGGTGAAGCCCAGCTTGCGCAGCTTCTCCGGCCGGTAAATGTTTCGCCCGTCGAACACCACGGGGCTTTTGAGCAGGCCTTTCATGCGATCGAAGTCCGGCTCGCGGAAATCGCTCCACTCCGTTGCCACAATCAGGGCGTCGGCGCCACGCAAGGCTTCATAGTTGTCGGCGGCGTAGCTCACCTTGTCTCCCAGACGGCGCTGGGCTTCTTCCATGGCTTCCGGATCGTAGACCTGGAAGCGCGCTCCAGCCTCGCTTAGCCCGGCGATGATCTCCAGGGCGGGGGCTTCCCGCATGTCGTCGGTGCGGGGCTTGAAGGCCAGGCCCCACAGTGCGAAGACGCGGCCACTCAAATCCTCTCCGAAGTGGGCCTTCACCTTTTCCACCATCAGGCGCTTCTGGCCGGCGTTCACTTCCTCCACCGCCTGCAGAATGCGGAAATCGTATCCGTGTTCGCCGGCGGTGTGGATAATGGCCTTCACATCCTTGGGAAAACAGCTTCCACCATAGCCCACGCCGGGAAAGAGGAACTGCGAGCCGATGCGCGAGTCGCTGCCAATGCCCATGCGCACCATCTCCACATTGGCGCCCACGCGGTCGCAAATGCGGGCAATCTCATTCATGAAGCTGATCTTGGTGGCCAGCATGGCGTTGGCCGCGTACTTGGTAAGTTCCGCCGAGCGCACATCCATGGTGATGATGGGATGTCCCGTGCGCACGAAGGGGCCGTAGAGCTCCAGCATGATCTCCCGGGCGCGCTCGGAATCCGCACCCACCACCACACGGTCCGGCTTGAGGAAATCGTTGATGGCGGCGCCTTCCTTCAGGAATTCGGGATTGGACACCACATCGAATTCCTGGGAGGTGACGTCACGAATAGCCTGGCGCACTTTGTCCGCCGTGCCCACGGGCACCGTGCTCTTGTCCACCACAATGGTATAGCCGGTCATGGCGCGGCCAACATCCCGGGCGGCGGCCAGCACATGCTGCAGATCGGCGCTGCCGTCCTCGTCGGGCGGGGTGCCCACGGCAATGAACACCACCTGGCTCTGGGCCACTGAAGGTGCCGTCTCCATGGTGAAATGAAGGCGCCCCTGCTTCACCACGCGCTCCAGCATTTCCTTTAGGCCAGGCTCGTAGATGGGGATTTCACCACGGTTGAGCATGTCGATCTTGCGGGCGTCCAGGTCCACGCAGATGACATCGTTGCCCACTTCGGCGAAACACACGCCGACGACCAATCCGACATATCCCGTTCCAATGACGGTGATTTTCATTGGGATTCCCCCAGAATGAGTTGGTTTGCCAAAGCCAGCGACTCAAAAGTGCCGGCATCCGTCCACCAACCGGGCAACACCTCGCTGCGCAAGGTCCCGCGCCGGATGTAATGGTTGTTCACATCGGTGATTTCCAGTTCCCCACGGCCGGAAGGCTTCAGGGTGCGGATGATCTCGAAGACACCCGGGGAATAGAAATAGATGCCCGTCACCGCCCAGGCGCTGCGCGGCTGCAGGGGCTTCTCTTCAATGCCCAGCACCCGGCCTTCCACCACTTCGGCCACGCCATAGCGTCCGGGATCCGGCACTTCCATGACCATGATCTGGGCCTCGGCGCCGGAATCCTGGAAGCTGCGGGCGGCATCCGCCAGGGATGCCTGGAAGATGTTGTCTCCCAGCAGCACCAACATGGGATCCTGGCCCACGAAGCCTTCTGCCAGGCCCAGGGCCTGGGCAATGCCACCGGCCTCGTCCTGCACGCGGTATGTGATGCGGCAATTGAACGCGCTGCCACTGCCCAGCAGATTCACCACATCACCCATGTGCTCCAGGCCGGTGACCACCAGGATGTCCCGGATGCCGGCGTCAAGGAGTTTTTTCAAGGGATGGTGGATCATGGGCTCGCGACCCACAGGAAGCAGGTGCTTGTTGGTGACTTTGGTGAGAGGATGCAGTCGTGAACCGGTGCCGCCGGCCAGAAGGATGCCCTTCATGATCTTCCGCCCCCTGCCTTGGGTGGTGACTCAAGGGGCGTGCCTGGACGAAAAAGCACTCAAAGCCCCATCGCCTGCGTGGCGATGGACAAAGGTAAGGAAGCGGTCGGGCTGCTCAAGGCCTGGTGGTGACCGGCGTGAGCCTTTCCCGGGAATCCGGTTGGCCGGACTGCGCCCTGGAGCTGTCCTCCTGCCATTGGCGCTCCGCCAGGATCCCTTCCTTCCCTTCCGTTTTAGCCGAATCTGTCAGGGATGGATCCGTGCCATCCGCCAGCTGGATCCTGGCATTGTCCAGAACCGGAGACTGGCCCTGAGACAGGGGCGGAGTTTCCTGCGTGCCCCAGCGCCCCAGCAGGCCGATGCACACTGCCGCCACGGCGCCGGCCGCCACCAAACTCAAGGGACGAACCCAAAAGGCGCGTTGACGACGGTCCACCACAAGACCAGCGGGCTTTTGCTCCGGCACATCCTCAAGGAAAGGATCCGCGGCAAAGCGGGACTGCCGGTGCGGGTCCGCCAAGGCTACTGCCAGATTCTGGGTGAAGCTTGGGTCCGGTGCCTCCGCCAGGCCCTTCAGGGCTTGACGCAGCTGGCGCAGACCATCCACGCTGGCCTGGCATGGGGCGCAGCGCGTGAGATGACGCTCAAACTGAAGGTGGGACGGATGTGCGGCCGGATTCTCCAGCCAGGCCCACAGTTCAGATTCAAGACGCTGGCAATCAGTCATGGGCGCTCGTCCTTGATTTGTTTTTGCAGCATCTGGACCAGGCGCGCCCTGGCTCGATTGATACGGCTTTTCACCGTTCCCAGGGGCACACCGGTAATTTCAACGATTTCCTCGTAGGAAAGTTCCTCGATTTCGCGCAAAACAAGAGCTTCGCGGAATTCTTCCGGCAAACGCGCAATGGCGGCGTGCACTTCCTCCACGCGCATGTTGCGATGCACCAGGGCATCCACGGCGGGGCCGGGATCGGGCAGCTCCATGGGACGGTCATCACTGTCACGCGGCGTAAGGTCCACGCGCATCTCGCGCGCCTGGCGCCGCATCTCGGAGCGCACCAGGTTTCCAGCAATGGTGAAGATCCAGGTGGAGAAACGGGCAATCTGGCGGTACTTCAACTTGTGGCGCCACAAGCGGATAAAGGTCTCCTGCAGCATGTCCTGGGCCAGGGCACGATCCTTCACCATCTGCACGATGAACAGAAAGAGACGATCCTTGTAGCGGCGCACCAGCTCGTCGAAGGCCGCCTGCTCTTCCGCCTGGAAGAGGGCCATCACCTCCTCATCGCTCAGACGGCTCAGCTCAGACGGCATAGGTTCACCACAAGTTGAAAGAGAATCAGGTCCGGCGGCAGGGGACTGTCCCCTTTCAGGGCCATGTCCGCCTCCAGCACCAGACGCAAGGCCTCTTCAAGGCGCTCCAGGGACCAGCGCCGCAGGAGCGGCATGCTGATCTTCACCGAGTATTCGCTAACGGAAAGCCGCGCGGCAATGTCCGCCGTGCCCAGCCCCCGGGCGGAAAGTTGCCCGATGAACCACAGTCGCCCCAGGCTTTTCCCAAACATCCCGCATAACATGAAGGCATTGTCCGGCACGCGCAACAAGCTCTGCAGGATGTTCAAGGACTCCGTCAACCGGCCTTCCTGCACGGTGGTCAGCAAGTCATAGGTCTTGCGCTGGGGCTCCATGCCCAGGGCCGTGGCCACCGCCTCCTCGTCCACCGTGCCGCCTTCGCCCACCAAAAGGCAGAGCTTGTCCACCTCGTGACGGGCCATGCGCAATGGTGCGGACACCAGCTGATCGGCTAGCATGCCGGCCAGGTGTTCCGGCAGTTGCCGGCCCTGCTCCCGGCAACAGGCCACCAGCCATGTGGCCAGCTGCATGGCGGATAAAGGCGGAAACTCGAAAACCGCCGCCTCCTGCAGGACCCGCGTCCACACTTTGCGTCGCTTGTCCAGCGGACTTCCCACCAGCAGCAGGCAGGTGCTGGGCGAAGGACGGTCCAGGTAGACCAGTAGATCGTTCAACAAGGCGGCAGAGGCCTTTTCGCAGCGTCGCAGCACCACCAAACGGCGTTCGGCCATCATGGGAAAGGAACTGGCCTGGGCGAAGAGCTCCTCGGATCGCACCTCGTCGGCATTGAAAAGGTCGCGGTTGAAATCCGCCATGGATTCATCGGTGACATGCTTCCAGAAAAGCTGGAAGGCCTCCTCCATGCGGTACTCCTCGAAGCCTTCCTCCTTGCCCTTGCCGGCTCCGGTGAACAAAACCAGGGGCGGCAGGACGCCGGTGGAGATTTCCTCCACCGTGGGCAGGCGCTTCCATACCCCGGCCTTGGCATGCAGGCTGGGGCTTTTGGAGGCTGTACGACTCATGGGCGCCTCTTCTCCACCGCGTGAAGAAAGGCCCGGAACAGGCCATGGGTCAATGGGCTTTCCGCCATGCGCTCCGGGTGCCACTGCACGCCCATGACGAAGCCATGCTCCTCATGGCGGGCGGCTTCCACCACATTGGGCTCTCCCTGGGCCGTGGCCAGCACGCGCAGGCCCCTTCCCAGACGCCGCAAGCCCTGATGATGGCTGCTTGTCACCTGGGCCGCGCCCATCAAATCGCTGAACTCGCTGGGCACCGTCACATCCAGGCCATGGATCAGATGGTAGGGATTGTCGCCGCCCGGGTGCCCGGCCCGCCCTGTTTGACGCTCCAGATCCTGCCACAGGCTGCCACCCAGGCTGACATTCAGCTGCTGCAGGCCGCGGCAGATGCCAAAGAGCGGAAGGTCCTGCTCAAGGGCATGGCGCACCAAAGCGTCCTCCCACTTGCTGCGCAGCTTTTCATCCGGACCCAGTGGCTGCACCAGGCCTCCGGGTTCCAGCTCCGCCTCGCCCCACAGGGAGGGATCCAGATCCGCACCGCCAGAGAGCAGCAAGCCATCCAGCTGATGGATAAACTCCCCTGCTTCCGACAGGTCCGATCCAGCCACGATCAGCACGGGCAATCCGCCATGGGCCCGCACCAGCTGGCTGTACGTGCTCATGAGGTAATCCAGGGCATGTCCCGTGCGCCAGGGACGCAAGCGCTGGCCGTCGGTGCTGGGCTCCAGGGTGATGCCGATGCGCGGCCTCATGCCAGGGCCCGATAGACCAGGAAGGCCAGCCCCGCCGTGGCGCAGTAGGCGCTGAACCAGATGAGGGAACGGTTGCGCACGGCGATAAGCAGCCATTTCAGCGATAGATAGCCCACAATGGCCGAACTGAGAAAGCCTGCCAGGAGCCAGGCGGCGGGCATGGTGATCACCGCGTCGCCGGTGAAGAGCTCGCGGGCCTCCAGCAAAGCGGCCCCACCCACGGCGGGCAGACTGATCAGGAAGGAGAAACGCGCGGCCTCCACCGGCCGCAGGCCCGTGGCGATGCCGGCCACTATGGTGCTGCCGCTGCGGCTGATGCCGGGCAGGATGGCAAAGGCCTGGGCAGTGCCCACCAACAGGCTGCGTCCCCAGCCGGCGTCCTCCGCCATGCGCTGTCCCGGCCGCAGACGACTTCCCACGAAGAGGATGAGCGCCGTGCCAAGCAGGAAGAGCGCCACGGTCTCAGGTCTGGTGAAGAGCTGCTCGATGGCATCCTTCAGGCTAAGCCCCACGATGGCGGCAGGAAGGCTGGCCACCACCATGGCCAACAAAAGCCGCCGACTGCGGCGATTCACCACCACATCCTGATGGGTCATGCCCTGGGGCAGGCAAGAGGTGAGCAGGTCGGCCACATCCTGGCGAAAGGACACCACCACGGCGAGCAGGGTTCCCAAATGCAACAGGACTTCAAAAAGGATGCCCTGCTCACCATGACCCGCGCCCCCCAGCAGGGCCTGGCCCAGCACAAGATGGCCGGAACTGGAAATGGGCAGGAATTCCGTGAGGCCCTGGAGAATTCCCAACAGGATGGCGTCCAGCATGGCTCTACCTTTCCACGGCCAATCGGCCGCCCACACAGGTGAATTGTGTGCCCGTCCACGCCAGGAGCCATGCTCCGGCGGCACTGCCATCCTGCAACTGCAGGCCTGGACCGAAAATGGAAGGCTTGGGGAAATCCTCCAGGGTGGCCAACAGGCCCAGGCCGCTGCGGGCACCCTCCTCCGCGGCAAGCATGGTCAAACGGGCCTGCTCGAAAGCGCGATTGCGCAGAGCCATGGGCGTGCCATCTGGTGGAAAGACCTGGTCCAGTTCCTTTTGCAGTCCGGCTCCCCGGGCATAGACAGATGGCAGATATGCGGCAATGATGAACAGACGCTTGGCCAAATGAGCATCCACCTTGCCACCCAATGCGGAGAGAAGGCTGGCGTCCCCCACCAGGGTCACTTCCGGTGGAGCTTGCTCCACCAGCTGCTTCAAGGCGGCGGCTTCGCCTTCCTGCCCCAGCACCACCCAGACCTTTGGTCCAGGATATGCCGCACTGAACAAAGACAGATTTTCCATCTGGGCGCGCAGGTCCCGGGCCCCGGGGAAGTACCACTGTTCCTGGCCGCTTTCCACGCCACCTTCCTCCTGCAGCCTGCCCAACAAGGAACGCAACAGGCGGCGGGCGGGCTGGGTGGCCGGCGCCAGCACACCCAGACTGGTGGCTCTTAGACTGTCACGCACAAAGGATGCCATCAGGGCGCCCACGGCGGCCGGGTCAAGATCCATCTGCAACAGATCCGGAGACAGATCCTGCAAGGCAGGCCCACCATTGCCCATGGCGAGAATGGGAAAGCCCAACTGCAGGCCGCCCATGGCGCCCAGACTCTCCTGATCCCAGGGGACCAGCACGGCGTCGGCCCCTTCATCCCGCGCCTTGATCGCCAACTCCCTGGACAGGAAGAGCTCGCCCTGGCTGTCCCGCGTGGTCAAGGTCCAATGGTGGCCGCCGCGCTTCAGCAGATCCACCGCGGCCTGGGCCCCCGCTTGCATATCCTTGCCATATGAGGCCTTGTCACCACTGAAGGGCGCCACAATATCCAGGCGGCGCTGGGGCTGGGCGGCAAGGGCCATGTCCCGCAGCACCCGGCTGCGTCCAGGATGTCCGGCGTGGGCGGTGGAATCCTTCAACGCCCGAGCCAGGGGAAGCCGGCAATAACGCGTCAACAAGCTGCGGGCTTCCGTGCGGGCGGGACCGGGCTCCAGACGCCAGCAAAGATCCAGCAAAACGGGAAAGGCCTCCTCCACGGAAAGGCGCCCCACATACCAGCGGGCCAGCACCAGATCCGCCTCTCCCTGGAAGCGGCTGCGAGGCCAGTCCACCTGAAAACGCTCCCGGAGGACCGGCAGATCTTCCCGCTGTTCCCATTCTCCCGCCAACCACAGGTCCAGCCACTGCCAGGTGGAGGCATCCTGCCCGCCAAGTGCCATTCCCGCATTCACGAGCAGGCGCATGGCCGCCGCCTGGCTGCTGTCCGCCACGCCATTGCCATGGGTGGACAGGCGCAGGGCGTCCTCCAGGGCTCCAGCCCGGGCGCCGAGTGCCAGGAACAGCAGCAGGTAAAGGAAGCGCAGCGGGCGCACCACCCTACTCCACCGTGACGGACTTGGCCAGGTTGCGGGGCTGGTCCACATCGCAACCCCGTTCCACGGCGATGTAATAGGACAAGAGCTGCAGGGGGATGGCCGCCAGGATGGGCAGGGTGGCCTGCGTGGCGTCGGGGATGAGGATGATCTCATCCGCCAGCTCCTGAAGCTTGGTGTCCGCCTTGGTGGCAATGACCACCACCTTGCCCCGGCGTGCCCGCACCTCCTGGATGTTGGACACCACCTTTTCATAGTTGTCGTCGTGGGGGGCCACCACGATGACGGGCATGTGCTCGTCGATGAGGGCGATGGGCCCGTGCTTCATTTCGGCGGCGGGATAGCCTTCCGCGTGGATGTAGCTGATCTCCTTCAGCTTCAGCGCGCCCTCCAGGGCCACCGGGAAGAAGAGGCCGCGTCCCAGGTAGAGGGCATTGTTGTGTTCAGCAAGCTTCAGGGCGATGCGCTTGATCTCCGGCGCCGTGGCCAGGATTTCCCGCACGCGGTCCGGCAAAGCCTTCAGGTCTTCCACCACCTGACGGCCATGGTTGTAGCCCATGTGGCGCAGACGGCCCATGTGCACGGCCAGCAGGATAAGCACCACCAGCTGGCTGGTGAAGGCCTTGGTGGAGGCCACGCCAATCTCCGGGCCCGCATGGAGGTAGACGCCGGCATCGCTTTCCCGGGCAATGGCCGAACCCACGCGGTTGCAGATGCCCAGCACAAGGGCGCCCTTGCGTTTGGCTTCCTTCATGGCGGCCAGGGTGTCCGCCGTTTCGCCGGACTGGCTGATGGCCACCACGCAGCAATCCTCGTCGATGACGGGATTGCGGTAGCGGAATTCGCTGGCATACTCCACTTCCACGGGAATGCGCAGCATGTCCTCCAGGATGTACTCGCCCACCAGGGCGGCGTGCCAGCTGGTGCCGCAAGCGGTTAGGATCAAGCGCTTGCAGGCCTTCAGGCGGTCCAGCACGGAAGCAATGCCTCCCAGGCGCACTCCGCCCTCTTCGGGCAGCAGGCGGCCGGCGAAGGCGTCGCCAATGGTGCGGGGCTGCTCGAAAATCTCTTTCAGCATGAAGTGGGGGAACTCGCCCTTGTCGATGCGCTCCAGTTCTTCCTGCAGCTCCACCGCCTCGCGCTCCACCGGACGCATGTCGATGGTGAAAACGCTGATGTCCTCCGCGCGGATGACGGCCATTTCGCCGTCTTCCAGCACAATGACGCGCTCCGAATGTCCCACCAGGGCCTGGCGGTCGCTGGCCACGAAGTTCTCCTCCTCGCCCAGGCCAAGCAGGAGGGGCGAACCCATTTTAGCCACCACCAGGCGGTCGGGTTCGTCCTGGTGCGCCACGCAAATGCCATAAGCGCCATCCACCAGACCCAGGGTGATGCGCACGGCCTCAGCCAGATCCCCGTGGTAGTGGCGGGCAATCAGGTGCACCAGGACTTCCGTGTCCGTCTCACTTTTGAAGACCACGCCTTCCTGGCGAAGCTCCTCGCGCAAGGGAGCGTAATTCTCAATGATCCCGTTGTGCACCAGTGCGATACGCCCGTCCACACTGGTGTGCGGGTGGGCGTTGGCCTCGCTGGGTACGCCGTGAGTGGCCCAGCGCGTGTGCCCGAAACCCAGGTGTTCCGTGCGGCCGCGGCTGACCCGCTGGGCCAGCTGGCTCACCTTGCCCACGGCCTTCACCACCTGCAGGCCGTGCTCGCCCAGCAGCGCCACCCCCGCCGAGTCGTAACCGCGGTACTCCAGGCGCTTCAGGCCTTCCAGCAGGAAGGGCACGGCGGGTTTGGGGCCGATGTAACCAACAATTCCGCACATGAATCGACTCCTATTCCCATTCGATGGTGGCAGGCGGCTTGGACGACACGTCGTAGACGACGCGGTTGATGCCGGCCACTTCGTTGATGATGCGATTGGAGACCTTGCCCAGCAGGTCCCAGGGCAGGCGGCTGAAATCCGCCGTCATGGCGTCCGTGGAATCCACCACGCGCAGGGCCAGCACATTTTCATAAGTGCGCTTGTCTCCCATGACTCCCACCGTGCTCACGGGCAACAACACGGCCAAGGCCTGCCAGGTGCGGTCGTACCAGCCGCTGGCGCGCAGTTCATCCGTCAGGATGCGGTCCGCCTTCTGCAGAGTGCGCACCCGTTCCGGCGTCACTTCGCCCAGCACGCGGATGGCCAGGCCGGGACCGGGGAAAGGATGGCGCCACAGCATGAGATGGGGCAGACCCAGCTCGGCGCCCACGGCACGCACTTCGTCCTTGAAGAGTTCGCGCAGGGGTTCCAGCAGGCGGAAGTTGAGACGCTCCGGCAGGCCGCCCACATTGTGATGAGTCTTGATGGTCTGGCTGGGGCCACGCTGCATGGTGCTTTCAATGACATCGGGGTAGAGCGTGCCCTGGGCCAGGAAGTCCACATCGGGCAGGTGCTTTGCCTCGCTTTCAAAGACCTCAATGAATGTGTGGCCAATGATCTTGCGCTTGCGCTCGGGCTCCGTGACCCCCGCCAGACGCGAAAGGAAAAGCTCCGAGGCATCCACGGCGATGAGGTTCAGGTGCAGGTTGTCCCGCAACATGTGCTGGACGGCCTCGTACTCGCCGTCCCGCAGCAGGCCGTTGTTGACGAAGATGCAGGTCAGGCGCGGGCCGATGGCCTGATGAATGAGCGCCGCTGTGACCGTGCTGTCCACGCCACCGCTGATGCCGCAGATCACGCGGCTTTCCGTCCCCACGGTGGAGCGGATGAGCTCCACCTGGCGCTCGATGAAGCGGCCAGCCGTCCAGCTGGCTTCGCATGCACAAATGGTGAAAACAAAGTTCTGCAGCATTTCCCGTCCGTGCAGGCTGTGGTGCACTTCGGGATGGAACTGCACGCCCCAGAAGCGCGCTTCCGGCACGGCCACCACGGCGCAGGCCGTGTTGGAGGTTGAGGCCAGCACGCGGGCGCCGACAGGGGGGCGGGACAAGCTGTCGCCGTGGCTCATCCACACGGGACTTTCCTTGGGCAGCCCGGCCAGCAGGGGATCCTCCTCGTCAATGACCAGGGTGGCCAGTCCGTACTCCCGCCGATCCGATGCCTTCACTTCCCCGCCCAGGGCTTGGCCCGCCGCCTGCAGGCCATAGCAGATGCCCAACACGGGAATGCCCAGTGATTTCAGATCCAGAGTCAGGCCCGGCGCCCCCTCGTCATACACGGAGTTGGGTCCGCCTGAAAGGATGACGCCCCTGGGCTTGCAAGCCAGCACCTCCTCCTGGGTGGCCGTGCAGGGCAGGATGGCCGAATCCACGTGCAACTCGCGGATTTTGCGCGCAATTAGTTGCGTGTACTGGGATCCGAAGTCCAGCACGATGATCTGGCGCGTCTCGCTCATGCCTCCCCCACCTTGAAGGATTCCAGGTCCCAGGATTCCAGCGCCCGCTCCCAGCGGGGATGACTCAGATCCAGTTTCAGGGGCGTCAGGCTGATCCACCCATTGTGCACCTGGAAATCGTCGTGCTCCGGATCCGTGTCGTCCCCATTCTTGGAACCGTCCATCCACCAGTAGGCGCGGCCGCCAGGATCGTGACGGTGCTGGAAGACCTCGTGGAAGCGGGCATAGCCCATGCGCGACACACGCAGGCCTTTGATCTGCTCCAGCGGCAGATGGGGAATGTTCACATTGAGCAGGATCTCCGGGTCCAGGGGCGCGTGCTGGAACTTCTCCACCAGCTGGGCCACCAGCTGCGCAGCCTGCTGGAAGGCACCCTCTGGAGCAGGTCCGGGGGGAATGCACAGGGACACGGCCATGGAGGGAATGCCGGAGAAAGTGCCCTCGCAGGCCGCCGCCACGGTGCCCGAATAGAACAGGTTCTGGCCCGTGTTGGCTCCGTGGTTGATGCCGGAGATCAGCAGATCCGGCGGGGCATCGGCGCACAGGACCGCCAGCCCGAACTTGGCCGCATCGGCGGGCAGGCCGGTGAGCCCATGGAAGACGGTGCCGTTCTCCTTGTGGTGGTGGATGCGCAGGGGATCGCGCAGGGTCAGGCCGTGACCGGTGGCGCTGCATTCCCCCGCCGGGGCGCACACCAGCACCTCGTGCCGTGGGGCAAGGGCCCGCTGCAAGGCGCGCAGGCCTTCGGCGCGGTAGCCGTCGTCGTTGCCAAGAAGAATTCTCACGCGGCCTCGTCCGCGCCTTCGTCATCGCTGTCCTGATCGCGTTCATGCTCCGGCGACTGGTTGAGCAAATGGCTGATGAGCAGGTGGATGCGCTCCTTCAATTCCGCGCGGGGCACCACCTGATCCACAAAACCATGTTCCAGCAGGAACTCGGCGCGCTGAAAGCCCGCCGGCAGGTCTTCGCCAATGGTCTGCTTGATGACCCGTGGACCGGCAAAGCCGATGAGCGCGCCGGGCTCGGCGATGATCACATCCCCCAACATGCTGAAGGATGCCGTGGTGCCTCCGGTGGTGGGGTCCGTGAGCAGGCTGATGAAGGGCAGTCCCGCATCCGCCAGCAGAGTCAGCAGGGCCGAGGTCTTGGCCATTTGCATCAGGCTTAGGGTGCCTTCCTGCATGCGCATGCCGCCGGAAGCCGACAGGATGAGGAGGGGCGTTTTCTGCTCCAGGGAGCGGCGGATGGCCATGGCGATCTTTTCACCCACCACGCTGCCCACGCTGCCGCCGAAATGGCTGAAATCCATGAGCGCGGCGGTGAGAGGCTGCCCGAAGATGCGCCCCGTGCCTGTGAGCACGGCATCGTTCATCCCCGTTTTGCGTGTGGCGCCCGCCAG